>CP046178.1:1037507-1360009 GCA_014075255.1 Gammaproteobacteria bacterium
TATTGTATAGGTTGCACTACAGGTAAGAGTCAAGTATCAATTTAGCAAAATGAAAAAGTGGCTCATGCATCGAGGTATACAAGCTTCTTTGATCAAATTATGCCTCTATAGTTATCTATTTCTTAGTGGTAATTTCCTTTTGCGCAGCTTCAATCAATTTATCTAGGACCGCTCGAATAAAAAAAGAAAATTATTTTTTTTTGCTTTTAAAAGTCCCTTCAAAATTGATTGAATGTCACACAAAAATATCGAGGTGGAGGAGCCTGGGATTCATATCAATATTGATGCGTGACATTGACCGGTATGCTGACAACAACGCAGGCTATTCATCAGCTCACTTTAATTATCCCTATTTTTTCAAAAACATATTTAAGCTCAAGCGGCAAATTGCAACCCTCTCTCGACACTCCATAAAAGAAGCGCAAGTTTTCATCTCCGTCGTTACCAAGTAGTTTTAAGTTTCTATAAATATCTATTTTATCAACGTTAAATAGATTCAAATAATCAATCGCACTTATTATGTCCGTCACATGTTTTTCTGTAGTAAGAAATTTTTTTTGATCAACTTCTTTAAAAAACAAGCGGAGTGATTCATCCAACTGATGTAAAAAACGAGTAATAATAATGTCTTTATCTCCCTCTCTTCTTTGCATAACATAGCCGCCACTCACGGTGTATTGATATCCGTATCACGCTTCATCGAATAGTCCCAATCTATTAGGGTTTTGGTGCCATTCGATAATACTCCTTTTGATTCATATAAATCTTTATGGATCCTTTTTAGAAATTCACACCCACTAATTCCATGACCAGACACCTCATATTGTTTAAAAATATCCTGGCCTGCAAAGGTAATGATGCCCTGCACTTCACCATACACTGAACATTCAGCAGTAAATTTTTGTGTAACATTGGAGTCCTTCACAATAGGAATATTAAACGTGATGGATTCGTTGGTGTTATTTTTGTCTAATAAATGCAATTTACGTCGAACGCTCCACAAATTATTCTTGTGTTCAATGTAAACATTGCCTGTCATTTTCACACCCAGCTCTCCATTGGCATGGCAGTGCCCTTTTAAAACCCACCGGCCAATATCAAATAAATAAGAATGCCGACAAGACATAAAATCAGGACTGGGCGTAAGTTGCTGTTTATTTAAATACTCAAAAAAAGTAGCAACATCTTTAGTACCACCCAAACTGCATTTTTCAATGAGTTCCGCTAACTTGTCTTTTTGATTTGTTAATTTACTAATTTTATTATTTGTTTGGTTTAATTTTAATACCGCAAAATCTAAAGCATTTGGATAATTTTCACTTTTATTATTAATGACTAAAATTTGTTTGATCTCACTCAATGTAAACCCAAGTGTTTGTGCTGCCTTTATAAAGTTAATGCGAATTAGAGATGGTTCGGAGTAAATCCGGTAGTTCGATCCGTTTCTACCTTCTGGCAAAAGTAATTTTTCTCTTTCATAAAAGCGAAGCGTGGGTACAGTCACGCCCGCTACATTCGCTATTTGCTGGATGGTTAATTCCATTATTTGTCCTTATTAACATGTCATAACTCATTTGTATTTTTAAACTATGAACCTATGTCTAAGGCAAGCATTAAATACAGTTATTTTTTAAACTATGAACCTATGTCTAAGGCAAGCATTAAATACAGTTATTTTTTAAACTATGAACCTATGTCTAAGGCAAACATTAAATACAGTTATTTTTTAAACTATGAACCTATGTCTAAGGCAAACATTAAATACAGTTATTTTTTTAACTATGAACCTATGTCTAAGGCAAACATTAAATACAGTTATTTTTTTAACTATGAACCTATGTCTAAGGCAAACATTAAATACAGTTATTTTTTTAACTATGAAATAATAATTAAGGCAAGCACTGAGTAAACTGACACCAATGAGGATAGGTATTGTCCGCCATATAATAAGGTGTAATTGCCGGTCTAGATAAGCAGCAGGAGTTTTTATATTGTTGTCCTTTTTTCATCCATCATTGCAACCAAATTATCAATCGATTCCGTATAGTCCGGCCTCATCTATACATATATATATGTATAGAGTGAGGCTCATCGCGACCAACAGCCAATTCTCTTGCAGTTCTCTTGCATCCCTCTGTTCGTCAATGTAGTAGATCTTCTGTCTGTACTTCTTTTTCAACATCCCCTTCCTATAGTTAGTGATTAGATGTTGCAACTTGAATCCACGTTATAAAATCACCGTTTCCTTTGTACCACTGGCTCCAAGATAACGTTCGTACATTTCTACAACAGTGCATGAAGGCTCACTGATTGCTGTACACACGGTTAACCTGGGCGTCATTGGTCACCACCACATCCAGGTCGCCATCACCGTCCACATCCCCCAGCGCCACGTCAGAACTGTCATCGGTGTCGCTGCTCAGATTCGCGCCGCTGAAGCCGCCACTGCCGTCGTTGATATACTCCCGGTTAACCTGGCCGACATTGGCCACCACCACATCCAGGTCGCCATCACCGTCCACATCCCCAAGCGCTACGCCAAAACTGCTAAGGACATCGCTGCTCAGATTCGCGCCGCTGAAGCCGCCACTGCCGTCGTTGATATACTCCCGGTTAACCTGGCCGACATTGGCCACCACCACATCCAGGTCGCCATCACCGTCCACATCCCCAAGCGCTACGCCAAAACTGCTAAGGACATCGCTGCTCAGATTCGCGCCGCTGAAGCCGCCACTGCCGTCGTTGATATACTCCCGGTTAACCTGGCCGACATTGGCCACCACCACATCCAGGTCGCCATCACCGTCCACATCCCCAAGCGCTACGCCAAAACTGCTAAGGACATCGCTGCTCAGATTCGCGCCGCTGAAGCCGCCACTGCCGTCGTTGATATACTCCCGGTTAACCTGGCCGACATTGGCCACCACCACATCCAGGTCGCCATCACCGTCCACATCCCCAAGCGCTACGCCACGACTTTGATTGGCGTCGCTGCTCAGATCCGCACCGTTGAAACCGCCACTGCCGTCGTTGATATGCACCCGGTTAACCTGGCCGGCATTGGCCACCACCACATCCAGGTCGCCGTCACCGTCCACATCCCCCAGCGCCACGCCACGACTTTGATTGGCGTCGCTGCTCAGATCCGCACCGTTGAAACCGCCACTGCCGTCGTTGATATGCACCCGGTTAACCTGGCCGGCATTGGCCACCACCACATCCAGGTCACCGTCACCGTCCACATCCCCCAGCGCCACGTCAGAACTGTCATCGGTGTCGCTACTCAGATTCGCACCGCTGAAGCTGGAACTGCCCCAGGTGCCGGACAAGGAATTGTGGTACACCCGGTTAACCTGGGCGTCATTGGCCACCACCATATCCAGATCGCCGTCACCGTTTACATCCCCCAGCGCTACGCCAAAACTGCTAAGGGTATCGCTGCTCAGATTCGCACCGCTGAAGTTAATGCCGCTGGATGTGCTGGTGTTGGTATACACCCGGTTAACCTGGGCGTCATTGGCCACCACCACATCCAGCTTGCCGTCACCGTCCACATCCCCCAGCGCCACGCCAAAACTGTCATCGGTATCGCTGCTCAGATCCGTACCGCTGAAGCCGCCACTGCCGTCGTTGATATACACCCGGTTAACCTGGGCGTCATTGGCCACCACCACATCCAGGTCGCCGTCATTGTTCACATCCCCCAGCGCCACGCCAAAACTGTCATCGGTATCGCTGCTCAGATCCGTACCGCTGAAACCGTCGCTGACGTCGCCGTCGTTGATATACACCCGGTTAACCTGGGCGTCATTGGCCACCACCACATCCAGGTCGCCGTCATTGTTCACATCCCCCAGCGCTACGCCAAAACTGTCATCGGTATCGCTACTCAGATTCGCACCGCTGAAGCCGCCACTGCCGTCGTTGATATACACCCGGTTAACCTGGCCGGCATTGGCCACCACCACATCCAGGTCACCGTCACCGTCCACATCCCCCAGCGCCACACCACGACTGTTATTGATGTCGCTGCTCAGATTCGTACCGCTGAAGCCGCCACTGCCGTCGTTGATATACACCCGGTTAACCTGGTCGGCATTGGCCACCACCACATCCAGGTCGCCGTCACCGTCCACATCCCCGAACGCTACGCCAAAACTGTTATTGGTATCGCTGCTCAGATCCGCACCGCTGAAGCCGCCACTGCCGTCGTTGATATACACCCGGTTAACCTGGCCGAAATTGGCCACCACCACATCCAGGTCGCCGTCACCGTTTACATCGCCCAGCGCTACGCCAAAACTGTTATTGGTGCCCAGCGACTGGTCAGAATTTACAAACCCCGGCACCAGATCAATCGGGATGGACGCCGCCGCGTCCTCACCATTAACCCCTTCGATGCTGTTTGGCATGATCATCATGCTCACATCAATGCCCGAGGGAGCATTGAGGGTGGTGGTGGCGGCATCAAAGGTCCCGCGGGTCTTGAAATTTATGCTGTTATCATCAGGTAGGGTCACCGTGATCTTGTCGTTCCCCGGTCCAAGTGCAATCGTCGCACCGCTGCCCAGGCTGTCGCCCTCTATCGGCAAGTTCAGGTCGTCGGCATCGGCGTTAGTCACACGAATCTCGCGGTCAAACGGCACAATTAACTGGTCGTTGGCGTCCAGTACGCCATTTCTGTTGACGTCGCTAAATTGGGCCACCCCACTCACATTCGGCACCCCTACCGGGGTGTTTAACGTGTCAGTGGTCGGACCCGGCACTTCCGTGCTGGTCACACTGCCGGTGTTGTTAATGCTGCCGGCATCGACATCACCTTGTTGCACTTGATAGGTGCCGCTTAACACACAGCTTGCACTCGGTAATAACCTCGCACAGGTAGTGGGGTTCGGGGTCAGTTGCGCATCCGTCACCACCACATTGTTCAACGTGGTGTTGCCATCGTTGGTCACCGTGACACTGTAAGTTAAGGTGTCGTTCAGACTCACCGTGGTGGTGGTGTCTTCATCGGCATTGCTATCTAAGGTTTTCACAATCGCTAAACTAGCGTTTTGTGGGACCGGGGTGTTTAACGTGTCAGTGGTCGGACCCGGCACTTCCGTGCTGGTCACACTGCCGGTGTTGTTAATGCTGCCGGCATCGACATCACCTTGTTGCACTTGATAGGTGCCGCTTAACACACAGCTTGCACTCGGTGCTAACGTTGCACAGGTATTTGTGTTCGGGGTCAGTTGCGCATCCGTCACCACCACATTATTCAAGGTGGTGTTGCCGTCGTTGGTCACCGTGACACTGTAAGTTAAGGTGTCATTCAAGCTCACCGTGGTGCTGGTGTCTTCATCGGCATTGCTATCTAAGGTTTTATCAATCGCTAAACTAGCGTTTTGTGGGACCGGCATGTTTAACGTGTCGGTGGTCGGACCCGGCACTTCGGTGCTGGTCACACTGCCGGTGTTGTTAATGCTGCCGGCATTCACTTCCGCTTGGTTCACCACATGTGTACCGCTTAACACACAGGTCGCACTCGGTGCTAACGTTGCACAGGTATTTGTGTTCGGGGTCAGTTGCGCATCCGTCACCACCACATTGTTCAACGTGGTGTTGCCATCGTTGGTCACCGTGACACTGTAAGTTAAGGTGTCGTTCAGACTCACCGTGGTGGTGGTGTCTTCATCGGCATTGCTATCTAAGGTTTTCACAATCGCTAAACTAGCGTTTTGTGGGACCGGGGTGTTTAACGTGTCAGTGGTCGGACCCGGCACTTCCGTGCTGGTCACACTGCCGGTGTTGTTAATGCTGCCGGCATCGACATCACCTTGTTGCACTTGATAGGTGCCGCTTAACACACAGCTTGCACTCGGTAATAACCTCGCACAGGTAGTGGGGTTCGGGGTCAGTTGCGCATCCGTCACCACCACATTGTTCAACGTGGTGTTGCCATCGTTGGTCACCGTGACACTGTAAGTTAAGGTGTCGTTCAGACTCACCGTGGTGGTGGTGTCTTCATCGGCATTGCTATCTAAGGTTTTCACAATCGCTAAACTAGCGTTTTGTGGGACCGGGGTGTTTAACGTGTCAGTGGTCGGACCCGGCACTTCCGTGCTGGTCACACTGCCGGTGTTGTTAATGCTGCCGGCATCGACATCACCTTGTTGCACTTGATAGGTGCCGCTTAACACACAGCTTGCACTCGGTGCTAACGTTGCACAGGTATTTGTGTTCGGGGTCAGTTGCGCATCCGTCACCACCACATTATTCAAGGTGGTGTTGCCGTCGTTGGTCACCGTGACACTGTAAGTTAAGGTGTCATTCAAGCTCACCGTGGTGCTGGTGTCTTCATCGGCATTGCTATCTAAGGTTTTATCAATCGCTAAACTAGCGTTTTGTGGGACCGGCATGTTTAACGTGTCGGTGGTCGGACCCGGCACTTCGGTGCTGGTCACACTGCCGGTGTTGTTAATGCTGCCGGCATTCACTTCCGCTTGGTTCACCACATGTGTACCGCTTAACACACAGGTCGCACTCGGTGCTAACGTTGCACAGGTATTTGTGTTCGGGGTCAGTTGCGCATCCGTCACCACCACATTATTCAAGGTGGTGTTGCCGTCGTTGGTCACCGTGACACTGTAAGTTAAGGTGTCGTTCAGACTCACCGTGGTGCTGGTGTCTTCATCGGCATTGCTATCTAAGGTTTTATCAATCGCTAAACTAGCGTTTTGTGGGACCGGCATGTTTAACGTGTCGGTGGTCGGACCCGGCACTTCGGTGCTGGTCACACTGCCGGTGTTGTTAATGCTGCCGGCATCGACATCACCTTGTTGCACTTGATAGGTGCCGCTTAACACACAGCTTGCACTCGGTAATAACCTCGCACAGGTAGTGGGGTTCGGGGTCAGTTGCGCATCCGTCACCACCACATTATTCAAGGTGGTGTTGCCGTCGTTGGTCACCGTGACACTGTAAGTTAAGGTGTCGTTCAGACTCACCGTGGTGCTGGTGTCTTCATCGGCATTGCTATCTAAGGTTTTATCAATCGCTAAACTAGCGTTTTGTGGGACCGGCATGTTTAACGTGTCGGTGGTCGGACCCGGCACTTCGGTGCTGGTCACACTGCCGGTGTTGTTAATGCTGCCGGCATCGACATCACCTTGTTGCACTTGATAGGTGCCGCTTAACACACAGCTTGCACTCGGTAATAACCTCGCACAGGTAGTGGGGTTCGGGGTCAGTTGCGCATCCGTCACCACCACATTGTTCAACGTGGTGTTGCCATCGTTGGTCACCGTGACACTGTAAGTTAAGGTGTCGTTCAGACTCACCGTGGTGGTGGTGTCTTCATCGGCATTGCTATCTAAGGTTTTCACAATCGCTAAACTAGCGTTTTGTGGGACCGGGGTGTTTAACGTGTCAGTGGTCGGACCCGGCACTTCCGTGCTGGTCACACTGCCGGTGTTGTTAATGCTGCCGGCATCGACATCACCTTGTTGCACTTGATAGGTGCCGCTTAACACACAGCTTGCACTCGGTGCTAACGTTGCACAGGTATTTGTGTTCGGGGTCAGTTGCGCATCCGTCACCACCACATTATTCAAGGTGGTGTTGCCGTCGTTGGTCACCGTGACACTGTAAGTTAAGGTGTCATTCAAGCTCACCGTGGTGCTGGTGTCTTCATCGGCATTGCTATCTAAGGTTTTATCAATCGCTAAACTAGCGTTTTGTGGGACCGGCATGTTTAACGTGTCGGTGGTCGGACCCGGCACTTCGGTGCTGGTCACACTGCCGGTGTTGTTAATGCTGCCGGCATCGACATCACCTTGTTGCACTTGATAGGTGCCGCTTAACACACAGCTTGCACTCGGTAATAACCTCGCACAGGTAGTGGGGTTCGGGGTCAGTTGCGCATCCGTCACCACCACATTGTTCAACGTGGTGTTGCCATCGTTGGTCACCGTGACACTGTAAGTTAAGGTGTCGTTCAGACTCACCGTGGTGCTGGTGTCTTCATCGGCATTGCTATCTAAGGTTTTCACAATCGCTAAACTAGCGTTTGAAGACCCACCTCCACCTCCCCAGTCACATGCCCCGAGAAGACTGACACTGATCAGGAGAAGCATGGTGAACTTGATAGTTTTGGGTACACGACTTGTTTGATCGCTACACACGCGTAGGCTCGTATCGTTAAACAAGGTAGTGTGCAGTCTTATATAGGTTGCAGGGTTCATTTTTATTCTTAAAATTTTTTATTAGACCCCTAAGTTTTTACGCTATGAACTTAAGTGTAAGTCAACCCTTATTTAAAATTGTTTTTGAAGTTAAACTCGACCTATGAAGCTAAGTGCATAGTAATTCTTGCACTGAAAAAATTTGCTTGCGCTCAACCTTTTCAATTTGTTCACCGTTAACAGACAAAAATCCCTTGACACTAATCTTAGGTGCATAGTGCTTAATATAAAGTTCTCTACAAGAAGACGATGAAGTTATTTTTTTGCTACATTTTTACCCATGTAAGCCGTTTTATTATTTTTTATAACCAAAAAATCAGGTTGAGTAGTCGTGAGAGTAAACGTAATGCCTGCATTGATGGTTACAGTAGCATTAGAAGATGTATTTTCTAATCTAAGTATTTGCAAGGGATGACGCGGATGGGATATACCAGGTATATGACACTGGTGGACTCTACCGGTTAGAGGCTGATTCAGTTGAACATGCAATCGAAGATGTAAAAAATAGGGTGATACATAAATTTGAACAAGATGAACTAACAGAAAAAAATGCAGTGCTTGAATTTAAGAAATTTATCTGCAGGACTACGGTGTTAGCAAAAAGTAAATTATGAATTCGATTTGACGCCATTAATATAATAGAGAGCACCTCGTCATGATTTACTGTTTACTTTTTTCTCTTCTATTTCTTCATTATGGCTGATGCAATCTTTTATACAAAGAGCATTCAGATTAGGAAACACAACACATATATTTTATTTAGGACGTAGCAACATCTACCAAACACAAAAAATTGAAGGACTCCAGACAATCTGAAGCGAGTAGACATTACTTACACTAAAGTCATAGATAAAAAATAGACTCTGTATCTAGCAAAACATTTATTTAATAGTTACAACGATGATTTTCGCCCCAATGCCACAAGACGAATTTACCCGTTTACGGGCACTGCATGCGAGCAATTTGCTCGATACTCAACCTGATGTGCGGTTTGATTGCATTACTCAATTTGCAGCTAATACACTTGATGCACCAATTTGCCTCATTACTCTGATCGATATAAGCCGCCAATGGCCCAAGTCGACATATGGGATTAATAAAATTGAAATTCCACGAAAAATCTCAATTTGTGCACATGCAATTTGTGAAATCAAATCGACTAACCTGAAAGATCGTATTTATGAGATTTACGATACGAAATCAGATATTCGTTTTTTTGATAATCCACAAGTAGCTGGCAAACCTTGGATAAGATCTTACATTAGCTATGTATTGCAATCTGAATCCGGCAAGAACATCGGAACACTATGCTTATTTGATACAAGTCCTAGGATATTCACATTTCATGAAAGACGTATGGTTAGCATTCTTGGAGCAATGGTCGAGAACATCATCTATGGCCATCACTTTTCTACCAGCATTGAGTATGAACTCAACAAACTGCCCTAATGATTGCCTTTAGCCAAAAGCATTCATCCAGTGAATGCTATGGCATAAAAAGCACGACAACATCAGCGCACCCTAGTGTAATTCGTTTCTTCTCTCATGCATTTTTAACATACTAAAATTAATCGACACTAAATTCACTTGACATTATCTTATAGTTCATAGTGTTTAATAACAGAATGGATACAAGCTGCATTGGAGTATTTCGGTGATCAATCTTAAACAAACAGACCACTTTACTATTTTTATTAGTATTGTGAATCTTCATTTAGAACAAATTAGCCAAAAACATGTCTGTCTTCATACTGAAACCGAGTACGAAGTGACGAAAAAGTGGCTTGAGCAGCAGCGTGCTAATTTGTGTAATAAAGCATATTACAGTGCAGCATTGGAAATTGTAAGATCGAGGATGAAGAAAAAGTAAAAGTTCAAATTTTCCATTATGTGACGCACTGCCTAGCCTTGCAGTTAAGTGCAACCTTTATACTTGCGTAGTATTTAGTAAGACAAGCCGGAGAAAAACCAATGAAGATCAATGGACTTTGGACTGTAGAATTTCATGTCCCGTTTATCAAGTCATACGGGATGGGAATGGTGGTATTAGAAAATAATCGAATCATTGGGGGAGACAGTGGATTCTATTACGTTGGAAACTGCTACTGTAATGATAAAGAAGTTAGTGGCAGACTCAACATCGTACAATATAACGAACACGCAACATCTATAATTCCTGGGCTTCAAAACTGGTATATGGATTTTGTCGGCCAAATTATTTGTGAGGAGGAAATCTTATTTGAGGGCAAACCTCTATCCGCCCATGGGACACTCATTCCAACTCCGGAGGAGATGAAAATCAATCTTTCATGCCACAAAATTTTTGCGATAGAGTAGCCAGAAATATGTTGCCAGTATAAATCTAGGCAAGCGTACAGTTACCAATATTTGTAGCTCCCTAGAAAATTTAATAACCGCCTTAACAGTGTGCTTACATAAACTTACTAACTTTCTCTACGACTATTTTGAGGTCAATGCACAGAATCAACTCCCGAACTTTGCTATGCTCAAAAAATGGCCCGTCGCAAAAAGCTCGGCAATGAGCATTATTGATAGGGAGTCGTTTCGAAACGTATCTAATGATTCACCCGTCATAGGTGACATGACTTTCGAATTCAATAGCAGTGATACTAAACAAAACTATCAAATAATTTTCAAGTTGTCGCATATGAGCAGCAAAGGATTTTGTGTCGACTTGTATGAGCGCCAGAGATTAGACGAGTGGAAAAAAATTGCTACACATTTTATGTCAATTGATTAACAAGGAAGTAATAAGATGAGCAAATTTAATATACTTGTAAAAAATGAAACATTTACCTGTAGGTTGGAAGGTGCAGATGAATTAGCAATGCTAAAAGTGACTCATCCCGAATTTGGATCGGTTGGCCCAACACAACTTGGTGGCAGTAGAAAAGAAGAACTTTCTAGGCTGCTTGCAATGGAGTTGATTACGAAATATAGAAAATGATTTGCAATAAGGAAAATACAGCAACTTCATATCCATGAAGATGAGTTCGAACGATTTTTTGATCACATTATTTCCAAGTAAGTAAAATCCTTAATTGGTAAATAATTTTGGTCCGACTATAATATTCGTAGGTGTAGAGCCACGTCGCCGAATCCATTCAAGAAATTGAGAGGTACTATCGACTTGATCATCATATTTAGTATTGGGAAACCCTAACATCTCATGCAAGTAATCATCTAGCCATGATGCGTCTTTTGGAAGAGTCACCTGTCCATTTTCAATCATCGAACTCACCCCTTCCAAACGTACGATCTTATCGCCATGAGGTTGTATGGCTATAGGGTTTATCACTTCGTTAGATTGTCGTAATTCCTGAATCAACGATAACCCCAACCCGGCTTTTTCGATCAGCAATGTGTTTGCATCAAATTCATTCGCAAGACGAACGACTTGACGTTTTAACTCAGGAAATTCGACTTGCCGTCGCCACACATGTAACAAGTAGTACTTTTTCTTGATAACAAGCCACGTCGTACACACCGAATAATCACCTTTTAATGTGCCAGCAATATCCCAACTTTGGACAATGCGACGATGGCTAGGGGTAGGTTCATGTGTATACCACTGAAACCATTCACGCTTCACCAAATTGCCTTCAACCGGAATAGGACGTTGCTGATACTGTGCAGAAAATGCCATGCTGCCAATATCTTTTTTTACACCATCCAAATACGATTGAGACAATCGTGCTTCATGCAACAACTCACCTTGTCTCCAATAATGAAAAGTATCTTGCCCAATGGAAACTTTTTGATCATTAATGGCAATGGCGGGTAATTCCAAACGTTCCCAGTCTAGCGCCACTTCGCCCGCTAAATCTTCTTCATGCAAACGTTGCATGACTAAAATCAACACACCTTTGGATGGCCGATTAAATCGACTTAACAATGTATTGGTATACCAAGTGATGACATTTTTACGTGCGACATCGGAAAGTGCATCTTCTGCTTTGAGTGGATCATCGATAATAATAATGTCCGCACCCCGTCCTGTAAGCGTGCCCCCAATGGAGGTGGCCAGCCGCCCGCCACCCAAAGTCGTAATACAATGGGCTTCGGTCTCTTTAGTCCATCGAACCTTGGGAAACAAAGCGCAATACCACATACTATTGATGACTACACGAAACTTCTGAGCAAGATCGACGGCTAAGTCTTGTGAATAACTAACACAAATAAACGTCAAGCCAGGATTGTGTCCTAGCGCCCAGGCGACAAATGCGACTGATGTACAGATCGATTTTAAAGAGCGCGGAGGTTGGGTAATCACCAATCGCGGCTCCTTGCCTTCATAACATTGCATTAACGCATAGGCAATCGCATCGATGTGCCAGTTATGAAGATACGTAACACCAGGAGACAAGGTTGCAAACACTTTGGCCACAAATGCTGACAACTCTATTTTTAAAACAGCATTCAGCAATTGTTGCGAGTTACTCATCATCAGACACCTCCTTTGCGTTATTATCATGCTTAGCTTGATCACGAATTTGTTTCGTAAAGCGTTCGATAATTTTTGCATCCTCATTTGATAACGCTGCAGCGGCTAAATCGATTTCCTCCTCATCGTAGGTGCGCATCAATTCGATTAAGGTTCGTATGGCAGGCACATTACCGCTTAAACTTTTTTCCGTTAACTTTAAAAAAACAGCATACTTTGCCGAGATCTTTTGTTTTTTTCCATTACGATTTACCTTCACTTTGCTGTTGATGACTTCTATTAATTCCGTTTTAAAGTTACGCACTCCACGAGGGCGACCTTTCGGATTACCTGATTGACCCTTTTTAAACTGTGAATCTCTGGGAGGTTTGCTGTATCCAATTTCGTAGTCATCATCATGAATTGTCATCACTATTCTCCTTGCGTTGTTGCGCTATGGCATGGAAAGCCAAACCTGACGACTCATGAATGGCATCTTGTTGAGTAGCTTCTTGCCAACGTTGAATAGCGATATCTACATACATTGGATCAAGTTCCATTCCAAAGCCACGCCGACCGATTTCCTCGCAAGCAATAATGGTTGTCCCTGAACCAAGAAACGGATCTAAAATAGCACCGCCACGATTGGAGGCATCTAAAATAGCGTCAGCCACTAATTGTTTTGGCTTGACGGTGGGGTGCAACGCTAACAACGCCTCACGGTCTGGGCCAAAACTGCTACACCCAGCGTACTCCCAAACGTTTGTTCGATAACGTCCCATACGCCCCAGTTCGACATTGTTAATATGAGAGGAAGTGCCTACTTTAAAGACAAACACTAATTCATGTCTGCTGCGGTAAAAGCTACCCATGCCGCCATTACTTTTCACCCACACACATAAATTATGCAGTGAAGCGTAGATATCTTGCGTCGCGTTGAGTAGAAGATGCATGTGTCGCCAATCCATGAAAAGATAGTGCAATGCACCTTCTCTACTAACCTCAACCATCGCACGACATACCGTGAGTAAAAATTCGAGGAACTCTGTGGCAGACAGTTCACCTGAAGCCATGGCAAATTCTTTGTGCTGAACGCGACCGTTGCCTGATACATGGCCTCGAATCGGTACATTAAATGGTGGATCCGTAATCACCATCTGCACTGGCTCACCATTTAGTAATGCGTGGTAATTATTTTTGTCACGTGCATCGGCACACAAAATCCTGTTCTCCCCCAACATAAATAAATCATTTGAGCGAGATACGATAGGCTCTTGTGGATCAAGTACTGGTGGTGGTGATTCTTCATCGGAATCTAGATCACATAGCATCACGTCCACCTCTCCCATTTCAAATCCGGTGAAAGTGATATCAAATTGGCTATCAACCGATATTAGCTCAGTAATTTCCAGCTTGAGCGCAGGTAAATCCCACTCGGATTCTTCTCCTAAACGATTCAGTGCTATACGTAATGCGCGCAGCTGTTCCTCGGATAAATGATCAATCCGCACGCATGGCAACGCATCCCAACCAAGTGCTTTTGCCGCAGATGCCAAAGCCCATCCACCTACCACCTGGCTTTTTTGATCGACAACAATCGGTAACACGCAGCCATAGGTTTTTAAACTGTGCTGTAATTTTTTACTTTGCCTCTTGTCATACTTACGGATCTGCCGACCTAGAGGATTTAATTGTGAAAGTGGAATCTGTTTGATCTCAAGAGCAACAGATGTATCGAAAGTAGATTTTAATGCATGCATAACGACTTCCTATGTAGAAATCGCTAAGCTTGCATGGTTTATTTAACTAAAAATATTAAATAATTTGGCCATGAGTAAATTAATTATATTAGTCCAATTACATTTTTTATTTTAATTTTTAATTAATTCAGCCATTATAGTTGAGATTCTTGCATCATTTTTTGATAGGTCCTTAACAGATGGACCCACCAAAGATGTGTCTACATGTTCGAAAAACGCCTTGACAAAACAATCGGCTTCGGAAAATAGACCACCGCTTATGTATTCTGTTTTATCATAAGGATAGTGAGTCGGCTTCTTACCTGTAACTTTTTCATAATATTCAATTAGTAATTGTATAGTAAGCCTAAGTGCGGTCTTAATATCGGGTCCACGCTGTGATTTTAATTTATTAATACTTGTTTGCGTAGCATCGCTAAGGTGCTCCAATTGTATTCTTAACTCACTTAGTTGCATAAATCTCAACTCTTCTTCTATTTTCGTTTTATGCGTATTCATCATAAGCTCATCTATTATTCCATTCTCAGAAGCCATATTTAACTCCTGTAGCACATGTTCTAAACTCTGAACTTTTTCCAACACGGATTCAAGCTCCGCGCGTTGCTCTGCTCTTGTTGAAGATATCTCTTCTATATATTTCCAACGCAAATAATCCGCGGAAATTTCTCGCATATATATGCGCATAGCTTCATATTCGGACGGCTCCTGAATACCCAACAGCTCACTAATTTTTTTCAAAATATCTAAATTCCATTCAGGCACTTCGGGTTGCTTAATTGCCTCATTTCCGCCCCATCTTGGTTGTGTTTTCGACATAATTCCTCCAGATATACAATCAATCTTTTACAAATTCTTTACAAGATGAATACTTATATTTTGTTACCCAAAATAACGAATTCACACAGCTCGCTCTATTTATTGGATCCCTAATAATTAGGTATATATTTTTATGAAGTCAATTAAAAAGTTTAACCCAGCCTCACAAATCTTCCCAGAAAACAACTCTTGTCACTGGACTTCCACCCCACTGTATGGACGAATGGTGGGGTGATACGACAACATCAAGCACTTATTAACAAAGCTACCAAGGACTTAAGCCGTGAGGACAAAGCCGTACTTAAAGAGCAGTTTGTACGCCTATATAAAAGAGAGGTGCCTAAACGAGTAAGCACTACCTTTTTACATGGCAATGTGGCCTGGGGCTTACAAGCTGAAGCACAAGGACAAAATCCCATTAAACTACGCAAGAAAATATACAAACAGTTCCAGAATACACTCAAGCAAAAAACGGCATCCCCATCTCCGGGCACCCAATTAATACGTGAATGGCGTGGTCATACGTATATCGTAAACAAAACCAAAGAAGGCTTTGTTTACAATCAACAAACTTATAAAAGTTTAACTCCCATAGCCAAACACATTACGGGCAATCATATCTCAGGACCCAAATTCTTTGGCCTAACGAAAACCCTCCATGAAAAATAACGCTACCAAACGCTGCGCAATCTATACCCGTAAGTCTTCAGAAGAAGGACTCGATCAAAGTTTTAATTCACTTGATGCGCAACGTGAAGCCTCTGAAGCGTATATACATAGTCAAAAGCATGAAGGCTGGGTTGTAGTGAAAGATACATTTGATGATGGTGGTTTTTCAGGCGGGAATATAAAGCGCCCTGCTCTTTTAAAACTAATAGACGCTATCAAGCAAAAGCTCGTTGATGTGATTGTAGTCTATAAAGTTGATCGTCTCAGTCGCTCCTTAGCCGACTTTGCCAAGCTAGTGGAATTGTTTGATGAGCATTCGGTGTCTTTTGTCTCCGTGACACAACAATTTAATACATCCACCTCCATGGGTAGACTGACGCTCAATGTATTACTTTCATTTGCGCAATTTGAACGTGAAGTCACCGGTGAACGCATACGAGACAAAATTGCCGCTTCTAAAAAGAAAGGCATGTGGATGGGTGGACCCATTCCACTCGGGTATAACGTTAAAGATCGGCTCTTAGTAATTAATAAGAAAGAAGCCAAAACCATACACTATATTTTTAATCGATATATTGAATTCAAATCAGTCCGTTTACTGAAACAGCATTTAGATCAATCAAGATATAAAACTAAACAAGGCAAACACTTCAGTCGCGGTATTTTGTATAAAATACTTCATAACCCACTCTATATTGGAAAAGTAAGACATAAAGACCAGGTCTTCGATGGCCAACACCCTGCCATAGTAGAACTTAAAGTATGGAAGCAGACACAATCCATCCTGCGAATAAACCATCACGAGTCTATCAATAAAACGCATGCACTTGAGCGGAGTCCTTTAGCAGGATTGTTGTTTGATGACAGAGGTCATCGCATGACACCTTCACATAGTAAAAAAGGTAATAAACGCTATCGCTATTATGTGAGCCAAGCCTTGCTGCAACATCAAGATCAAGAAGCAGGCTCCATCGCACGGGTCACTGCAGAGGAAGTGGAAACTACAGTATTAAAATCACTGACTGAATTTTTTTCTGATGCACAAAAAGTATTAGAGATTATCGGTTATGAGAAACCCAAGCTGTCGTTAATAAAGATGGTTAACAAGCAAATAAAGAGATTACTAAAAGAAGAAAACCATGATTTCAAACAACATAACAATCTTAAGTCTGTTAGCAAGATCATTATCAAACGTGCTGAGCTAGCTCTACATATCTTTCCTGAGCAATTAGCACTTCTATTTGGGCTAGACCCTATAAATAAAGATTCTTATATCTATAAGAAAGCCATTGAATGGCAACATGTCGGTAAAGGTCAAACATTGGTGATCAATGGGAAAAGTGCTGTTGTGAATACTTCTTCTACTCAAGCTGTTCAAAGAGCGATTGCTAAGGCAATGGAATGGAATCAAGGTTTACTGGATGGGTCAATTGCTTCTCTGCGAGAAATTGCAAATAAAGAGCAAGTGCGGGTGAGTTATATTCGAAGGATTCTTCGACTGGCGTATTTGTCACCAATAATACTAAGTGCAATTAATAATGGTTTGAACTCGACAGATCTAGCACTTGAAGAAATAAGAGAGATTTTTCCATTAGATTGGGGAAAACAGAATAGTAAATATGGAACGAATTGATTTTTTTATGATAAAGAGAAACCATTGAACAAACATTGTTATGAAATGAATAAATTAATATTCATATTCATATTCATATTTTACTTTTTAACACTCTAAGGGTTATATAAAGATAATATAAATTAAATAATGCCGAGAAAGCAATAAAAGTAAACTAGTGATTGTTACACAAACAGAATTCACTATTAATAATTTCAGTTTCTAGCCTCTTAGTGCGATTTTTCTTTCTAATAATGCCGATTTTAATTATTTGCTGAATATCTTTTTTAAAAGTACTTTCACTCACTTGATACATTCCACCACGTGCACCTTCAAAACCACAGTTCCATGCCGCCAGAGCTTGCCCATATCTTATAGCCTCAATAACTATATCTTCTGAAGTATCCATTAAGTTTATAGCTTTTCTATTGCAAAGCTTTGATATCAATCCCGCACTTGTCCAATCACCGCAGCCGCAAGCATCTTTAAATGCAGAAGTTTGAAACGCTGGCATTTTTTTCCACTTTCTATTTAGATTATTTGAAGAATGCGTTCTATATCGTAAGCCTTTATTCCCAAGAGTTTGAATTTCAAGAAAAGCAGATGTAAAACCTTTGATATCAGTAAGTGAAGAAAGGAACTTTTCATTAGAATATTTAACAATATCTGCAAGTTCTAATGCCTGCTTAAGATGTTTAACATCTGGTTTTGCTGATGGCTCAAAAAAAATAATGGCTCCTAGGCTTTTGAAATGTTTTGCCAAATCAATGGCTCCAGGAGAAGTTCTATCAAAAAAGAAAAGTGTTCCTGAGGCAATTTCATCTTTTATCATCTTGGTAGCAGCAAGAGTCACAGCCTTGTAATTTGGAAGCCATGCACCACATTTAGGGCAATTCTTCCAATGAAATTTATGTACAGGCTTTCCCTGCTTATTTGTAATGTTTTCTTGCGTTATTATCGGCGTGTTGGTTGTAGGCGATTGCTCAGCAAAATTTAAGTCAACACCCCATCGCTCCATATCAGCTTTAACACGAATCGATGCCGCATCACCGTTTAACCTAGCAATTGGATAAGATTTCCATCCTAAATAATTCAATATTGTAAGAACATTTCCACAAGTACCACCAGCCCAATTATAACAAGGCACTTCTGGATCTGAACTTACAATGATGTCAAGTGAAACCAAGCCTGTGCCATAGGCAACTGGTGAAGATTTATATTTGATCACTTTATGAATTTCTCCTGTCTGTTTGATAGGCTTCTCCATAGAGCCAAACATGGGCAGTTTCAATATCTTTTATTGACATTGCATCAACTTTTGACCAATCGACATGATACTCCAGTGCTTCAACATAAACCACGGGGTATTTCCCCTCAAGTGCAGCCATCAGCATACCAATAGCAAGCATTCTATTACCTAAGGGAGACAGAATGAGCATTGAACCACCAAACGTTTCAAATACCGGCTGACGTTCCTCATCAATTCTCATAATCGTTCTGTAAATATCTAAAGGCCTTTTTTCGTCTGCAAACACAAAATTTCTTGGGTCAACTTCCCAATCACTTTCTAATTCTGTCAAAAAACTAATTGCTAATTTATCTCCTTTCTTAGGGTCTTCTGATGGGAAAGGGAAAATTGGGCATGTATCATGTGGCTCCTCACTCGCGTGAATGCGATTTAAGATTCCTTTTTTACCAGTAGACATAAGTGGAAGCCAGAGTTTCGCCTTTTCCCCTTCCCCCATTAAATTTGGAATTGAAAAACCTCTAATATCAGTAACACGATCTATGGGAGTTGAAGAAATAGAAGAATCTAGTTCATCGTTGGAAACGACTGAAAGATGAACATTAATAAGCTTATTAGATGATTTGGCAGATTCGTAAATATAAGAAACAACAGGAAAGCTTACACCAACAGACAAGGCACTAAGATCAATTACAATATCAGTATAGTCAGTAATATCTATATTTTTAATACTGTTAGAAATATTAATACCGCCAACAACAGCATTATCATCAGCAAATATATTGATCTCTAGGAATTCTATAGAGCAAGACATGTTATTAGCTTCCTCAACATTTTTTTTCGCTCTTTTTACCAATTCTGGATCGGGATCGGGGCGCTCTTCTCTAATCAGCATGGCATGTAAACGCTCACCCATGACCAAGGACAATTCCCTAAGAAGAATAATACTTCTGGGATCAAAACCTGCACCTCCTATAAAAAGGCACCTATGGCGTTTTTCTGAAAAATACTGAGAGTAAAATTGAAATACTTCATTATTATAGTGCTCAATGCAAAAATTCCATCTCATATCACGTCCATTCATAGTCATTATTCTTCGAGTGGATGCAATAAATCTTCTACAGTTCTTTCTAAAAATCCGCCCCTTGATAATGTCAGACCAGAAGAAATAATTACTGGCCCAGACAGCTCTATTAAGGACCACATTTTGTTCTTAGTAGATTGGCTAGGTTTTATAGAGATCGCATTATATGCGACACCAAATTTTAGGATTTTTGCTAACTCAGGATATTGTGATGGTATTTTACTAAATTCATCTTGTGGAATGCCAAAAGCATTTGCTCCTCCATTCAAGGGGGCGTTTGGTTCTAAGGATTTCTGTAGGCACTCAAAAGCTATTTGCTTACACAATTTCCTCATTTCACGATTTTTAGGAAAGTCCCACTCTCTGACCATTTCAATAGCGCGGTCTATAATCATTTTATGTTGATAAGACGGGGGCAAACTAGCAGGCTGCGACCTGATTATTCTTGTTTCCGCAGCATTTACAAGCTGGCTAGCTAATTGCAAAAATTGCTCCGCATTTTCTGAACCCCCATCACAAACTGCATCTATGCCATAATAATACGGGCGTCCATATTCATGCATAAGAAATATTCTTGCACCATCTGCCAAACCAGAACTAACTTTCATTGGTTTGTTTAATTCTACCGAATTGGATTGATCATCGTTTTGATCAAATAGGCTTGCTTGTGGCACTCTCTTAGTATATCTATGCACCATAATATGAAGCATTGCTAGTTTTACATCTTCAGAGTTATCAATAGTCTGCGCAGTAGAAAAATATGCATCTACATCTCTCTTAAATTCCTCATAAATCTTATTACTAACTATTACTTTATGCCTTAGATTTTCTAGCTTACTTTTTAGTTTTTCTATTTTAGAACCAGAAATTGGGGGAATATTAGTATTGAGAAGATCAGGAAAACTTGTAAGGCCTTGACGCGAAAAAACCGGCATTAAACGCAGATATTTATCCGCCATACTCCTTGCCATTTTTCGGAACTCTGATCGCTTTTTAGCTCTATCTTTAGAGCTTTGCAACCAAATATAAGTGATTTCTCTACTTGGCTTAACTGGTGACTCTTGTTCTATAACTGAGTTTGTATCTAACTCTTCTAAAAGGACTGATTGGGGCGTTTGTGCATCCAGTCGCATAAGCATCCATCTTGCAATTTTCATCTCTCTTTTAACCAGCCAATTGACTAGTATTGTCAACTGGTCTGGATGAAGAGTATGTACATCATCAAACATAACCATTGGTCTTAGTAAAATTGAACCACCTGCTCTGTCGAAAGTAAAATACTTGATAGCATCAAAAGGATGATATGAACCAGTAGCTATTTTTCCAAGATCCTCCTCTAAAGGTGGTACTAAAGCGGTTCCTATTTCGTATATAGATCGCTCAATTTCTTTAGCTCTTTCAAAAAGGCTTGCTCCATTACAGCCCCCTATACTAGTCTCGGCCGCTTCGGCACCCTCACGGTATTGAAGATTTATCATTGAGAGCTTGACATGAGAGGCGTCTTCTAAACCTCTTAACCATGAAAGCATCGCACGTGCTTGCAAAAAAGATTTTAGTAATCCCATCTTCACGTCTAGGCTATAAGGCAATTCCCAAAAATCTCTATATTCAGATTCCATAGGAATTCTGCAGCCAAGAAATTTGATAGCAAGCGTGTTTCCTGAAACCTCTATAATTCCACATTTTTTTAGAGCGTTTACTAACGGCTTATATTCAGATAAATTTGGGT
Source organism: Gammaproteobacteria bacterium (assembly GCA_014075255.1). Taxonomy (NCBI): domain Bacteria; kingdom Pseudomonadati; phylum Pseudomonadota; class Gammaproteobacteria; species Gammaproteobacteria bacterium. Next base: position 1,059,093 of record CP046178.1, read on the forward strand.
TATCTAAGAGAGTCTGTACAGTTTTATACTGTAATAAGCTTGAAATTGTTGTTTTACCGCTTCCTGGAGTCCCTATGATCATACTGAGACGATCATAAAGTGTTCCTTCTTTGGAATGTTTTTCAAAAAATGTATGTAAAGGCTCTGGTGCAACAACAGACAAAAATGCCGCATCATCACGCATATATTCAGTAGTTCTTTTTTCAAATGGGTTAGCCATGATTTTATCCAGAAAACTCCATGTGACGTTGTCTTCTTCTAAATAAAGGTCTCATAGAATGAACCTTTTCATTGCCTTTAGTCTCCGCCCATAACAATGAAAGCGAGTTATTAGGCGCATTATGATCCAATATTACTGGCAAACCACATCCAGCATATCCGAATTTGCCATCAGAGCATCCACTTTTTTTAAAGTGCTTATCGTAGATGGAATGGTCGTAATATCGCTCACATAAACTGGCGAAAGGCTCATCTGATGAAGTAGTCAACTTTATCTCTGAAGGAAGAAGCATGCCAAATGAAAATTGAACGTCAAATATCCCCATTTCTTCCAGCTCTTTCTTAGCTTGAGAATATCGTTTCTCAATGTTTTCTTGTGCTTGATGAGTGCCAATGTAGTGATGCACCCTTATTTGAAACTTATCTACAAAAGGACTGCTTCCTCCTAAGTCCTTAGTTGCTTGCACTAGAGCATCCGCAAACTTCTTTAGTTTCCCGACAAAGTTACTTGAACCAGCAGAATCTTCTCTTATCAAAGTTGTGCCTGAGGCTGCAAAGTCATCAACTAGGTAAACTCTTGCAAATTTTAAACTTCCATCTTTAATTTGAGGATCGTTTTTCAACTCACTAAGTAAATTTTCCCACTTGAAATTACTGATTTCAGTTGTTATCGCAACTTGCTCATTTGATATAATTCCTACATTAACTCTTCTAAATGAATCTAATCGCGCACCATCACTTAATCCCATAAATAATGTTTTTCGAATTTCAGATTTGAAATATTCTAGATTCTTTATAGTAGACCAAACCATGTAATCCGGAATATCCAATTTCTCAGCAACTGTTTTCTGGAGATTTTTTTGTACTATTTCTGGAAAAAACTTCTGGACAAGCCGCTGCATTTCAGCCTGACCAATATAAATTAAATTCTCTTTTATATATGTATAGGCTACCCCTCTATCCTTAAGTGGAAATTGCTGGAGCCATGTAGCAAGGCTTTCAATAAATCTTGCGCCAGCAAGATACCCTCTATATCCGTCATACTTATAAGCGGACATAAAGGAGAGCCAACGGAACTCTTCTTGAGCCTGCTCATCAGACCACGCCATTATTTGAGCTAGTATTTGAAGACCTAGTTCTCTATTCATATTTTTTCCTTTAAGGGAAAAACCTCAGGCTTCCATTCTTTCTTTTCAAACGACTAAGATAATAAAGTGTGCCTTGGGCACCACGTATCCCAGCAGGACACAGATTCCAGCAAGTTACTGGAGAGTATGAGACCTCATCAACGCTTAAAGAAAAGTTTTCTTTAAGTAATCTAGCATCATTTCCAGGCCACCTTCCTCTGTCTCCGATACTCAATATTTCAGAATGTTCATCTATTTCTTTTTTAATTTCTTCTACTACGGATAATTTTGATATATCCCTTGCAATGATATCTATTGAATGACTAGAACGAAGAACCTCTCCTTTGTGCTCTTCACATTGATATAATTCATCTTGGACTAAATCCCAAAGAAATGTTTCTGAAAGAGGTTTGTCATCTTTTCTTTTCACTGTTAGTTGATATTTTTTTTGATCAAAACTTGCAAGTTCAGACAAGAAAATATTATCTTTTAATTTCTTAAATAATGATTCCAGCTCCATCACAGGGTCAGAAGCAGTATTCAAATAATTATTATTAGACAGATTTTTCAATTCTGAACCATTGTAATATCCAATTAAAATTTTGCTCCAAAACTTTTTAGGAATAACCTGTTGTAAGTCTCTTCTTATAGATTTTCCTCTACCTGTTGCAAATCCGACAATCACACCTTCTTCTAGTAATCTTATAAGCTCAACGGCCATGCTATTACTAGGCGGGTCCCAACGTTTATTACTATCCACAACAGTGCCATCATAATCTAATACAATCCCACCAATACTTGCTTCTGAAAGTGTTTTGATGAAAACACCATAAGCTTTGTCCCATTGTTTTTCACTTATAGTGTCGTAACTCAAAGGGGACAATTTTCTTTTTCTTTCTATTGCTGCTTTTTTTTTGTTTATGGAAGTTACAAATCCTGGGTTAGCGGATAATCTATAAATTTTTGAACCAAAAGGCGGAACACCTGGGCGACCCGGATCAATCCCTTTTACTTTGCCTAGCCATTTCGTCAAATACATAGATAAAATGATCCCTGCAATTGCTTCAATACCGCCCAGCGAATTAAATGAGACATGAACTTTAGGTACTGTATTTGGTAGCAATCCAAGAGTTTTCTCTACAATTTCATAGTCATTTTTAGTTGATAAAGCAATTATGCCACTATCATTTTGATGCTTAGCAAACCAATGATGTCTACCGTGAGCAAAATTTCTTATATCCGCTAGATGCGTTGATATTAGTCCTGACTCTGTAAACTTTGACTCAATGTCCAATGCCGCAGGTTTTAAATTGAGACTATATAGAACATGGAGAGATTGTTTATCCCAAAGCGGTTCTATGGTTTTCTTGATATGCTCGAGTTCACTGTAATTGAATATGCATTTATTGATTAACTCCCCAGTGGTTTTTGGCAATTCTCTTATCTCATCACTAGAATCACTATAAGCCCTATATAAAAGGGTAGTGAAGGCAAGAAGTGAATTAGTAGCAAGAAATCCATCCTTACCAGATGGAAGAAAGTACTCAAAACAATTTGTATACTCATGCTTTTTTGACAGCTTATTAAGCTTACTTCCTTTCCGACCTACTATCGCACTAACAGTATTCATTTCACGTAGGATTGTATGTTTATAGGCTCGATAAATATCTACGTTATTTCCGCTAGCTGACATAAACCAAACTGAAGCTTCTGCATTGCGTGGAAGAGCAGAGATCAATTCAACAGGAGTTACAGCTTTCACAATCGATGAATAAAATATTTTGTGTAAAAGCGCATGGAATTCTGCAACAGAAAAAGAACCTCCCGATCCGACAGAGAGCAATGGAAAGCTCCAGGTACTCTTTATCAGGTCAGATATTACCGATACATCTATGCTTAATGCCCACTTATAAGTTGCATCAAATTGCTCTAATTCTTTCTCGAATAGCTTTCCCATCACAACCTCTTAAATTAGTTAATTGCAAACAAAATACGCTAATTTATTCCTTTGAACATTATAAACATACCTCTTAGATTCCACATGCGTCCTCATCATTAGCATTACAGATATACTCACCTAAGCAAAACGGAGGTAGATTAATTATTGGCCAGATAGGTAGCAACAGCACACAAGACTGTTTGCATGTCTTGATGAACATTTGAGTACTTTTAATCTAAACTATAATTAACATCAAGGGGAACCGTGTTTTTCACAAAAGAGTACTTTGGGTATTTTCTGATAACCATTAGGTTTCCCGGTGCCCCTTTGCAACTAACAATATCCGCAAAACCTGCAGAAATAGGCAGTTATATTCTAATTTAAGTATCTCTTACAAGAGTCAAGACTGGTTGGCGGAGAGAGAGGGATTCGAACCCTCGGTGCCGTATTAGGACACACACGCTTTCCAAGCGAGCACATTCGACCACTCTGTCATCTCTCCACATTTGAGTGGATAAATACTACCAGAATAGTGAATTATTCGGCACCGCCTCTAGTAATACTAAAAGACTAAGACTGCTTATCTTTATCGGTACTTGCGTTATAAATATGGGATGGAAATTGTGCAATGTTCTCACCTACTTCAGATATTTTTGCAACACCCTGCTTTTCCACTTCATCAATACGAATAATTGCATGCATAGGCACGAAAAATCGCTTTACTTGATCAAACTCAGTTTTGAGTTTTTCTTCACCAGGATCAACTACTACACTGGTGCGCTCGTCGAATTTCAACTCTTCAATAGTAATAAACCCATGCAAATCGGATTGATAGACTTTGCTGGCATAGACTTCATAAACATTACCTTGATTATAAAAGCTTATTTTGAATATATTTTTTGCAGCCATAAATCTATAATTACACGAACAAATTAAAATTTAAACTTTATATTTTAATTGATTTTTGGGCATCAAAGTTATCTACGGTTTGATAGCCTTTATAGCCACGAGGATTACATATTACGCGTACACCGTACTTCGTATAATCACTAGCATGATGTATATGCCCATGCGCCCATAATTCGATTTGGTTTTCTTTCAGCGTCGGCTCTAACTGGTTACAATAGGCAAACTTTAAATAATCATCTGGATCACCCGCCCAACTTTTTTTAGTAGGCGCATGATGGGTAACCACAATGGTAGGTCCATCATATTTTTTAGCTAGCTCACGATCCAACCACTTCTTACAATCGTGATTAATCTTAATCAACTTCTCAGGTGTTATTGTAGAATTATCAAGTGATACATAGCGAAAATCATTCATGATATTTTGCAGATCAGTCATCATTTCTTTGTCATCACATTCATTGAAGTCAGTCCACATCGTACAACCTAGAAAACGAACCCCATCTATGACTACACTCTTCTTCTCCAAGTAGCGAACATTACTACCCTTACTCATCCCTATTAGCTCGTCCTGCAGTTCATTTATATCATAACCCCAATATTCGTGATTACCGGCCACATAGATCACAGGCATATCAAGTGTCTGCAACCATTCAAGCCCCTCGAGCCCTACCCCAATGTCACCTGCAGCAATCAGCACATCACATTCTTGATCTGGAAAGTCAAAGCTTCCAAATTCAAGATGGATATCAGAAATTATTTTAATTTTCATATACGGATTGGAGCATTAAGAATTTAGAATATCGTGACACATTAAAATTTTTGCTGTATGACACAGCACAAACTACCTATAGTAATCGCAATTTAAGCGTTATTGAATCAAATTCAATACTAAGTGCTTGATTAGGCAGACCAGGTGGAATCAAATTAATACGGCCTATGACTATAGATTTTATCCTAGAAACGAAAAACGCCACGCAAAAGCGTGGCGTTTTTACTTAGAAATATCAGATTATCGCTAATCTAATTTTGTAGCTGTAACTTAAAACTTAAGACCAAGAGCTCGAATAGTTTCTACAGTAACGAAGTTAGTTCCGTATGGAAGACCTTTCTTCTTCGCGTAGCATTGCGTGCCACGGAAAGTGCATGGACCCATAATTCCATCAACTTCACATTGATAACAACCATTTCTCTTAAGAGCACTTTGTAATGTAGTTACGTTGCCAGTCGTCATATTTACTTGGCATAACACAGGCACCCATGTTAATTGCTCACTACGAACCTGCTCGGTACGGGTAACGGTTCCATATTCTTCAGGAATGGCTACACGTTTTTCTTGAGATGCAGTAACTAATTCAGTTACCTGAACCGTTTTATACTCTGCTGGAGAAGTAATGGTTTTAGTAGCCGCTGGGCTAACTAGAACCGTTTTTGTAACCGTTTTGTATTGCGCTGGCACTTCAACCAAGCACATTAGCTCACCCGTATCAGTTACACGCGAACCAATTATCTTTTGATTACCGAAACGATCAACGATCGCTGCAGCACTTGAACCACCGGCAGCTCCTGAACCTGCGCCTGCAGCCATAGTACCTGCGCCTTTCTTCCACACTGTAGTAGCTTCAGAAACTTGGATTCTTTCAGTCTTTGTTCCATATTTAGCAGGAACAGAAACAAGTTTTGAAGTTTCTGGCTTAACTAAAACGCGCTTGGTTACCGTCTTATAAGTAGCCGGGATAATCTCAACTCTTTCAGAGGCTTCTTTCTTAACCACTTTTTCAGTGATTGTGCGTCTCTCGCCAGGTATTAACATACGCGCATAACATTCACCAGGACGGGCATTAGGTGGATAAAGATCACCTGACGCAGATGACATGGCTGGAGCTGCAGCCGGCTGACTTTCCCCGCCTTCCATAGCCATTTTCTTCTGCCTTTCGTACTCAGCCATATTTGCTTCGCGCTCAGCTGCCATTTCAGCAGCAATCTTTTCTTCTTCAGTCATTTCAGCTGCAGGCGCTTCCGCTTCTGCAGTAGCAGTGGTCTGACTGGTTTGACAAGCTGCTAAGATCATTGCAGTGATAAATGCTGCAAGTAGCAAACTAATACGTTTCATGTGTGTATCTCCCAATGGGTTTGTTTTAATCATTATTTGAATTTGGAAAATATAGCACTTATATATCCTTACTTTATAAACGCTATTGTAAACGAATGTGTCAATATAGTTAATATTTTCAAATAATGAAATAACAAGATATTAACTCATAGAAATCATGTATTTATCAATTATAAGCAAAATTTAGTCAAATAATTTTGTCCGGAATACTCTTTTTTGATGCAGATTTAAGCTCGCTTGGAACCTCGCTATGTGCAATTTTGCATCAATCCAATCAATGTTTCGTAGCAAGCTTTCAACTCAACTTCCCTACTCAAAGGATCAGCCAGACTCCAATTATCACTAGAACAAATCTGCTCAAGAGCTTGAGCTGCCTGCGAAATTTCTAGCATTTTATGCGAACCCGATGATCCCGCAATTTTGTGACAAACTATACGCAATTCTACTAAACCACTCTCTTCAAATTTACCGGTCTGAAGATTTTCCCAATAGCGATTAAGCTGCTCTAACTTATCTGGAAAACTATCAATATAGATCTTTTTTAACTCGGATACTTTTTGCTGGGCCTCAGCAGATAGCTCAGACATGATTTTCGAAAATATTATTGATTGCATTCATTAAAGGAGATAGTTGAATTGGTTTTGATAAAAACTCATTGCACCCAGCTCGCATAGCCTGCGTTTTATCATCATTATTCAATGAAGCAGTCATCGCAATAATGGGTGTATTGAAATTTTTTTCTCGTAATTTTGTAACCACATCAACACCACTAAGTTTAGGTAATTGCATATCTAACAAAACTAAATCTATGGCTTCATTTTCACAGCGATGCAAGGCATCCTTACCATCTGTAGCAGTAATGGTTGAATAACCAAATTCATCCAAATATATTTTCAACAGTTCTACTAGATCCATATCGTCCTCTACAATCAATACATTTTTAGCACTATTATTTAGTAATGCACTTTTTATAGAGGATAAATCTGCCGGCCGTGCCTCAACACGTAGTATAAATAAACAACCCTCTCTAAACTTGGATTCTAATTCAAGCCTGCCATTTAGTTTTTCTGCAATTTGCGCACTGATGGCTAAACCTAAACCTGCGCCTTTTTTATTATTTGCATCGTAACGGTTATAGGCATGGAAAATATTCGCTTGATGCTCGACAGGAATCCCCGGACCTGTATCGCTAACCCTAATGATTAATTCACCATCTTCCCAATTAAAATTAACCGTCACCGAACCCTCATCGGTAAACTTAAATGCATTGCCAATAAGATTAATAAGTATTTGCTGCAATCGAATATAATCTGAATATATGGCCTTAGGCAGTGTCTTACTAGCTTGTACATTAAAGCTGATATTTGAGTTTTCCGTATGAGCTCTAAACATATGCTCGAGAGTGTCGATCAGCTCATTGAGCGGAAAAGGCGCGATATTAATAAGCAGCTTGTCGGCTTCAAGTTGGGCATGCTCTAGAACATTATCGATAAGTGATAATAAATACTGTGTGTTGCTTTCAATAGCTCTTGCATACTGAAGCTCGTTATCATCAGATGAATAGTTACTCGCCAATAAATCTGAATAGCCCAAAATTGAAGATATAGGAGTACGAAACTCGTGTGACATCCTGGAAATGAAACGAGACTTAGCATTATTTGCAACTTCTAATTGTTGCGTCAGTTTTTGTAACTTTTGATATAAAAGTTTCGCTTCATTCGAGTCTTGAGTAGCTTGCTGCTGACGTTGATGTTCTTCACCCGCCTCAAGCAATACCACATAACGATGAATACTGATCCTGATAACGTTTACACTACTAACGTTTGATTCATTAAAATTTACAATTGGCAATGAAACGTAAGGTTCTTGCTCCAGGCCAACTAGAAATGGAAGCGCTTCAATACAACTTTGGCCTGCTTCGAATGGTGGGAGCTGATAATCCGCCAATTCGCCATAATGGGAAATATAATTATTTTCATCATCCACTACTACAATAAGTGGCTTCAGCTTGCGTGCGGTTAAGGTATATAAATTCTCAGCAATCTTTTGGACATGCTGGTTCATTAGATTAATTTACGCCCCAATTCTAAAAAAGCAGTGTCTACATTTTCACCCGACTGGGCGCTAGTTTCATAATAGTCCCATCCTCTGGATTCAACATCATTCAGCTCTTGTGAAGTACACTGCCATTCACTCAGCAAATCTTTTTTATTGATCAGCATACAAAAAGGGATTTCACCTAATACATTATGTATATGCTCTTGTAGTTTAAAGGCTGTTTCGATGGTATTCGGACGTGTGCCATCCGCTATCAGCAAATATCCTGATGAGCCTTTTAAATAATTATCATCAAGTGCAGTAAAAACATCTTTCCCTGCAACGTCCCATACCATTAGTTTTAAAGTAGTGTGGCTATCCATTTCAATTTCTTTAGCATCCACCTTTACTCCAACAGTACTAATATATTTATCGGAGAAAATATTTTTTACAAACCTTGAAGTTAAACTAGTCTTACCAACAGAAAAATCTCCAATCATGCAAACTTTTTTATTGATAACGGTCATAGAAATAGATATGGCTGGCTATTGCTTTCCTACACCAAGCTATTCACAGATGCTTGAAACAGAAAAATCTAAATAATTAGATATAATTTTAGTGCAGACAAAGTTAGTCCACATCAGGCTCAAGACGATACCCATGCTGATAAACAGACGTTAACTTCCATCCATTTTCTTTATTAAATGCTAACTTACGCCTTAAACGACTAACATGCGTATCGACTGTGCGCGTATTAATATCCGGATTCTTACCCCAGACTCTTTCCAGCAAGTAACCTCGCGATAATACTTTGCCAACATTTCGTAATATGAACAAACCAAGTTCATATTCTTTCTGGGTTAATTCCACCTCTATACCTTTACAAGTGATGTTGCGCTTTTTTAAATCAATTACATATGGAGAAATCTCAAGAACCGTTTCATTTTCGTCAGGAGGGTTATTTCTTCTATGAACCGAATTAATACGCGCTAACATCTCTGCTCGATTAATGGGTTTAGACATATAATCATCGGCACCCGCTTCTAGCGCTTTAACTACATCTTCTTCTTGATCACGCTGAGTAATAAAAAGCACTGGGCAGCTCCAATCCAGATTCTCACGTACCCATTGCAAGACTTCAAAGCCGCTCATATCGGGCACTTCCCAATCAAGCATAATGACATCAAAACTTTCTTTATTAAGCGCACCTACCATCTGGGCGCCTGCATGATAAACATATGGTTGATGACCGGCGTCGTATAGCCAAACTTCTAGAAGTTTAGCTTGATCTTGATCATCTTCGAGCAGTGCAATTCTCATTATAAAGCCTTAGTTGAATTGCTAAGCAGTGGGTAAATTAAAATATAGAATAATTCAATAACTATACAATTAAAATAATATAAATATTGAAAATATAAATAATGTTATTTTTACAGATACTTCTTAAGCCTATGATTGATATGCATTATTTACTCAAGCTGTAACGAACACAATGAATATTTTACATATCAAGCTCCATATTTTTGATAATTTCCTCTCCAAAACCGGTAGTACTCACGAGTGTCGCACCCGGCATTAATCGTTCTAAGTCTTCTTGGACTTCTCTAGAGGTACCTGGGCGACGCATGTTAGCACCGAACCCTGCACGTGCACGCGCTAAGTCATAGGTTACCGTTCGCGCTGCAATTGCACCTTCCACACCTTTGATAATCAGATCTGCAGCCTCATCCCAACCGATATAACGCAACATCATTTCTGCCGATAAAATAATTGAGCCTGGGTTAACACGATTTTTTCCTGCAAATCCAGGTGCCGTACCATGTGTAGCTTCGAACACCGCGACGCTATCTGAAATGTTGCCACCAGGAGCAATTCCTATACCACCTACTTGCGCTGCCAGCGCATCTGAAATGTAATCACCATTTAAATTTAACGTAGCAATCACATCGTAGTCTTGAGGGTTTAATAATATTTGCTGCAGGAAGTTATCTGCAATCACATCCTTAACAATAATTTCATTACCGTTAAGAGGATTTTTAATCTTGCACCATGGCCCATCCCCTATAACTTCGGCACTAAATTCACGAACAGCTAAATCAAATCCCCAATTACGGAATGCGCCTTCTGTAAATTTCATTATGTTACCTTTATGCACTAAGGAAACATTTTGCCGATCATTATCGATTGCATATTGAATGGCTTTGCGAATTAAGCGTTCTGAGCCCTCTTTAGAAACTGGTTTAACACCAATTCCAGAGGAATCTGGAAAGCGAATTTTAGTTACGTTCATTTCATTCATCAGAAAATCAATAACCTTTTTCACATCATCGCTATGTGCTTCCCATTCGATTCCAGCATAGATATCTTCAGTATTCTCACGAAAAATAACCATATCTGTAGTTGTCGAATTCTGTAGAGGTGTTGGAGTGCCCGCAAAGTAACGAATGGGTCGTATACATGCATACAAATCTAAAACTTGTCGAATTGATACATTTAAAGAACGAATTCCTTCTCCAATAGGAGTCGCTAATGGTCCTTTAATAGAAACAACGTAGTTACGCATTACATCAAGCGTTTCTTCTGGCAAGAAATTCACTGCACCATAAAGACGTGATGCTTTTTCACCCGCATAGATTTCCATCCAACGAATTTTACGTTTGCCATCATAGGCTTGATCCACCGCTGCAGTCACCACTCTCCGCATCACCGGAGTGACATCGATTCCAATTCCATCACCTTCGATAAATGGAATAATTGGATTGTCTGGGACTTTCAGTGATCCATCTTTGTTAAACTGAATAGCTTCCCCATCCGCGGGAAGTTGAACATGTTGATAAGGCTGATTCGCCATTTACTATCCTCTACATTTCAAAACAAGGTAGATGCTTAATCACCGAGTTATTTTTTATTTAATATTCTAATTTTACTTTCTGGACTTTATTATAGTTCATAATAATTAAAGACAGGCTTTATCTGCTCAATCTTTCATCAACTAACTATGAAACGGGCATAAAAAAACCCGATATGTGAAGAACATACCGGGTTTCAATAAACTTATGTTACTTATTTATCGCTGAACTGCTCTTCTTCCGTAGAACCGGTTAATGCTGTTACAGAAGAAGCACCACCTTGAATTACAGTAGTAACATCATCAAAGTAACCTGCCCCCACTTCCTGCTGGTGAGATACAAACGTGTAGCCACGATCACGACCTTCAAATTCAGGCTCTTGAACCATTTCACAGTAGTGCTTCATGCCTTCGCCTTGTGCGTAGTTATGTGCGAAGTCAAAAGTACGGTACCAGTTTAAGTGGATACCAGCCAAAGTAATGAACTGGAATTTATAACCTATCTCAGATAGGTCTTCCTGGAAACTGGCGATTTGAGAATCATTTAGATTCTTCTTCCAGTTGAATGAAGGTGAACAGTTATAAGACATCAATTGACCAGGAACTGCAGCTTGCACTGCTTGTGCAAACTCGCGCGCAAAGCCAATATCCGGTTTTCCCGTTTCACACCAAACCAAGTCAGCATAAGGTGCATATGCTACACCACGGCTAATTGCTTGTTCTAAACCATTCTTAACTCGATAAAAACCTTCTGGTGTACGCTCGCCTGTAAGGAAAGGCTTATCATTGTCATCAAAATCACTGGTTAATAAGTTAGCCGCTTCAGCATCTGTACGCGCTAAAACAATCGTTGGCACACCCATTACGTCTGCAGCTAAACGCGCAGCGCCTAATTTTTGACAAGCTTCTTTCGTTGGCACAAGCACTTTACCACCCATGTGGCCACACTTCTTAACCGCAGCAAGCTGATCTTCAAAGTGAGCACCGGCAGCACCGTTAGTAATCATATTCTTCATTAATTCGTATGCGTTTAATACACCACCAAAACCGGCTTCCGCATCTGCAACGATAGGTAAGAAATAATCAATCGCATCTTCTTCAGACATTTTGCCGTCAGCAATATTTTTCCATTGAATTTGATCAGCACGTTGGAACGTGTTGTTAATACGGCGCACCATGGTTGGAACAGAATCGTAAGCATAAAGAGATTGATCCGGGTACATGGTTTCAGAAGAGTTACCATCAGCAGCTACCTGCCAACCTGAAAGATAAACGGCTTCTAAACCTGCTTTTGCTTGTTGCATTGCTTGGCCAGCAGTAATCGCGCCAAAAGCATTCACATAACCTTTTTTAGAACTACCATTCACTTTTTCCCAAAGGTTTTCAGCACCTCTTCGTGCAAGGGTACACTCAGGCTGTACACTACCGCGTAGACGTACAACGTCTTCAGCACTGTAATCACGTTTAACATTTTTCCAACGTGGATTAGTTGCCCAGTCATTTTCTAATTCTTTAACTTGCTCTGCTCTACTCTTGCTCACTATCTACTCCTTAATAACCCCTGATTGAATATATATACTTCCAGACCCATGAATCGTGCCCAAGTAATTATGGGCCGTGTATATTAACAGATACTAATTTAGAGTTACTATAAATATTGGGATATCGGTCATGCAAGTCGTGAATAGGTAAATAAGAAAGTTAATTGAGCATGCTTAAATCTCTATCTTGGTATCTACCTTGGGATATATTTTGACTGATCTCTACTGCGAAAATGTATTTAGCAAAGTAATAGCAACACAGGAAACAAATCGATGACATTTAAAACCGCTGATCTATGCGATGACCATGAAGGCAAAATATCTGTAGCAGAACCACTATTTGCGGATTTTGGAGGCAACATTTCGTTTAGTGGGAAAATTATTACCATCAAATGCTTTGAAGATAATTCATTAGTACGTGAAGCGCTTAAAACGCCTGGCGAAGGTCGTGTTTTAGTTGTAGATGGCGGCGGTTCTATTCGTAGAGCGTTGGTAGGAGATTTACTCGCTCAAGCCGGTGCAGATAACAATTGGTCGGGCATCGTTGTAAACGGATGCATACGTGACTCAGGTGTAATTGCGACCATCAAAATTGGCTGCAAAGCGCTGGGTACACTGCCCATGAAAACCGATAAAAAAGGCATTGGCGAACAAGACTTAACGGTTCATTTTGCGGATGTAGATTTTATTCCTGGGCATTATCTCTATGCAGACGAAGACGGCATCATTGTTAGCGCTGATAATTTATTAAGTTAGCGATATACATTCATGGAGCCAATTCTTATTGAATATGATGCAGGCATAACTTGTATCGATGCTATGTATATGCAACCTGGTCACGCATGTTGTTACTTAATGGTTGAAAATGGTCGTGCAGCTTTTATAGATACTGGCACAGGTCATAGCGTTCCTTATCTGCTCGCAACACTCAAATTAAAAAACTTAAGCGTTGAAGATGTTGATTATGTAATTCCAACACACGTGCATTTAGATCATGCCGGGGGTGCAGGTTTACTCATGAGCAAACTGCCCAATGCAAAATTAGTCATCCATCCTCGTGGCGCTCAACATATGATTGATCCCGAAAGATTAGCCGCAGGCACGGCCGCAGTATATGGCGAAGAAAAATTTAAACAGTACTACGGTGAGATTATTCCCATCGATGAACCACGTGTCATCGTTGCAAAAGATGAAGATGAAATACAATTAGCTAGCCGCATTCTAAAGTTTTTAGATGCACCCGGTCATGCAAGACACCACTTTTGCGTGTACGACCTAACCAGCGAAAGCTTTTTCACTGGCGACACCTTCGGCCTTTCATATAAAGAGTTAGATAACGAACATGGTGCCTTCATACTGCCCACCACAACCCCTGTGCAGTTTGAACCAGACGCCTGGCAAAACACCCTCACCCGAATGTTAGATCATCAACCTAAAAACATGTACCTGACACACTTTGGACGCGTCACTGAAATTGACCAATTAGGCAAGCAGCTACGAGAAGGTATCGACGAATATGCAAATATCGCAAAAGGTTGCATGAACTCTGAGATTTCTAGTGAAAGTCGAGAACAAACCATTAAAGAAAAAATAACCGAACACCTACAAACTAAACTGCGAGAGCGTTACTCAGAAAGCGAAGTGATTGAATTCACCAAATTATTTGATTCAGACCTAGACCTGAATGCAGCAGGATTAGAAGTGTGGGTAAAACGACTTGAGAAAGCTGCTTAGAAAATCTGCTTTCGACCCAAAGCGTACATAATTAAATACTTATATTTGAGTTTAGAAACACTATGGCTAAAAAGGAAGAAATACATCAGTGTAGTCAAAACAAGTATAAAGATGTCGAAATTCGATATGGGAAAATCAACAAAGAACAATGGTCATGGATTATTGAAACTACTTGGTATGCAACAGAATCGGAAGTGGAAGATGGCTTGGCACGTGAAGTGAGGATACCGCTTCATTCAGACACTTTACTAATAAATTTTTGTCCATTTTGTGGGGTAAATTTTTCAGATAAACGAAAAAAACTTGGTAAGTAAATGTCTGCATCTATGCGTAGTGACCAAAGAATGGAGCTAATGCGCTGACCGATTTTTGCTCCTGCAAAATCGGCATACAGTACATCCTGTACATAAATTGAGCCGCAGTTATTTTTAAGGAACGAGTTTACTTATAAGTAAATGAGTACTGAAAGGATACCTGCAACGAAGTATTCAGTGATTTAGATACGTTCCTGCTCTAAACGAAGCAAGGTTTACGACGGTGGTAGTACTTAACCCCATCAAACGAAACCTTATCCTTACCGCCACCCATGTACATCTCTGCAACATCGGATGATTCAAGCAAGTCTTTTGCTAAACCTTTTTTAACAACGCGACCATTTTCAATCATGTAGCCAACTGAAGCATAACGTAATGCAACCATTGCATTTTGTTCTGACACTAAAAAGCTTACGCCTTCTTCTTCATTAAGTCGTTTAACAATTTCAAATATTTGTTCGATGAACTGTGGTGCTAGGCCCATTGATGGCTCATCTAAAAGAATGAGACTTGGCTTAGACATTAACGCACGGCCTACAGCAATCATCTGTTGCTCGCCACCTGAACATAATCCTCCAGGATTTTTGCGTCGATCTTTAATTCGTGGGAATAATTCATACACATGTTCAAGGTTAGTTTTTACTTCAGCTTTACTCATGTTCTGAATAAATGAACCTGTCATTAAATTTTCTTCAACACTTAAGTGAGAAAATATATGTCGGCCTTCTAATACTTGAACAACCCCTTGTTTAACCATTTCATATGGGTTGTACTGCGAAATATCTTCACCATTAAGTTCGATACTTCCTTTAGTTACTTCACCACGCTCTGCTTCAAGCAAACGTGAACAGGCTTTTAAGGTTGTAGTTTTACCCGCACCGTTAGCACCTAACAAAGATACGACATCACCTTTGTTTACGGTAAGAGTCACACCACGTAAAGCGAGAATAACGCCTCCGTATAGTGCTTCAATATTATTAATTGAAAGTAATGGTGTTTCGCTCATAACTATTTTCCTAAAATACTAAAATCCCAAATCTTTGGGCCTGAATCTTGCGAAAGAAAACTCTGATTTATTAGCCTTAATGGAATCTCAGACTATCTAATAAATCACAACTTCCTCAAATACCTAAACTTACGACTTCATATTTCCTTTTTAGCTTCTTCAACCAACCGGCCAACAATATGATGACCGGTTGAGAAGAAGTTAATGACTTAATCTAATAAGTAAATTAATTACTTAAAGATCCCTAATTAAAGGTCAAAATCATCATCATTACTGTCTGCAGAACACGGACGAGCCGCAATCTTGTTGTCGGTTGCATATTGCTCTGCACCCGCATCAATGATCGCTTGTGATAGAGGTACGTCGCCCTCAATCCAATCCGATACGATGTTCCACTGACGTGCACCTGAATCCCATTGCTGGAATTTAGCAAGATGTCCGCCTACGTGGTCAAGACAAGATAAAGCAAGTTCTGGTACAAGACCCGTAGCGCCTAACTCTTCGATGCGATCCGCACCCAATTGTAGGTTCTCAAAGCCCCAACGTGCTTCAGATGAAGTCAACGCGCGGTTGCCAAAACGTGCTTGGGCAATACGTAGCGCTTCTGTGTGTACTACACCCGCTAGTACGCCAAGGTTCCAATATACTGAGCCTAAACGTGACTTGTCTTGTAAGTCGCCGTTTCCGCCGCCGTATACGGTCTTGATGATTTGTTGTACCACATCAAAGTCGGTACCCGCTGGGTGAGTGGTAATAGCTTGGTAGCCATCCGCTGCTTTACCCGCTGGGATTACGTCTTCGTCAGAGTTAGACCAGATGTTGCCGATTAATCGGCTTACTGGGTAACCGGTACGTACCGCAGTTTGCATCGCAACTGGGTTCATAACACCCCAGCCTCTTAGCAATACATAGTCAGGCTTTAATTTACGAATGTTCAACCATTGTGATTGTTGCTCGTTACCTGGATGAGGTACTTCTAGAGGGTGGTGGGTGCAACCGTGCTTCTCACACATGCTGTCCATGAAGTCGATCGCTTCACGACCGTATGGAGAGCCGTGGTACAACATGGCAATCTTCTTGCCTTTAAGGTTGTCACGTCCGCCTTCTAGTACGTCACCAATGAAGTGCACCATAATGGAGTGCTCGTCATAGGTGTTGATACCTGGCATAAAGTAGTACGGGAAGATGTCGCCGCGTTGGCCGGCTGTCTTACCGTGGTTTACCGCGATGATTGGCATCTTGTCTTTACGACCGGTTTCAATCAATGCAGTAGATATACCTACTGATAGTGGGTCAAAGAATACCGCACCACCTTCACGATCTTTCAATCGCTTGTAGCACTCTACTCCGCGCTCTACTGAATATTCAGTTTCGCACTCTGACCAAATAAGCTTTACGCCGTTTACACCGCCGTCTCGCTCATTTAATAAATTGTAGTAGTCTAAGATCCCACCAAAGTACCCTGTTCCACCTGCCGCATATGGTCCTACACGGTAGCTTGGAATCGGTACGTACATGGTGTCTTCCGCTAACACTGCTGTGCTAACGCTTAGCATCGATCCTAATGCTACCATTAACGTTAATAGTCTTATCTTCATGTGTACTCCTCCAAAGAGTTTTACTTATTTAAAAATAGCTTGCGCAAGCTATTTTCTTTTCCGTAACTGTTCTTAATTAAACAGTTACAAAAAACTTTTTATAATTCCTATTGTTTAAACGGCCAAATTCGTAAACGGTGTTTTGCAGAATTCCACAAACCCGCAAACCCCATAGGTTGATAAATCAGCAACAATACAATAATCGTACCTACAATAATTTTAGAGTTATTCTCTACAAATGCAGTATCAAAAGCACCTTGGAAAACTTTATCTCCAATAATAGTGATAAAGATCGGCCAGAAATATACAAATATAGCACCCAAGAACGAACCTAAGATTGAGCCTAAGCCGCCTAGTATTACCATAAACATAATCAAGAATGATCTTCTTAAGTTAAAGATCATAAAATCTAGGTTACCAATGTAACAGTAGCAATACATGGCTCCAGCAACTCCACTATAAAAACAACTTACAAAGAAAGCATTGAGTTTTGTTTTACCTACTGATATACCAATTACACTTGCAGCAATATCCATATCACGTACCGCCATCCAATTACGTCCGGTAGAACTACGCACCATGTTTTTTGCGGCAAGGGTTAATAATACGGTAACGATCAAGGCGATAAAGTAGCGGAAAATGTAGTCGTTGTAGTCTCTAGTAATTCCAAAAAAATCAAAAATTTCTTGCTGGAACGGCAAGAAGCGATAATGAAAAGGAGGCAGCGCTGCAACACCCGAAGTACTATTATTCAAGAACCATGGGTAGGCATTAAAAAACCACTCTGCAAAAAATTGTGCGCATAAGGTAGAAACTAAAAGATAGAACCCTTTAATCCGCAAACTCGGCAGACCAAATATAATCCCGACTAAGCCCGCAATAATTCCTGACCCCAAGAACGCCAACCAAACATTCATCCACTCCAGTCGAAATAACAAGTTAAAGGCTGTGAACGCACCAAAACACATAAAACCGGCCGATCCTAATGAAAGTTGCCCTGTGTATCCGGTAGCAATATTTAAACCTAGTGATGCAACCCCTAACACCATCATCGGAATTAAGATTGCGCTAAATACGTAATCCTCTTCACCAATCCAAACAAGAAATGCTGGCACAATAGTAAACATGAATATTAAAAATGCCCACATCACCCAGCGATCTTCGCGCACAGGCATCATGCGACGATCTTCAGAATAACTTTTAACTAATTGGCCCGTTTCTCGGTAATACATTTTTAAATTTCTCTACTTAATTCTTTTTAAATTATTTATTAGTAAGCGTATTTATATACGTTCAATTTCTCGCTCACCGAATATTCCGGTAGGCCGTATAAGAATGAAAACTAACGCAGTTAAATATGCCCACCAATGCTCAATACCTTGTCCACCCAGCACCGGGGCAAAATACAACTCACCTATTTTTTCGCTCGCGCCAATAATAAGTCCGCCAACAATACATCCAGGAATTGAGGTTAGACCACCAATCAAAATTACAGGCAATCCTTTTAATACCGCAGCGGTTAATGTAAACGAAACACTTAAACGCTCCGCCCAAATCAGTCCAACGATGAAAGTGATAACGCCCGTTACCGCCCACACAATCGCCCAAATTTTAGAAAGCGGAATACCCACTGCTTGTGCTGCTAAATGATCATCAGACACCGCGCGTAAAGACAATCCTGTACGGGTATATTGGAAGAATAAATAAAGCCCCAGCACTAAAGCAAAAGCAACCGATGCTGCAAAAGCATCTGACTTACTAATAATTAAATCAAACCACGGGTTGTCAGGGGCCATTTCTCTAATCGGTAATGGATCACTTGGTATACCTAGCTCCAGTCCATGCACAGCCGAATCCCACGTCCCTTGTGCCAACCCTTCCAAGAAGTAATTCAACCCCACCGTCGCCATAAATAGTGACAATAATGATTGATTTGCTAACGGCCTCATCACTGTACGTTCAATGATAATCCCCATGATCACCATCACTACAGCCGTAATCGTAAATGCCACGTAAACATTCACTTGCCTTTCCGTGAGACTTACAAAGGTCAGTGCGGCAAATAACAACATGGTGCCTTGCGCAAAGTTAAACACGCCTGAAGACTTATAAATCAATACAAAGCCAATGCCCACCAGTGAGTACATCACACCTGAAAGCATTCCAACAATTACAGTTTCAAGCCCAAACGGAGAGAAAATCCCCTCTGTTGTGAAAATAGCCAATACACCTGTTATAAATTCCACTCGAGTGATCCTCCTACACTACATACTTGTGTTGTTTGTTACTCATGGCTCACACCCAAGTACGCATCGATTACATCTTGATTACTCATTACTTCTTCTGGTGTTCCATCACCAATTTTTGCGCCGTAATCCATCACCACAACATGGTCAGAAATATCCATCACAACCCCCATGTCGTGCTCAATCAATACAATAGTGGTACCGCGGTTACGGTTAATCTCTTGAATGAAACACGCCATATCTAATTTTTCTTCGATATTCATCCCGGCAATTGGTTCATCCATTAACAGCATATTAGGTTCAGCAGCGAGTGCTCGCCCTAACTCAACACGTTTTTGCAATCCATACGACAAGGCTGAGACAGATGTTTTTCTAATGGACTGCAAACCTAAAAAGTCAATAATCTCTTCACACACTTCTCTGTGCTCGAGCTCCTCTCTTTTGCTGCGCCCAATGCCTAATGCATTTTCGATGAATGTCGATTTCATCATCAAGTTTCTACCCGTCATAATGTTTTCAACTACAGACATTCCGGAAAACAGTGCAATATTTTGGAAAGTACGACCAATACCCATCACCGCAGCTGAGTGCGGTTTCATTTTATTGAATTTTTTGCCTTCGTAAGTAATTGAACCTTGTTGCGGAATATATACCCCGTTAATGACATTCAACATGGAACTTTTACCCGCTCCATTAGGACCAATTACTGCACAGATCTCACCTTTATATACCGTAAAACTGATATCGGTGATGGCTTTTGTGCCACCAAATGCTAGATCGATATTCTCGATCACCATATGCGGCTCTTTTCCGTTGACTCCGTTACTCACTTATATATTTTCCAGCAATTAGTTTTAAATTATTTGTTACCTAACTCTACTTCTTTTACGTTGACTCAATTTTTAGTTCAGCAACGGTTTGACCACTCGAATCATCTTTAACTTCAACACTATTTTGTGATGAATACATCGCATTCACTAATGCTTTGTGTGTGCCCATTACAACATCACGTTTAATTTTACGTGAGCGTGTAATTTCACCTTGATCGACATTAAACTCTCTGTGCATTACTACAAATCGTTTAATCGGCGGACAACTACCGCCTTCAGTTTCACTGATATGCGAATTAACCTCTTCTACCGTCGTCTTAACCAAGTCATACACTTCTTGCTGAGTCGCTAAATCACGATATCCAGCGAAACGAATGTTATTTACTTCAGCCCAACTACCCACTGTCACCCCATCAATAACAATAAAGGCAGCAATAGAGTCTTGGCCTTCACCCACTGCAACCGCTTCTTGAATATATGGTGATGATTTCAGTGCTGCCTCAATACGATGTGGGACAAACACACTCCCAGTACTAAATTTACCCACCGAGTCAACACGATCTGTTATCTTTAAAATACCACGTGTATCGATATCTCCTAAATCACCGGTCCTTACCCACCCATCAGAATCTTTTGCTGCACGAGTTGTTTCTGAATCTCGATAAAACTCTTTAAAAGCGTTTATACCTTTAAAGACTATTTCGCCATTGTCTAACTCCTTTATCTCTACACCTGGCAAAGGAACACCCATACTGTTTTCACCTGCTGCTGTATTTGCTTGCTCTGCACCTTGCACACAAATAAAGCCAGCACTTTCTGTAGTGCCATAGCATTTCTTTAGATCTACACCTATACCGCGAAAGAAATTAAAAATCTCACCGCTCATAACATCACCACCGGTGTAAGCCGCTCGAATATTAGAAAGCCCATAGACATTTTTAAGTGGCGAGAACATAACCAACCTGCCTAGCATGCCTTTAAGGCCACCACCAGCACTGCTGTTTCCGCCTAACAATTCTTCTCGAGTTTGTCGCGCATACTTAAACCATTTATCAAATGACTTAGAATTAGATCGTTGCGCACGTGCAGTAATTTCAGAATAGAGTTGCTTATAAAAGTGTGGTGGTGCGTAAAGTAATGTGGGGCCCACATCACGCAAGTCAGTCATTACCGTGTCATTACTTTCAGGACAATTAATTGTAAAGCCTTTCAACAACCACAATGTATATGTGAAGAGTGTATTAGCCGAATAAGACAAAGGTAAGAATGCAAGTACTTGCTCTTCTTGTTTAATATTTTCTTGATTAGCAAACGCCGACCCAGTGTTTACCAAAGTACCATGCGTATGCACAGCACCTCTTGCATTTCCTGATGTGCCAGCGGTATAAAGTATGAATGCCTCTGTTTCTTGCGTAACTTTCGATACGACATCATCGAGAAAGCTAACATGCTCTAGCGCAAACTTTTTACCGACTTCCTGTGTTTGTTCAAAGCTTGATAAGTGAGAATGGTCATACGAAGTCATTCCACGACCATCGCTATAAATCACTTCTTGCAAACCTTCACACTGATCCATTACATCTTGTAAGGCATCAACTTGCTGTTGATCTTGGACCATTGCAAACTTTGCTTCGCAATTATTTAAAAACGAAACCAGTTCTTTGGTATTTGAATCTGGATGAATTGGAACAGGCACTGATCCCAAACACTGTGCAGCAATCATTGCGAAATAAAGGTTGGGAATATTGTTGCCAATGATAGCAACTTTTTCATTTGGCTTAAGACCCTTAGCAGCTAGACCACATGCTAATTCTTTTACAATGCTATTTGCATCTGCCCATGTCCATGTCTTCCACAATCCATGATGTTTAAATCGTATCGCTGGATCGGAAGATCTTGTTCTAGTTTGTTGTAAGAAAAGACTAGGAAATGTATCCATGCTAAAAATTCAAACCCCTATCGCTCCATCTGTTTACTGGCAAATTATTATAATATTTATCGAACAGTATTATAAGCAATAACTATAGTAGAGTTATTACTTTAGTTTTGAACATCGATAAAGTTCAAAACACTGTGCCAGTACCTAGTTTAAAAAAGTTAAGTAAAGTGCGTCTATATCTTTCTATTTATTGTTATACCACCTAGCAGTAGATTGCCAAATCAGCGATATCAGACAAGACCGCTAAACTACACTAGCAAACCAATGCTTTGCAAGCCTTTGTGTAAGCAAATTGTAGCTGATACAGGGATAAATTTTCATAGAAAATGAATTTGTACAAGGATGATTGTAGGCAAGTCCAAGCACAGGGGATGTGCTAGATGTATCACAATTTAACCAACAAAACCTCATGAGCAGTATGGTTATCTGCGTGTATGCTGAATAAAATCAACAAGGATAGGAAGTGTTTTTAGAACCGTTCTAAACGATCAAATATTGTTCGGATTTCATTTACGGTAATGGGATATCTGCTCAATATTACTATCAGTAGAACGCAAAAAATCTCGCTCAAACTCTTCGCTCTTCATTGGCTTGCCAATATAGTAGCCCTGAATATAATCGCAGCCCTCTTCCTCAAGCAATTTTTGCTGCTCACCCGTCTCAACGCCCTCAGCAAGTACTTCTAAATTCAAACTTTTGGCTAATGCAATAATTCCTTTTACGATTAATCGATCTTCGTTATTGGTTTCAATATCACGCACAAATGCTTTATCAATCTTGAGTAAATCAATAGGGAATTTACGCAAGTAATTTAGTGAAGAATATCCAGTACCAAAATCATCAATAGACAGCTTCACGCCCATTGCCTTCAACTGATGCAAAATTGAAATAACCTCTTCTGGTCGTTTCATAATGATACTTTCTGTAATTTCTAATTCTAGATACTTAGGTTCAAGTCCTGATTCAGCTAAAACATGCTCAACTTGTGCGGTGATATCACCATTCTCAAGCTGCCTCCCAGATAAATTTACAGAGACAGGTATAGGCTTGTGACCTTTATCAATCCACGATTTTACTTGAACGCATGAGCTAATGAGCACCCAAAGCCCAACTTCTGAGATCAACCCTGTTTCTTCTGCAAGCGGGATAAAGTCGTTAGGCCCTACTAAACCTTTTTCTGGATGGTTCCATCTCACCAACGCTTCCATACCCATCACTTTAGAAGTCTGCAAATCATATTTTGGTTGGTAGTACACATCTAATTCTTCGCGATCTAATGATTGACGTAGATCTTGCTCAATTTCTACTTTATTAGTAACCACAGCTTCCATTTCTGGCTCATAAAATAAGAAACTTCCACCGCGTTCTTTTGCTTTAAACATTGCTGTATCTGCGCGCTTCATCAGCTCACCAATATCGACGCCATCATCCGGGTGTATAGATATTCCAATACTGGCAGTAACATATATATCTTTGCCATTAAATGTATAAGGCTCACCTAACTTCCTGCAAATTTTATCGGCGATATTAGATACAACCCCTCGATCCTCAATACCATCCAACGCCAACGTAAATTCATCTCCACCCAAACGCGACACGGTATCCACAGAACGAACACAACTTAATATTCTTTCCGCCACTTGTTTGAGCAACATGTCGCCAACACTATGCCCCAAAGTGTCATTTACATATTTAAAACGATCTAGATCTAAAAATAACACTGCAATCATTTGCGATTGTAGACGTACTCTCTTAATTAACTTGTTCATTTGGTCAATGAACATTGTTCGATTTGGCAATCCAGTCAGTGAGTCGTTATACGCAAGCTCACGCACATGGACTTCTGCACGACTCGCTTTAAGTAATCGAGAAACACGTTGACGCATAACCGCAAAGTGAACCGGCTTAGGAATAAAATCTGTAGCACCAGAATCAAATGCTTGCTCAATAGAACTTTCATCATCAAGTGCTGTAACAATTAATATTGGTACATGTTTGCCACCCTTGAGCATGCGAATTTTTCTACATGCATCAAAACCATTTAAATTAGGCATCAACGCATCTAGAAGTATCAAGCCAGGCATACTTAGCTCACAACGTTTTACCGCCTCAACACCATCAGATACTGATTCAATCTCGTAACCATCAGAGACTAGAACATTTTGCAATGCCACGCGCATACTGCGGTCATCATCTGCAATCAAAATTCTTTCCACATCGGTTTGCATTAACAGCGTGTCTTCTTTAGTTACATTGATTTCTTTTCTTAAATCACTCAATACAAGAGCTGCTTGTGGAAAAATAGCTTGGACCAATGCATGCGCACCTTCTACAGAATCATTTCTACCAATTCCTTCTAACTGTTTCGCAAGATGTACCAACTTAGCTGCACCAAAATTTGAACTACTCCCTTTTATGCTGTGCGCATAGTGACGTAATGAACTCGGATCACTCTCTTCAACACTCTTTTCAAGAGAACGTAATAAAATTTCCATGTCATCAATGTATACTTGCACCATATCATTGAAACCACTGCCCACATTTTCACGCAAGCTTTCAACCGCACCTTTATCAATAGCGCTTTGCTCATCTGTTTCCATTCCTGCCGTGTGACTCACCACAGTTAAGTTAGCATCTGTGTCCATGCCAACTTCCTCTGTGACTGGAGCGGCTTCAATCCATCGGTCAAGTTTTTCTATTAATTTTTCAAGCTTGAGAGGTTTTCTTGTGTAGTCATTCATTCCAGCCTGAATGCATTTCTCACGATCTCCTTTAAGGACATTTGCCGTCATAGCAATTATAGGAATCTGAGATATTTCTGATTCAAGCTGACGAACCTTACTAGTGGTCTCATATCCATCCATTTCCGGCATGTTGCAATCCATAAAAATGGCATCGTACTTTGCAAGTTCTAGTAGTTTTAAAGCTTCAATTCCATTGCTTGCAATAGAGCTTTTGCAGCCAAGCCTTTCTACCATGGCCTGCGCTACTTGTTGGTTAGCATGGTTATCCTCAACGATTAAGATCGTTGCATTGAAATTTGGAATAGAATTTATACCAGGAGCAATTTTATCTTTATCAGTAATGATAGGTACTGGCATATTAATCATGTCAGAAATGCAATTAAATACAGTGGATTGACGCAGAGGTTTCTTAACGTAAGAATCTATTTCTCTAAAGCGCTCTAGAAATGCTTCTGGATTGAATTGATTAGTCATCAACACCAGTTTCATCGGCGCTATATTGGAATCTTTAGCAATGGTACGTATCAATTCGATACCATTTATGTCACCCATCGTCTCATCTACAAACCCAACGTCAAATGGTCTTTTCCTATCATTCGCTTCACGTAATAATTTTATGGCTTGGTCATCATTTTTTGCACTTACCACATAAGCACCCCCATTCTTCAAAAGTCTGCTGCAAATTCGCACGTACCATTTTACTGTCGTCAACAACAAATATTCGCAACCCTGAAGCAGTTGAATGTCGATTATCAAACACCTCTGCTTTAGAAGACATTTCCTTAAACGGAATCTCAAACCAAAACGCACTGCCCTTCCCTGCATTACTCTCTACCCCTATTTCACCATGCATAGACTCCACTAGCTGCTTACATATAGCTAACCCTAAACCAGTACCACCAAATTTTTTGGTAGTAGATGCATCCTCTTGCTGAAACGCTTCAAAAATTTTCTTTTGTGCCTCTTCAGTTACACCAACACCTGTGTCTGTTACCTCAAATCTTAAAGTAAGATAACCACTTTCATTTGCAATGTTATGCACCTGAAATCCTATTTCACCTCTATCGGTAAACTTGACAGCATTACCACCCAAGTTGATAAGCAATTGACGAATCCGACTAATATCTCCCTTAAGGTGAGACGGCACGTCTTTTCCAATTACGTATGCAATATCGAGATCTTTAGAAGTTGCTTGCCCGGTTAGAATGCCAATAATATCATCGAGCAATTCGCGCAAATTAAACTGCTCATGCTCAATTACCGTTTTACCTGATTCCATTCTGGAGAAACTCAACACATCATCAATTAAATTTAAAAGCGCATCACTTGAACTCTGTGCAACACTTACATATTCTTTTTGCTTGGGCCCCAGTTCCGTATCTTTTAAGATATCCAACATACCAATGATTCCATTCAATGGCGTGCGCAACTCATGACTCACATTTGCTGCGAATTCACCTTTAGCATGTGCATATTGCAGTGCGGCTTGCCGTGCACTCTCTAGGTTATTTTCACGATCACCGAGTGATTTAATCATGGTATTAAATGCGTGTTGCATCTGAGTTATATCTTTGGGTCCCCACAGACTTGCACGCACACCCATGTTGCCATCTTCAGCTTCATGCATAAAACTAGCTAATTCTTTCAAAGGTTTGATTACACGATCTGTAATTGAAAATAAAACAAACGCTAAAATTGCAGAGAGTATTAATGAAATTAATATATTTATATTTAATATCTTTCGCTCAAGAGCGTGCAAACTTTCTTTTCCCATACGAACTCGAACATAACCAAGCAGTTCTTTTTCTTGCACATCTTCAATAAACGGTAACTCAGCAATAACAGGGTCTGTGCCTCGCGCAAATACCGGTGACACGAAATACCATGCATCATTTGTTTCTGAAACTAGCTGTATTTCATTTGGCCAATGCGCCACATTATCTGCAAGTGCGCTATCTCCATATTCAATTAACGGCGCTTTTTGAACATCAAAAACCGCAACCCCTTCCACATCTTGGAAATTCTTAATCGCCTCTACATTATCTTTTGCGCTTTCTTCGCTGAGATAAAGCAAAGCCAGTATATTTCGCTCAGCAAAATCACGAGTAATCTGGAATCCTTCAGATTCAACTTTTTCTTCAACCTGATTCGAAGTTAAAGTGGTAATCAAATAAGTAGATATTGCAGCCGTAATAAAAATACCCACTAAAAACGCAGTAACAAGCTGCTCTTTAAAGCCTCTTGTATAAAAACGTTTTATAATTCTAAATGGATTCATTATTACTTATTTCTTCTGTTTACTGTTACCACTACTCAGATGGAAACACTGCGTCATATTTACGCAAATCATTACTTGTAAAGCGCACCCCAAGATGTTCCGCAGTACGCTTGTTAAATGCAGTTTTTAAATCTTCAACAGGAATCAATGTATCTATTTCTGCGCCACCGTTTAACTCTTCTAGCGCTACTGCGCCAAGACTAAACCCAAGTTTTAAATTGTCTGGATACATTGCAAACAAAACCCCTTTGTTTACATGTGCAGGACTGCTTGAGAACACTGCTACATGATGAGACCAGGATTTCTCAAGCACAAAAGACAACAGCGTGCGATTATCTATAGAGGTTGAATCTGGTGGTAACCAAATTGCAGCATCCTTAATTCTTAAACGCTTAAATATTTCACGATAAAGTTTTGCAGAGTTAGAAAGACTAGAAGTTGCATAGGTAATCAGCTCCAAACCATGTTTCGTGGCAGCAGATTGCGCCTCCCTCATTAACCATTCTGATTTTTTAGGGTTATAAACGACAATAACTTGCTTAATGTTTAGTTTTTGCCGCTTTAACGTTGAAAATAATTTATCTGGCGAAGCAGCAAATGATATCCCTGGGTGTGTGATTGATTTAGATTGCAACACGCCGCTTAATACAATTGGAATATCTTGCGTAAACTGATTGGCGGCTTTTTCTCCACGACCACCCAATGCTACGCACACTTTGATGTCATTCTTTCTTATCCAATCATTCAAATCTTTTTGGGAATATTCTTTCGGCAATACATATCGCTTAGTTCGCCCGTTAATTTTTTTCTCAACGCCTTCAGCAATATCTTCAAAAATCTTATTATATGGTGCACGCAATTCAGGATAGATAACCGCAACAGAAGGTGTTGCTGCAAAACTTGGGATTGATAAAATAAGTAAAAATACACAAGCAGCCATAACTATTCTTTTGATAGAATATTTCTTTGCGAAGTAATTACAGAAATGTAATTTTCTAATCATTAACTATTTTGAATTCTTTATAGTTTTTATTGGATACCTTTATGGTTAAATTAGTTTAATAAATAAATCGCAGCTCCCCCCAAGCACTCCTTCTAGCAAGTGGTAAATCACCTGGAATAGCAGCTCCAGCCAAACCATTCTGGCTTGATTCAAAAGCACGCTTATTAAATAAATTACGAGCTGATAATGCTAACTCCCAGCGATTACTAAATGCTTTGGTTCTTAAAGTCACATCAAAAATATCATAATCATCGATATCACTGCGTGCATCTCCATCTACACGCGCTCGATCCATTACAAAATTCCATTGTGGCGTGACATGCCAGTCTGGAATAAACTCCCAATTCACACGCACATAAAATTGATGTTGCGGAGCATTACCTGAATCTTCATTTAAATCTTTATCTTCAGATTCTTGATATGCATAGTTACCTGTAAAGCTTAAGTCTCTATTAATCGTCCAATCGGCTTCAAATTCGAGACCGTAGCCTTCTTGTTCACCTATATTCTGCGCTGTAAGCGAAGTGGCAGAATCCGGTGTAAAGCGAATAATGTCATCCCACTCATATTTAAATAAATTCAATCCGAGTTTTAAATTATTTTTTGGCCGATAATCAAATGCCAACTCAATAGTTTCTATTTCTTCAGGATCGAGATCTGTATTTCCATTTGCCACTGGATTATTTTGGTTTCTAAATTCTGCAAAAGATGGTGCACGAAAAGCTTCGCCATACAGTAACTTCGCAGTTAAGTCATGGCGCGCAGCCCAAACAAGTGCAAGCCGAGGGTTCCAAGTGTCGCCAAAATCATTGTAATCGTCATAACGCATACCAGCAGTAAGTTCCCAATCATTACTCAACTGCCAAACATCTTGAACAAACGCAAATGAATTATTTCGATGCTTTTCAGGCAGGAACACAAAAGGCGTATCACTTACATCGGTTAAAGTACCAAACCCTATTGGACTGAAATTATTTTCTTCCTCTACTTTATAAATTTCCTGATGCGTATAACCAATGCCTGATCTAATCGTATGACTATCGAAGCCTGTGAAAATACCAGTAAGGTTATATCGTAAATGTCGTTCCCATACTTCAGGATTCCCAATTACGCCATCTGCAAATGGCGGCGACAAGCCAACTCCAGGTATAAACAAACTAGAACCTGGTGGAAACAAAATAAGATCATCAGAAACCTCTTGCGAGGTATTTAAGTAACTTACTTGTGCTGACACGTCCCATGCGTCTGTAAATGTTGGGTTATGATAAGTTAAGTCTGCATTCCAACGACTGCTTTTAAGCTCTCCACTTGGATCCAATGCTTCTGCAACTCCTGCACCGGTCTCAAAATTTTCTCTACGTTGCAGCCCTGTGCGAAACTTCCAGTTGTTTTTTGAAATAGTCAAACGCGTATCAAAATTTTCAGTGGCAGTATTCACTGAACCTGGTGCTAATGATGAACCTTGTGCAGTTGCAACATCAGCATCAACATCTTCATCATGACCATCGGTATCACGAAATTCAGCAGATAATGCAACATCAAAGCCGCCCACTTCACCGCCATATAGAGCCCAGACATCACGCGTATCAAAACTACCCAATCGTGAACCAACTTCAACACCATCAATTTCAGAACCATCTTTGGTAATCACATTGATTACACCTGCAAAAGCATCCGCACCATATACAGCAGAACCTGGTCCGCGTATTACCTCTATTCGTGAAATTGATTCAACAGGGAAACCACCCCATACTTCCCCTCGATTACCAACATATAAGTTATTAATAGATATTCCATTAACTAACATAAGCACTTGAGGGTTATTCTGATCATAAACACCACGAAAAGTGTATATAGGTAAGTAGCCACGCGCAGTTCTAGATACATGCAAACCCGGCACAGTTTCTAATGCATCATCAATATCAGTTGCACCCATTTGCTTTATATCTTTAGCAGTAATAACAGTAGCTACTGCAGGCGCACGTGAAATAGGTTGTGCACTACCTGTTGCAATACTAATTACCTCCTCGTCTCCATAGAGTTCGATAAGCGCTTCTTCTTCATCGTAATCAGAATATGCAATGCTTGTAAAAGCTACAAACAAAAGTGCACTTAAAAATATGAATTTAAATTCAAAAATTGATTGGTGGTTCATGCTGACACTCCTTGATGTCGTACATTATTATTCCCTTCGCTTGCAAAGTTATGAGTACATTCCATTACCATCCGAACGAGGACACACCTCGCCAGACAAGCGAAAAAACCTATTAACACACCTTATTTTAAGGACTTACGAGCGTTTTAAAGACTATATGTATCGGATGTTTGATACCGCGGGTCAAACGATTTTGAGGACTAACGGATGTTTTATTAGGATGCGTGGAATGGAATTTATTTGTGACTTGAATGTTTGAAGATTTGCAATAAATTTATCTATATTTTACAACCCACTACAACACTCCAGTACCCAGTAGTTGGCATTATTTGAATATTTTGAAATCCAGACTTTTTTAGAATTTTTTTAACTTCACTTCCAGTATATTGCTTACCTTCAGTCCAGGCCATCATGCCAACATTCCCTGCTGATGCCATTAAAGGGCCAGATTTATCATCATCAAAAAGCATTTCATGAATAATAATTTTTCCTTGTTCGGGTAGGCTCTGAAAACTTTTTTCAGCAAGAAGTAGACATTTTTCTTCTCGCCAATCATGAAATATTTGCGAGTAAAAATGCACGTCAGCTTTTGGGAACTCGCATTTCCAAAAATCATCAGAAACAAATTTTATTCTTGCTTGTAAATTGTATTCTGATAATAATTTTTTAGCCGCGGTTATAACAGTTTTAATATCAAGAAGTACTGCACTTAAATGCGGATAATATTTTAATATCCCTATTATATGTGCGCCAGAACCACCTCCCACATCAAGCAGTGTATGGTTACTTGAAAGATCAACTTTATCCGGCCACCCTAATGCTGCAGACATACTTGCACTGTGCATGGCATGAGTAAACTTTTCAGATTTATCATTATCGTCAATATGAGCATCAAATATATCAACTCCACTATACACTTGAGGCGAATTGGTTATTACAGATTGCTTTAATTGCTCACATGTCCAGTTCGATTTATTCGATAATGCCAACATTCCACCAAAATAAGTTTCACTTTCTTTAAGCAAATATTTCTTTGAAACATCGGTTAATGTATATTTCCCATTTTTCGAAACAACAAACCCTAAATTTACCAACATCAACACTAACGCCTCTACTGGTCTTTCCTCCAAACCCAATTCATTTGATAGTCCTAGTAATGTTTTTGAAGAGTCTGAAAGTTTCTCAAATATCTCAAGATCATGAGCCACAATGAGAGTGTTATAACTAATTCGACCAGCAATTACATCCCAAACAAGAGTGTCATCTACCATTCTCTTATACTGCTACCTTCATACTTTATGCGATTACATCTAAATGGAAAAAACATATTCTCTGGCTTTTCTGCTGCATCTATAAAGCACGTTGTAAAACCTATACTAAATGAGACCAACAGATAATTATAATATTCTCTGGGAGTTAGCCCTTGGTCAGCAGCAAGTCCAGCAGCAACCGCAGCAATGTTTGCTTTTTTGCGCCAACGACCCTCACTAAGAATTTTTTCAACATCAAATACTAGTTTCAAGTACTTTCCATTCGCTAAACCAAGTTTATGCGCTAACTCTACTAGAGGTTTTATTCTCTCGTCTTCTTTAACTATTGGTCTTGCATACCCAAAAATTGCTCTAAAATTTTTTAACTCGCTTAAGACAATTTCAGACAATTCCTTATTATTTTCAATTTGCTCCTGTGCACGGTAGAAAAAATCAATAGCCCTGATATCAGGACGTCGGCCATATAAAAGCGCTTCAGACATTGCACTTGAAGCACCCACTGCTAGACATGCAGTGCTTCTTGCAGTCCCTGCTAATGATGATACTCGATTATTCCAAATTCGTGGATCAGGATAACTTGTACATATAGTCCAAATTGAATCGAAT
Organism: Gammaproteobacteria bacterium; assembly: GCA_014075255.1. Lineage (NCBI taxonomy): Bacteria > Pseudomonadati > Pseudomonadota > Gammaproteobacteria > Gammaproteobacteria bacterium. The sequence continues at coordinate 1,091,547 of CP046178.1, forward strand.
AATTGTATTTGCTTTTTTGAAAACTCACGACCAGTTACTCCATATAGCAATAACTCCATCCATGATTTATTTGAAAATTCGGTAAATAAATCTTTATCGCGAAAAACTACTCTTTCTCCAGGAAATACAAGCCCCATAGTAGTTTCCCACCTGTGCTCAAATTTGAATAAATCATCGTTACTCATGCTTTAATTCGATTACTTATCACGTGATTCATTTTTCAGATTTACTTGATGCAAGAAAAAAGGGTATCTATTACAGCCATAATAACTTTGCTCAAGTGCGTTCGCGCCAGCCCCAGGTAATCTTAACAGTAGATACAACATTTCACCCTGTTCTTTAGATAATTCCAAATCTCTTAATGCAGTTGCAATTAAGCCTGTAAAAGAAACTGGAATCTGGATAATTTTTTCTAACTCAGATTGATTGTTTTTAAGCCAATTAATATTAGAGTTTGAATTAGTTAACGATGATAACTTGTCTAAAGTTTTCATTACTGGTGTAGGACAAGTTACACCGTGCGGATCAAATCCCGGTGGATGCTCCATAGGTAGCCAAATATCTGCACGCTCTTCTTTTGGCGGATTTAATAATATTTCTTTCCACTTTGTAATATCTTGACCACATTCTTCCCATAACTGCATAACCAAAAACACTTCTCTCGCACCGCCATATTGCCCGGCTCCTACCGCAAGCGCTGCCATTAAAGCTGAAGCAGCGGTTGAACCACCAACACCTGCATTCATTGCAGCACGGACACTGTGGTCACGTATTCCTGGATTCGCAATTGCAACTGCAATCGTTTCAAGTAGCGTAGCCTGCTCTTTTGTAGGTTTTTCTAATTTAAAAAGAAGATATAAATATTCAATCCAACTTGCTTTTCCTAACAAGTCCCCATACACATCGTAACCCGCACAAAAACACTTTTTTGCAGCAAAGGGATTGTCTGGTTCAGGTTCTTCTCTCCAGATTTTTGAATGAATGACTTCTTGTTTTTTTTCTTCCGAGGACATTATCGGTAACGCTTGCTATGGGAATTTAGACTTTACTAAATATAACTTTAAAAGCTCGGAATAAAAACAAAGGCTTTATGTATTTTAAGAAATGCTTATGCTAATAAATAATTTATTTAAGCGTGCCTAATGCTTTTAATCGATTATCAATTGGCGGCACTTCGTCTTTATCAATGCGCACATCTAAAATCACCGGACCATCTAACATTAACTCTTTAACATTTAATGCTTCTAAATCATCAATTGAATTAATCAAACGACTCGTGATGCCCATTGAATCTGCGTACTGAACAAAATCAATCTTTGGCAACTCATAACCAACGGGTTCGCCGCCGCCTAAATTTTGGCCGTGTTTTACCATGCCATATTCTGAATCATTAAGAATAATGAAAAATACGGGTAATTTTTCTTGTAAGGCTACTGTTACTTCACCGCCATACATCAGCATTGAACCATCACCGGTTATACATACCACTGGGTGTTTATCATTTGCTAGCGAAGTTCCAATTGATGACCCAATTGCCCAGCCCATAGAACCAAATTCTAAGCAGGTCCAAAATAATCCGCCATGCTCATCTCTTGATCCCGCAACGCGTCGATCATACGGATGCAAATAATGTATCGACCACGCCATGCTATTACCGGAATCACATAAATATTTTGTTTCGGGAGGAAATATTTTTGGCAATAATGTCATAAGCCTTTGCGGCTTAATTGGAGCACTATTGTCAGTACATTTTTTTTCTTCCAACAACTTAAATGATCGTTTTAGTTCTGATTCATTTAAAGTATTGCTGCGGCTTTTGCTTGAACCTCTATCATTAGAGGTCGCTATTTTTTTAATATCAAGACTGTTTTCAACTTCTTCAAATACTTTTGCAACATCTCCTCTAACGTGTAAACGCGCCATTGGAGAATGCATTAAATTACCTTCCGAAGAATCAATGTGTATTAATCGTTGATTTAACACTTTTTGATCCCAAGTATTACTTGCGGTCTCACTGAGTGTTGTTCCGATTGCAACGATGGTATCTACTTCATCATCAATGACATTGATTGCGCTATCGTGCCCTGCAAATCCTAAAACGCCACAGAATAATGGATGAAATGGACTAACAAGCCCTTTTGCGTGAGGCGTAGTTACAATCTTTGCATTTACACTCGTTGCTACATTTAAAATTGGCCCTATTCCATTCAAACAACCTTCACCGACAATGAATACAATATTCTTTGATGATGAAAGTTCTTTTGTAAGTATCTCTACACTGTCACTATCAACTGGTTGTGGCTTCCAAAGTAAATTAGCTAAATCGTTCGATGGATAATTAACTGGGCTAGCAGCTCTTAGAACATCTAAAGGAATACTGAGATGGGCTGGTCCCATCGGTGAACGAAATGCTGTCATAATTGCTGAAGCTAACTTCTGTTCAAATTGGTTAACGTGAGATACCAATGTACTGAAATGAGTACAAGGCTCAAACATTGCTACAGTATTAATTCCTGTATCACCCGATTCTTGCGCTGCATTGCGCCCAAAATTTTCTAGCGCAGTTTGCGCTGTTATAACCAGTAACGGTGAATGATTATCATATGCGGAGGCAACTCCTGTTATAAGGTTTGTAGCACCAGGCCCTGCAGTGGCACAACATACACCCAAGTTACCACTATTACGCGCATAACCATCCGCCATAAACGCAGCACCCGTTTCATGTCTGGCTACTACCGCTCTTGGCCCACCCCTTTTAGCACTGCGCGACAATGCGTTGTACAACGGTTCGATTGCGCCACCAGGAATACCAAATACAAATTCAACACCTATGTACTCTAAGTAGGAAACAAGTAAATCTCCCACTTCATAAGATTCTTTCGAAGTGATCGGCGCAGCATCGTAAACTTGCGAATCATTTGCTGTAGGCAAATCAACAACATTGCGCGCACCAATCTCTAATGCATCGCTCTTTTCTGTAACGATATCCATTAAAGATGCAGAACTAATGTCATCTCCGTTTGCAGCCATCTCTCAACTCTGGTGTGTTTAAACTATTATTTATGTAAGTGTATTAAATATACGTGATTTATTTATTGAAGTGATCTCGTAATAGTTTGTATTTACAACTATTAACAATGTATTCATATTTATTTTTAGTTGTTATTAAGCAAAATACAACACTTTACGTGTGTTTAACATGCATTTATTTACTATTTTTCAAGTGTATTCATAAGTAAATGATTCTTGGAGAATTTAAAGAATCCATCCATTGTCCACACGGTAAGACAAGCCAATCTAGAATTTCGAATCGTTAAAAATTTTATTTAACCACCTAACAACCAAGTTAATGGAACAGTAACGAAGCTATGGTTAGTGATAACAGACATATATGCGGCTAATACAATTATTAAATAATACATGCTTAGCTACCCCTCTATTTATATCGAACCTTTACATAAAACCCTCAGTAACCTTTATAAATGCTATTTGCAGATAATTATAATAACCAATACGAGCTATTAAACTTTAAAAGTGCGTAATGAATTTATAGATGCAAGCTAAGTGCGCTTATCTTCTAAAGATTGAAATCAGATATCTTTAAGACCGAATTCAAACCATATTGATTCGCAGATACCGATGAGACAAAACACCTTTTGGCACTTCTTCAGCAAACGCCTATTGAGATATATGAATACCTATTTCAAATTGTATATTTGAAATCTACCGCTATATCACTCTAAATATTCTAAAAACAATAAAAACATTTAAGAATAGTCACTTAGCGGATTTGCTTAACTAACTGCTATAAATGTAATGCTTTTTTCTGCAGAAAAGTTAAGCAACGAAGTTAAATTTCTTATGAAAATATAGAATTTTTCGTTACATTTTTTTCGCTAATTCATGCACACTTGCAAGACATATCACAGTTCATCATATTATTCCTTTTTAGAATGCTCATGAACTCTGATAGGGAAGCACTATCTAATAAGAGTAAAACGAAACCGCTATTCCCATGAACTCAACATTGCGCACATTTAAAATATTAATACTCGCTGTTGCAGTGGTCGCAATTCTTATTGTTGTTAATCAAAAGTATTCTTCATCTTTATTGCACGAAATTAAACGCGATAATAAATTAACGGTTATTACGCGTAACAGTCCCACCACTTATTATATAGGTCCGAATGGACCCACTGGTTTTGAATATGAACTTGCAAAACAGTTTGCAGACTTTTTGGGTGTTGAACTAAACATCATTGTAAAAAACGAATTTCACCAAATATTACCTAGCATTGTAAATAATGATGCGCATATTGGTGCTGCTGGAATTACCCATACCAAACAACGTGATGCCTATGTCAACTTTGGTCCTGAATATACCAAGGTGGTCTCACAAATCGCTTATAAAAGTGGCCAAAAAAAGCCTAAATCTATCGTCGACCTTGAAGGCAAACGTATAGCGGTCGTCAAAGGCAGCTCTCATGCCCAAATGCTACTAGATCATAAAGAGTTTTTCCCAAATCTAGAGTGGAAAGAATACCCCGATTTAACTTCAGAAGAGCTGATGCTATTAACCACAGATAGTTTGATTGATTACACAATCGCCGATTCAAATGAACTTGCCGTAACGCGACGTTATTTTCCAAAATTAAGAGTCGGTTTTAACTTAGGTCCAGAACAACCTCTTGCATGGGCCTTAAGAAAATCAGAAGACGATTCTTTACAAAAAGCGGTTAATAATTTTTTTGTGAAAATAGAAAGTGATGGTTCGCTAACACACTTAAGAGAAAAATATTTTGGTCATATAAACGATATAACTCCAGTAGATAGTCATACATTTCTTAAACATGTACGTGAACGTTTACCTAAATATGAAAATCTTTTTAAGGAAGCTGCTATTGAATATGACCAAGACTGGCGATTTCTTGCAGCAGTAAGTTATCAAGAGTCATTATGGAATTCGAATGCTGTTTCTCCCACGAGTGTTAAAGGCTTAATGATGCTTACCCGTGATACCGCTAATGATCTCAACATTAAAGATCGTGTTGATCCACATAAAAGCGTAAACGGTGGAACGAAATATTTTTTATCGATGCACGAAAAAATACCAGCACGCATTGGAGAGCCAGATCGCACCTGGATGGCCCTTGCTGCTTACAATGTTGGATTTGGTCATTTAGAAGATGCACGAATTCTGACCCAAAATGCTGGCGACGACCCAGATCAGTGGATGGCGGTTCGAAAATATCTTCCGCTTTTAAGTAACAAAAAGTGGTATGAAAAAACTCGCCATGGTTACGCACGAGGCAAGGAACCTGTGATCTACGTACAGAATATACGCAACTACTTTGATTTATTAGTTTGGCTAGAAAATAAGGGCGAACTTTACGACATGGTCGCACAAAACTAGCAATTTTTATTACCTACGCTGGCGAAAAAACTGCTGCAACATCTCTGCACTTTTTTTCTCTAAAACTCCGCCCTGTACTTCAACCGAATGGTTATGCCTTGCGTCAGAAAGCACATCAAACACAGTTCCCGCCGCCCCAGTTTTTGGATCATATGCCCCGAAGACCAGCCTTTTTACTCTAGCGTGCAAGATTGCCCCCACACACATCAGACAGGGCTCTAAAGTTACATAGAGTGTGGTTTTAACTAATCGATAATTTTCAATAGTTTTAGCCGCATCACGTAAAGCCATAATTTCTGCATGTGCGGAGGGATCATTACTAGCAATCGATTGATTCCATCCTTTACCGATAATCTTATCCTCAAGAACCACTACCGCACCTACAGGAACTTCTTGTTGGCTCATTGCATGCTCAGCCAAACTTAAGGCTTCATGCATCCATTTTTGATCATCAGTCAAAGAATTAAGGTCGCTGTTAAAATCATTCCCACTCAATCGTGGCGGGCGGTTTCCCCGAAATATCGTAAGTCACTCTAGAGATTCCCTCAATCTCATTAATAATACGACGCGACACATGATCCAAAAACTCATAAGGAAGATGCGCCCAACGCGCGGTCATAAAATCAATAGTTTCTACAGCTCGCAAGGCAATCACATAATCATACCTTCTTCCATCACCCATCACGCCTACTGATTTTACCGGCAAGAAAACAGCAAAAGCTTGTGAGACATCGTCATATAATTTATGCAATCTTAATTCTGAAATAAAAATATCATCCGCCAGTCTCAATAGATCTGCATATTCTTTTTTTACTTCACCCAGTATGCGCACACCTAAACCGGGCCCAGGGAAAGGATGGCGATAAATCATTTCGCGCGGCAAACCAAGTTCTTCACCCATTTTGCGCACCTCATCTTTGAAAAGTTCTCGCAATGGTTCCACTAATTTTAATTTCATATCTTTTGGCAAGCCACCAACATTGTGATGCGATTTAATTAAATGTGCTTTGCCCGTAGAAGAACCAGCAGACTCAATAACATCTGGATAAATTGTGCCTTGCGCTAACCATTTAGCATTTTTTAATTTAGAAGATTCATCTTCAAAGATATTAATAAATAGGTTACCTATAATTTTGCGTTTTTTCTCAGGATCAATCTCGCCTCTCAATTCATTCAAATAGCGTTGCTCTGCATTAACACGAATTACTTTCACACCCATGTGTTGCGCAAAAGTTTCCATTACCTGATCGCCTTCGTTTAAACGCAATAACCCTGTATCTACAAATATACAAGTGAGCTGTTCACCAATAGCTTTATGTAACAAAGCAGCAACTACCGATGAATCTACACCCCCTGATAAACCGAGAATAACTTGATCATTGCCAACCTGTTGCTTAATGTTTTCAATCGACTCATTAACGATGTTTGCAGAGGTCCAATCGGAACCGCACCCACAAATATCACGAATAAAACGTCCTAATATTTCTTTACCTTGTTTGGTATGGGTAACTTCTGGATGAAACTGTAAGCCGTAAATTTTTAGTTGTTTGTTCTCTATTGCGGCAATCGGCGCACTATCTGTACTTGCAATAACTTCAAAGCCATCAGGTAGTGTTGCAACACGATCTCCATGCGACATCCAAACATCCAAGCAATTCTTGCCGTCAGAAATGCCATCTAATAGTTCGCTCCCACTCTCAGTATTCACTTGCGCATAGCCAAACTCTTTTTCATTTGACTCTTCAACATCACCACCTAGGTGTTTAGAAATGGCCTGCATACCGTAACAAATCCCAAGCACAGGAATGCCCAGTTTAAAGATTTCATTGGAAACTTCCGGTGTATCTTGCAGCGTAACGGATTCAGGGCCACCAGAAAGAATGATACCCTTTGCACCAAAAGCAGTGATTCTTTCTAAAGCAATGTCCCAAGGATAGATTTCACAATACGTTCCAAGTTCGCGAACACGTCTTGCAATCAGTTGTGTGTATTGAGATCCAAAATCCAGGATTAATACTTTATCGGCATGAATATTTTTCATGAAAAACTAAAATTTGAAATGATGCACGAAGATAGTTTATTCGACGTGATAATTTGGTGCTTCCTTAGTGATCGTCACATCATGCACATGACTTTCTCGATTGCCGGCAGCAGATATTTTCACAAACTCAGGTTTAGTACGCATTTCATCAATCGTTCCACAACCCACATACCCCATACTTGAACGCAGCCCGCCAAGAAGTTGTTGGATAATATTAACTACAGTCCCTTTATAAGGCACACGACCTTCAATACCTTCTGGTACAAATTTGTCTGCGCCGCCTTCTTCATCTTGGAAATAACGATCACTAGAACCTTGTTGCATGGCTGACAAAGAACCCATACCTCGGTAACTTTTATAAGAGCGCCCTTGAAAAAGCTCGACTTCGCCCGGAGCTTCTTTAGTTCCAGCAAACAATCCACCAATCATAATGGTGTTTGCTCCTGCAGCTATGGCTTTGGCAATATCACCTGAATAACGAATGCCACCATCTGCAATTATGGGTACCTTGCCTTTTACTAATTCGCTTACATTATCAACTGCACTAACTTGCGGCACGCCTACTCCGGCAACTATACGGGTTGTGCAGATGGATCCAGGTCCAATACCCACCTTTACCGCATCTGCGCCTGCTTTAATTAAATCTAAAGCAGCTTCACCCGTAGCAATATTTCCGCCAATAACTTGCACTTCTGGAAAGTTTTTCTTCACCCAAGCGACGCGATCCAACACCGCTTGCGAATGACCATGCGCGGTATCCACCACGATCACATCCACTCCAACTTGCACAAGTTCTGTAACACGTTGATCAGTTTCCGCACCCACACCCACTGCAGCACCAACAATTAACCGCCCTTCATGGTCTTTACACGCTAATGGGAAGTCTTTTGATTTTTGAATATCTTTAACTGTTATTAGCCCACGCAATTCAAAATCATCATTTACCACTAAAACTTTTTCAATTCGATGCTCATGTAAAAGTTTTTTAATTTCACCTTTACTCGCGCCTTCTTTAACAGTAACAAGTCGATCTTGCGGCGTCATGATTTTTGATACTGGCTCATCTCTACGTTTTTCAAATCGTAGATCACGGCTGGTTACAATACCAAGCAATGATTCTCCCGCTACAACTGGCACACCGGAAATATTTTTTTCGCGCGTAAGCTCCAGCACTTCACCAATACTGGTATTGGGTTCTACACAAATGGGTTCTTTGATTACACCGCTTTCAAATTTCTTAACCGCTCTGACTTCGCTAGCTTGTTGAGTCACTGAAAGATTTTTATGAATGACCCCAAAGCCACCTTCTTGCGCCATCGCGATCGCTAAGCGAGCTTCTGTTACGGTATCCATTGCAGAAGAAACCAGCGGCATGTTGAGACTAATTTCGCGAGTTAGCTGAGTCTTAAGTTCAACTTCGCGCGGTAAGACGCTAGAGTGAGCTGGGACGAGAGAAACATCGTCAAAAGTGAGCGCGTCTTGTTTGATTCGCATTGTGCGGTCCATGTGCCTAAGTGGCGGCTCATTATAGTGATTGCGCGATACGCGGTAAACTTAATTTATGCGCATGGATGTACTGTATGCCGGTAACGCAGGAGCAGTTATCGGTATTATGCCCATGAACGGACTGTATGAACGCAGAAGATACGGTTCCATGGATAGAATCGGTAGCGTCGAATCAGGAACAGAGGTCCAGAGTAATGCCAGGAGCGATTATCGACGACAGCATGAATGCAGGAGATAGAACAACGCTGGAGCAGTTACCGAGGAACAATACTCGCGAACCATTAACGACTACAATCTACACTGTCAATAATCAAGTACTATGCCCAATATGGATAGCTCTCAAATAGGAATGGATCTCGAAGAACGGCAAATATATTCCGTCCTGCAACTCAATCGAGAAGTTAAACAACTATTACAACAAAACTTTCCATTACTATGGGTAGAAGGCGAGCTCTCTAATGTGGCGCGTCCCGCTTCAGGACATATTTATTTCTCGCTAAAAGATCAGCAAGCACAAGTTCGTTGCGCGATGTTTCGCAAGGCAAATTTAGGCTTAGCCTTTCAACCTGAAAATGGCATGCAAGTATTAGTACGGGCACGAGTCGGTATATACGAGCCTCGAGGTGAATACCAACTCACCATCGAACATATGGAAGAAGCGGGTGTTGGTATTCTGCAACGCAGATATGAGGCATTAAAACAAAAACTCAATCAAGAAGGCCTGTTCGACCCAGACAATAAACAACCACTACCCTCTTATCCACATGCTGTAAGCATCGTAACCTCTGCAACTGGAGCCGCGATACGTGACATTCTTAGCGTGCTACATCGTCGCTATCCCCTGCTTACTATTCGCATCTATGCCGTGCCGGTTCAAGGAAATAAATCGGCCGCTGCTATCGTAGACGCCATTCAAGAGATCAATAAACGTAAAGACGCTGATGTGGTGATTGTTTCTCGAGGAGGTGGCTCGATAGAAGATCTTTGGTCATTCAATGAAGAAGAAGTTGCACGTGCAATCTATTCCTCCAAAATCCCAATCGTCGCAGGCGTCGGCCACGAAGTAGATTTTACTATTGCCGATTTTGTTGCCGATGTGCGTGCCGCCACACCCACTGCAGCAGCAGAACTTATTACTCCACATCAAGATGAACTGCTAGAAACATTTATACAATATGAAAATACTCTGCTTTGCTTGTTGCGCGATTCGATAAGCAATTTTCATCAAGCTGTTGACTGGATGACACAACGCTTAGAATCTTTACATCCCAAACAAATTATCCAACGCAAACAAGAATTCTTAATCGAATTACAGCGACGCGCGCATAGTGCCGTTAAACTTAAGTTGTCAGACCGAGTAAATCTGCTAAGTAGATTATCACTCAGGTTTGAAAGCCATTCTCCCCATGCACGTGTAAGAGAAGCTAAAATTAAATTAATCGATCTCCACAAACAGATGCACCGAAGCATTCAGACCCATCTGCAACAAAAGCAACAAGATATACATGCTTTAGCTAGAACTCTGGATGCAGTCAGTCCATTGGGTACTTTGAATCGTGGCTATGCCATTGCCAGCCACCGGGCAAGTGGACAAATTTTGCACAATAGTAATCAGGTATCAAAAGATGACGAAATATCTATCCAAGTGGCCAAGGGGCATATTTTCGCTAAGGTTAAAGGTAAGCAATAAGCCATTCTTGACACATTTCAAGAAAATTTCAGCTTTATACCTATAACCATTGCTTGCCAGAAGCCTTCTTATCTGGCATAAAAGCGGGCTTCATTTTCACAAGAGTCTTCCATGCCAGCTAAAAAAGTCAAAACCAAGAAAAAAGCCGCTCCTAAAAAGAAGGCTGCAGTAAAAAAAGCCGCACCTAAGAAAAAAGCAGCGGTCAAAAGAAAAGCTGCGCCTAAGAAAAAGGCTGCGGTTAAGAAAAAAGCTGCGCCCAAGAAAAAGGCTGCAGTCAAGAAAAAAGCCGCGCCTAAGAAAAAAACTGCAGCAAAGAAAGCTGCGCCTAAAAAGAAGGCTGCGGTTAAGAAAAAAGCTGCGCCTAAAGCACCACCAGCAGAAAAGAAACCTTCCAAAGCTGAGCTGAAAGAACAGAAGGCGCAAGCAGAAAGAGAAAAGAAAAAACAGAAAAGAATTGAATTGTTAAATAAACGTTCCCCAGTTGAATTGCCGGTTGAAGGTATCACGCCCTACACCCTACATCGTGGTGAAAGCTACATGAGTGACGCGCAGCTAGAACATTTCCGCAATATATTATTGTGTTGGAAACAAGAATTAATTGATGAAGTTAAACGCACGGTCGATCAAATGAAAAATGACGCTAGTCAATTTGCTGATCCGGCCGATCGTGCTACGCAAGAAGAAGAATTTAGTTTAGAGCTCAGAACACGTGACCGTGAAAGTAAATTGATTAGAAAAATCAACCAGACGCTGTCAACTATCGATTCTGAAGACTATGGTTATTGCGAATCGTGTGGCATTGAAATAGGCATTAAACGTTTGGAAGCACGGCCAACTGCCACCTTATGCATTGACTGTAAGACCTTGCAAGAAATCAAGGAAAAACAAATATTTACCTGATATTTCTCAGAGAAAATTAAGTTAATTTTTTTGGGATGAGAGCCCTGAATAGTTAACCTAAACGTCTTACTAGTATAGTTAATTTGTGAAACAACAAAACTATATAGGTCGATTCGCCCCCTCTCCTTCCGGGCCATTACATTACGGTTCGTTAGTAGCAGCTACAGCAAGTTATTTGCAAGCAAAGTACAATAATGGAAAGTGGTTAGTTCGCATAGAAGATATCGACCCACCACGTGAAGTTGCCGGCGCTGCAAACGAAATACTTAAAACCCTTGAACACTTTCAGTTTGAGTGGGATCAAACACCACTCTATCAATCGACTCGTCGTGAGCAATACCGCTCTGCAGTTAATAGTTTAATTCAACAAAACCAAGCTTATGCTTGTTCATGCTCGCGAAAAGACTTAGCCAATAATATTCAGAAAAGTGAATTAGGAAAACGCTATCCAGGAACCTGTGCAAACAAACAGTTAAATACTCGTGAAACATCTCTGAATTTAAGACTGCGCACTAAAAATGAAAATATTAATTTTCAGGACATCACTTATGGAAAATTAAGACACAATCTTTTGAAAGAGATTGGTGACATTATTATTTATCGTAAATTGGACCTGCCAAGCTATGCTTTAGCAGTAACAATAGATGATGCCTACCAAGGCATTACCGAAGTAGTGCGCGGCTATGATTTACTCGCCTTTACCCCAATACAAATATATCTTTGCCAACTGTTACAGCTACCTATACCGAAGTTTCTACATATCCCTATTATCCTCAATCAACAGGGACAAAAATTAAGCAAACAAACCGGCGCAGATGCTATCAGCAAGCAAAATTGTGGGAGCGTGTTAGTTCAGGCGCTGAAAGATTTAGGTCAACCTGTCCCAGAAAATCTTGAAAAAGAGTCCTCTGGGAATGACGAGCTAGGACAAATATGGAATTGGGCAATTAAACACTGGAATGTAGATAACATTCCCAAAATCAAACAAGTTTATCCATCCCAAAACTAAAAACGGCCGTGATGTACGGCCGTTATTAGTTAATTATTAAAGACGAAAACGAGGCTTATTCATCGCCTCCACTTTCTTTGTTTTTAACCCAATCCCATGGCTCTTCTTTACCCACCGCAAAAAAGATCCAGAAGTTGCCAATGATCATAATAATGAACATCAAAGCGGTAAGGATCGCCCAAACTGGCTCGCGGTTATGTTCGCCAATATTGAGCCAATTCATAATTCCAAGGAACGCGACGGTCCATAACGCCATAACGCCTAATGCTTGTAAAGTACGCATATCTATCTCCTAAACTCTAAATTTAACTAATTCTTTAACGCCCGCCAGGCATTGAACTCGCATCTAAAAACTTATCAAAGTATATATTCTCTTTATTCATACCTTGGTCAACCATGACATCAATTGCTGCATCGATCATCGGTGGAGGACCACATAAATAGCCCTGAGCTTCGTTCAAAGACAATTTACCAGTATCTACGTAAGCTTCCTTTAAATAGGTGGTCACAAACCCTGTTGCGCCCTGCCAGCCGCTTCCTTCTGGCTCTTCACTTAATACAGGAACGAACTCAAAGGAATAGTCTTTATTCCATTTTTTACCAATTTCTGCTAATTCGTCCATGCAGTATAAATCTTGCTGCGCACGTGCGCCAAATAGATATAAACAGTTTCGTTTCACTTGTTCCGCAGCAGAGCTTTCTAAAATGGCCTTAATAGCGCTCATACCACTGCCGCCTGCTACACACACCATCGTAGAATCTTCATCACGTCGAAAGAACTGTCCATAGGGACCTGTTACTTTAACAGTTTCGCCAACACGCTCTTCTGCGAATAGCCATTCAGTAAATTTACCGTTTGGCACTAAACGCACATAAAATGTAAATTCACCTGGATTCTCTTGCTTAGGGGCTTTTGCGTAAGAATAAGAACGTGGATCATCTAAAGCGCTAATCGCGACTTCAGAATACTGTCCAGCCATTCCTGAATGCTCGACTTTGCCTTCACACTTAACGACTAGCTCTTTAATGTCGTGCGTTAGGTTACGAGTACTTATGATTTGACCTTCGTATGAATTTAACGCTATTGCAGGCGCATCACTGAGCTCAACTTCAATTGCAACATCGGTTTTAAGTCGCGTTTGGCAAGCAAGAATCTTACCGCTCTTGAGTTGATCTTGATCTAGTACATAAGAAAAATCTGTTAAAGCTTTGATTTTTCCATTTTTAAGCGTGCACTGACAGGTGCTGCAACTACCCACACGACAATCGTGCGGCCACGGGACACCTGCTTCTAAAGCAGCTTTTAACAAGTTGTCACCGGCCTTTACGGTAATGGTATGCTCGCCACCATTAACGGTTGCTTGCCAGTCTTTATTACCGCCAAATAATCCAAACATGATATCAAATACTCACTGGCGTCCTTTCCAGTGTTGAGAACGCTTATTGTATGTTTAAGAGAGACGCTTAAACGTTAATAGAAATGTCTCGCAAGGTTCCAGAACTTACATCGCTTGCAGTTGGCAAGCAGCTATAAGGCTCAAGCTTTTCCTTACTCGTTGAAGGATGCGATTTCACTTTGCCGTACCAAGCATTCACACCCGCACGTGAACTAATTAAATCACCCGCTCCACTGTGCTCAAGTAAGTTGCAACATGCTGCCCAGTGAATATCGGCTAAAGTAAAGTCTCCACAGATAAAGTCACCTTTCTTAGGTGGAGTCTTAAGTTGATTTTCTAATCCATCAAACAAAGTGGCTAAGCCGTTTTTATCTAGGTTATCACCCATCATTGCCTGAACTTTCTCAGAAGCAACACCTGCCCACTGATACATCACCGCACGATGCACACCGTTACGTGGAACTAAAGATGGACCAAAACCTTTATCATCAAGATATGACATTACGGCAGTAGTGCCATAAACAATAAAGTCAATATCTTGCAATACGGGCCCAATTCCATAAGGAGATTTTGCAAGAAAATCACTGTCATCCATTCCATTAATGAGCACGGCTTCAACATCAACGCCTTTCTCACCTGCTGTTTGCATACACTTCCCAGTGTCTGGACAGCTTGGGTGTCCACTCAATATCATTTTTGTTCTTAACTGATCTCCGATCATATCTCCCCCTAACAGGCAATCTTTATTAGGATAGTACAAATGTTAAATAGTGCTCTTTAGAGCACTACTCAACCATTAATTTTCAAATAAACTTTAGTGTTTATAGGCGCTAAAGTAAAACGTTATAGCTGATTCTAATCAGCTTAACCTTCAATTTTCAAAGCGCCAGAAGGACACTTAGAAACTGTTTCACGAATTTCTGCTTCAGGTGCCGCATCTGTATCAATTACAAATTGACCATCTTCTACTTTAAATACACTTGGTGAGCCTTTAACGCACTCGCCAGCATGGCTACAAGTATTCGCATCATAAGTTACTTTCATTTCTGAACTCCTCGTTTTTCTCTATTATATTGTATAGCTATAGTCTTATTTAGTATGACTATAGTTTGCCGTTTTTTTTTATACTTTAATAGCTTTTTAGCTAAAAATGCCCTTAACCTGGTTAATAAATTATGTTCAAAATATGAGCAAGGATAAGGGTTTATCTTTTTATACTTAAACGTATCCAGCCTGTTTATTCATCTGTGCAGCGATCTTAAGCTCACCTTCAGACGCCATCTCGTCATCCCACTTCCCCAGCTGTTTCTTCATGTAGGCATGAAACACAGGTGGCAATAAGCCTAATGCAAAGAGAGTGAAGTAGCCGCGCCCGCAGTTCGGAGCCCCCACTTCGTCGAGTTCCCAAAAGTGGGTCTCGCCTCGATCGTGGTGATCCGCTTGGCGACCAATTTCGATAAAGAACCAGCTGGTAAATGCGGTACTGTTGTCCCAGCTATGACGGTAGTCAATCGGTTGACCTTTTTCGCGTATCAGGCCGTAGTGCTCAAGGTAGTTCAGTACTTCAAGTTCAAAGTTGGAGATGAGCCATACACCGGCTAAACAAAGCATGCCGGTCCAGCCGCCTACGAACCAAAATAATAGAACGGTCGGTAGGGCCATGAAGTAGCCTCGGATCCAGCGGTTTTGCCAGGAGAGGAAGTTCACGCCGATTCTTTCGAGGCGTTGCTTCTCCATCATGAAGAGGAATTTGCTTTGCCCAAATCCTGATAAAGGATAGTGGGTGTACATGCTGCGTCCACGTGGAGCAGTCGCCGGGTCGTCTTGGTGACCGAGTTCTAGGTGGTGGTTGTAGACGTGGGCGTAGCAAAAGTGGGCTTTACCACTTAAGGCCATCATCCAGCGCGCGATCACAAAGCTGAAGCCTTTGGTGTGGGCCAGTTCGTGTCCGTAAATAATACCAATCCCCGCAAAGATGCCGGAGGACATCACTGCACCGATGAGTTGGCGTCCGGTGATGCCGTCTTGAACGGTGAGACCCAGAATACTGGTTTCGCCAATCGGCACGTTGCCCATGTATTGCCAGATGCGCCAAGCAAGGGCGAGTTGTATCAAGGCAAAGACGGCCAGCATGCCGTACATGGTGCCATTGAGTAACGGGACGATGCCCATGGTGTCGCCTTCGTCATCAAAGCCTGCACCCGGAGTTTGGGCCGTGGTTAAGGTGTCGACAATGATGCCTACGCCTAATAAAACTACGCCGGTCCACACCCATGGACCCCCCGCAATCACGCCAAATAAACTGGCGAATATTAATAATGGTGCGAGAAAGTACCGCGCGTTGATTAATAACTTCTTCATGTTCGTCTCCACTTCATCACAAGCTTATGCCTGTGCAGAAGAAAATTAAGATTATAAAAATAGATATTTGAAATCTGTTTTCGAGCATGAGGCACTTAATTTTATAATTATCGGCCAGCACACTGATATTTATAGGAATTATAGCACTCGTTGAATGTATTTTTATAGCCTAGCCTTCACAATTTTAAGGTCAAAATATATGCTTCAAAAACTAAACACAGCATGAACAAGCTGGCTAATGAACCATCAGCTAACTCATTGATGGAATACGCAATTAGCCAATTTTAGAGCGAAAATAGAGAATACTAATGTTAGAAATTACATTAATAGCCATACATCTAGCTTAAGAATTATCTTTAGAATCAAAGTCTAAGGATAATGAATTAATACAATATCTAAGACCTGTAGGATTAGGACCATCTTCGAAAACGTGCCCTAAATGTGCGCCGCAAGCATTGCACATTACTTCGGTTCTGCGCATACCATGAGATTCATCAGACTCCTCTTGAACACATTCAGCATTGGCTGGTTGAAAAAAACTTGGCCAACCGGAACCCGAATCAAATTTATGTCCCGATTCAAATAGTGGAGCCTTACAAGCCACACATACATACATGCCGTTTTCTTTATGACCATTAAACTCACCACTAAAGGCGGGCTCCGTACCCTTCTGCCGACAAACATGAAACTGCTCCGGCGTTAATTCTTCACGCCATTCATCATCGGTTTTTTTGATTTTTGATTTATCAGTCATATTAGATAGTTTGAACTAAATCCCTTCGAACAACCACCTAAGCACATGGACGATGTACATGGATGCACAAGTGTCTCGAGTGATATCGCAAATACTTACAGCTATACATGCGAATTAAGTTCAAAAATAATTTGGAAATCAGAAGCAACCGTGTTCGCATGCTACAACAAGGATGTTGTATCAGCTTAATTCTTTTTTGCTAATGTCTGTTATCGAACAATTGCGGATATTAAACATTAATAGGTGTTCCTATTTTGTACTACTTAATCCATCTTCAATAGGTAGATTTTCAAGTTTCCATTCTGGAAATCCGTCTTCTAACCTACGAGCCTTGTAACCTTTAGAACGCAATTGTTCAACAGCTTCAAATGCCATGATACAAAATGGTCCTCGGCAATACGCAACAACTTCTTTTTTCTGTGGTAAGCGCTTTAACTCATCTTTTAATTCGGATAGTTGAATGTTAATAGCATGTGGAAGATGACCTGATTCAAATTCTTGTTCGGGACGCACATCTAGAACCGTGATTGTCCCTTTTTGTGCACGCTTCAATAACTCATCTCTTGAAATGGGTTCTAAATCATCTTTGGAAGACAAATAATCTTTTACCAAAATTTGAATTTCAGCGATATTTTCTTCGGCAATCTTCCGCATGAGCGCTAATAACGCCACAACTGAATAATCACTTAAGCGATAAAATGACTTTTGACCCTCCGCTCTGGATTTGACTAAACCAGACCTTCGCAGTCCCTGTAAATGTTGAGAGGTATTGGCGACGCTCAGCCCAGACGCTTTTGCTAGCCCATCTACAGTGCATTCACCTTGCGCCAGGAATTCCAATAGCGCTAAGCGATTACCGTTACTAAGCGATTTGCCAACCTGGGCAAATTGAGCAAACAATTCTTTCTTGAATGTACTAGAAGACATAATAATATAATATTCAATTGATCTATTGAATATTATATTGTACTTTAGGTTTAGATTCAATTATTTAAGAGAAATACGCAGTGCCTATAGAGGAATTTATATCTAGTTATGAGTTGAGCATTCGCTTTGGGTTCTTCTTTGCAGTGCTAGCAATAATGGCAGTGTGGGAAATTCTTGCTCCTAGAAGGACTCTTAATGTTTCAAAATCTACACGTTGGATGAATAACCTTGGAATTGCAGCGCTTAACACAATTATTTTACGACTAATATTTCCAGCCGCCGCAATAGGTATGGCGGCATTAGCAGAAACACAGGGCTGGGGCGTATTAAATTATATACAGTCTCCGATCTGGCTTACCTTAATTGTGTCCGTAATTATTATGGATGCTGTAATTTATTTCCAACACGTGTTAGTACACGCTGTCCCTGTGCTTTGGCGATTACATCGAGTTCACCATGCTGACCTCGATTTCGATGTAACCACTGGATCACGCTTCCATCCGATTGAAATTATATTATCCCTGCTTATTAAGTTTGCCACGATTATTGTGCTTGGCCCGCCAATTATTGCGGTTGTGATTTTTGAAGTGCTGCTAAATACCACCAGCATGTTCAACCACGCAAATGTACGTATACCAAAAAGTGTAGATCGACTACTGCGCTGGTTTATCGTGACGCCAGATATGCACCGAGTTCACCATTCTGTTGAAGATGATGAAACGAATAGTAATTTCGGATTTAACTTACCGTGGTGGGACCGATTATTTGGTACCTATCGCAATCAACCACGTGCGGGACATAAACTGATGACTATTGGCATTAATACATTCCGCGATCGTCAACATTGCACCTTGTTACCTGGCATGTTGGCGATGCCATTTATTGGCAAGATCACAAATTACACAATTAATAGCCGTCAATGGGACGTTCCTAATAAACAAAACTAAAAATCAGGAGAAAAGTCATGTCAAAGATATTCATGAAGTCCTCATGGGGAAGTGACAACCCAACAAATGCTGAAATGGTATTTGGGCACGGCAATGCGCTGGCAGAAGCTGGAAATGATGTTCGGATATTCCAACTCTTTGAAGCGGTGACATTGGCCCGCCCAGTTGTACGTGAAAATTTGATCCCAGTAGGATGGCCTTCGATTGCAAAACAGTGGGATGAAAGCGTAAAACTAGGCATCCAAATTGAATGTTGTGGTGCGTGTTCTAGGGCCCGAGGCGTTACCAATGAAGAAATCGCAAAAGCTGGTGCACTTATAGGCACCCCGGAATCCTTCGTAGAAGATGTAGAGTGGTCAGAGAAGATAATTACTGAATAATCAGGAAGTGTGGAACTAAATTGAAAAAAATACAAATATCCGCTTTGGGTCGTAAGCAGACATTTTTAACTACGTTAAACCATAAAATATATTAAGCAAAAAAAAGGGCACATATTGCGCCCTTTATTAACTCTGATGACTGCTCTTATTCTTCTATAGCCTTCATACTTAAACGAATGCGCCCTTGCTTATCAATCTCAAGCACTTTTACTTTAATGATGTCGCCTTCTGTTAATTCGTCCGTAACATTTTCAACGCGCTCATTTGAAATTTGTGAGATATGAACCAATCCATCTTTACCCGGCAACACACTTACAAAAGCACCGAAGTCCATAATCTTTACGACTTTACCTTCATATATTTTACCCACTTCAACATCAGCCGTGATTTCTTCGATACGTTTCTTCGCATCGTCGCCTGCAGCTTTATCAATCGATGCAATCTTAATTACACCTTCGTCATCGATATCAATGGTAGTGCCAGTTTCTTCAGTAAGCTGACGAATCGTTGCGCCACCTTTACCAATTACATCGCGAATCTTATCTGGGTTGATTTTCATCACGGTAAAGCGTGGTGCAAATTCTGACATTTCTTCACGTGCAGAGGATATGTCTTTCGCCATTTCACCAAGAATAAATAAACGACCTTCTTTAGCTTGAATGAGGGCTTTATCCATAATTTCTTTGGTAATGCCTTCGATCTTAATATCCATTTGCAAAGCAGTAATACCGTCAGTAGTACCTGCAACTTTGAAATCCATGTCGCCAAGATGATCTTCATCACCCAAGATGTCGCTCAAAACCGCAAAGTCATCACCTTCTTTGATTAAGCCCATAGCAATACCTGCGACTGGTGCTTTTAACGGTACACCTGCATCCATCATAGACAAACTGGTACCACATACACTCGCCATAGAACTGGAACCATTAGACTCTGTAATTTCTGATACAACACGTAGAACATAAGGGAATTCTTCTTCACTAGGTATAACCGCTTGAATACCGCGTTTAGCTAATTTTCCGTGACCAATCTCGCGACGTTTAGGTGAACCCACAAAACCCGTTTCACCTACACAGAATGGAGGAAAGTTGTAATGCAACATGAACATATCTTTATATTCACCTTCGATTGCATCAATAATTTGTGCATCACGACCTGTACCTAGAGTAGTCACTACAACCGCTTGAGTTTCACCACGAGTAAATAAGGCACTACCGTGTGTGCGTGGTAAAAATCCTGTGCGAACACTAATAGGGCGAACCGTATTCTGATCACGACCATCAATGCGTTTTTCGCCAGAAATAATTCGACCGCGTACAATTTTCTTTTCTTCTTTTTTGAATGCAGTCAATACATCTGCTGCACTTGGTCCATTCTCTTCATCTGCTAACGACGCCACTACTGCATCACGTGCTTCGCCGACTTTTTCTTGGCGAGTCATCTTTTCAGCAATGCTATACGCTTCACCTAATTGTGTAGCACATGCTTGATTCACTTTAGTCGCTAGAGATTCATCTGCCACTGCTGCTTGCCAATCCCATGCTGGGGTACCCACTTCAGCAGCGAATTCTTTAATTGCAGTAATTGCCGTTTGCAGATTTTCATGTCCAAACATTACTGCACCTAACATCACTTCTTCGGAAAGAATTTGCGCTTCAGACTCAACCATGAGTACTGCACTTTCAGTACCGGCAACCACTAAATCTAATTTTGAATTGTCTAGCTGAGAATAATTTGGGTTTAACACATAGCCATCATCAACATAAGCAACGCGTGCTGCACCTATTGGACCACTGAAAGGAATGCCAGAAATCGCCAATGCTGCCGAGGTTCCAATCATTGCGGGAATATCAGGATTAATATCAGTGTTCATCGAAACAACGTTTGCAATGACTTGAACTTCATTCATGAAACCATTTGGAAACAGTGGGCGAATAGGACGATCAATTAGGCGACAAGTAAGCGTTTCTTTCTCGCTAGGACGACCTTCACGTTTAAAGAAGCCACCAGGAATTTTTCCTGCTGCATAAGTCTTCTCTTGGTAATTAACCGTAAGTGGGAAAAAGTCGCGACTTGGGTCAGCATCTTTTTTACCTACTACCGTTACCATAACTGTAGTGCCACCCACATCAACCATTACCGCTCCTGAGGCTTGTCTAGCAATCTCGCCAGTCTCAAGTGATACATCATGGTCGCCGTACTTAAATGTCTTAGTTATTTTGTTCACTGATAATTTCCAATGTTTGATTTACTGTTAATGTTACGAACTCTTTGAAACAAACTCATTCACACGACAATCTCATATTGCCAATGAAAATAAATTCGTGATGTTAATTGAATGCGTTAAAGATACAGACACTGAATACCCTCTTACCTTAGAGAGCACTAGCAATTAGCGTCTTAAACCAAGAGAGCCAATTAAATCTTGATATCTTTTTTGATCTTTTGAACGCAAGTAATCAAGAAGTTTGCGACGGTGATTTACCATCTTTAATAAGCCATGACGTGAGTGATGGTCTTTCTTGTGCTTGCTGAAATGATCGCTTAAATGGGTGATACGCGCAGATAGGAGTGCTACTTGCACTTCGGGTGAACCGGTATCGGTACTTTCTCGTTGATATTTCTTTACGATTTCTGACTTGTCTTGTGCTGTAATGGTCATCTTATTTCTTGCCTTATTTTCTCTGCCCTAAATTTTTATGGGCCTTATGCCTACTTCTTGCAATTCCGCCTTTTACCAAGTGCGCGATTCTACCACGTAGGCCCTTACGAACAAGGGAAATCTCTTGGTGTACCCAGTCATCAAAAACCTAACCTTAAAGAGGTATTAATTGTCTCAATAAAGGGGTTTTGGAGCCATACGTCCGTCTTCTCGAATTGTACCTATTCCATAAAATTGCTGGTTCGCTTCATATATCCTCACCAGCCCTTGTGCAGGTAAATTGGCAAGGCGCATAGCGTGCCCATTACGTATATCTACCATTTGATCCTCACCGATTGATATTGCCGGCCAATCTTGTAGTGCATGGTCGGTTGGCAGTAATGTCTGATCTAAATCTGGAAACCCTCGTTCAGAAAACTGCTCTAACTCCTCAAGGCAATACATTTTTGGATCAGTAAAAGGCCCTAATGAAGTGCGCCTTAATTCCACCACGTGCGCACCGCATAACAATAATTTTCCAAGATCTTCGACCAAGGTTCGAATATACGTGCCCTTTGAACAGTGCACTTGCATGGTAACCAAGTCTTGTTGCTGTTCTATCAACTCAAAATTGTGAATCTCTACTTTCCTAGGTGCTCGCTCGACTTCAATGCCTTTTCTAGCCAACTCATATAAACGTGAACCTTGGTACTTTAAAGCAGAATACATAGGCGGGATTTGTTCAATGCTACCGGTTAGGCTTGCAGCATGTTGCAGGATTTGATTTTTAGTAACCTTAGAAGCATCCCGTTGCTCCAGAATTACACCGTCTGCATCAGCTGAATCTGTAGTCACTCCTAGTTTTAGAACGACTCGGTATTGTTTGTCTACGGCTAACAGGTAATCAGAAATTTTTGTTGTGCGACCAAAACAGATCACTAACAAGCCTGTTGCCAAAGGATCTAAGGTTCCAGTGTGGCCCGCTTTTGCAGCATTAAAGATGCGTTTTACTTTTTGCAGTACGAGGTTAGATGATTCACCAGCTGGTTTATCAAAAAGTAACAAACCATTCAGCGCACGACCTTTATTTTTCCTTCTTGACACTCGCGATATGAATTATTGCTTATTAAGGCTTTTTTGAATCAGTTGCTCGATTCGATCACCTTTAGCTTCCGTATCGTCAACAATAAATCGTAACTCAGGCATTTTGCGCAAACTTAGAATTTTACTTAATTGTGTTCGCAAATAACCACTAGCACTTTGCAGACCTTTAATCATCTCTGCTGCATCTTGTTGTATATCCATCGGACTGAAATACACTTTTGCAGTTCCGAGATCTTTACTAACTACCACATCGTAAATAATGATATCAGCAACACGTGGATCTTTAACTTCATTACGTAACATTAAAGTAAGTTCGCGACGAAGTTGCTCGCCGATGCGTAGAGGCCTGGATGATTCTCGTTGCATTTTAATAAATGCTTTTTATAAAGGTTGTCGTTCTAAATTGTTCTAGTTAAATCATTTGGGTTAAATCGTTCTGGCAATTTCTGTACGTTCGTATACTTCTATCTGATCTCCTGGCAAAACATCATTATAGTTTTTAACTGCGATGCCGCACTCTGTACCCGATTTAACTTCATTCACATCATCCTTATGACGACGCAACGATTCTAATTCGCCTTCAAATACAACCACATTATCACGTAATACACGAATTGGATTACCGCGCTTAATGACACCTTCAACTACTTGCGTACCCGCCACTGCACCCATCTTCGATGATCTAAATACATCTTTAACTTCAGCAAGACCAATAATTTCTTCGCGCAGCTCTGGTGTAAGCATTCCGCTCATAGCCAACTTCACATCATCAATCGCTTCATAAATAATGCTGTAATAACGAATCTCGACATCTACATCAGATGCAGTTCTCTTTGCAGCACCATCAGCTCGCACATTAAAACCAATCATTACCGCTTTAGATGCTTCGGCTAAATTTACATCAGATTCATTAATTCCACCCACAGCTGCCATTACAATCTTAACTCTAACCTCCTCTGTGGAAAGCTTTTCAAGGGCATCTTTCAACGCTTCCGCACTACCTTGAACATCCGCTTTAATCATAACGTTAACCGTAGCGGCAACACTTCCACCCATCTGACTGAATGCGTCTTCGAGTTTAGTAGCTTGTTGCGAAGCAAATTTCGTATCTCTTGATTTGCTTTTACGTACATCAACAATTTCACGCACCTTGCGCTCATTGGCAACAACGATGGCATCCTCACCTGCATTGGCTGCGCCGGATAATCCTAAAACCATTACGGGTGTAGATGGCCCTGCGGTTTCAACTTCATTACCGTTTTCATCAAACATGGCACGAACACGGCCAAACTCTTCACCGGTTAACAGCATATCGCCTTTAGATAACATCCCTTGTTGCACTAATACGGTTGCAACTGGCCCACGACCTTTATCTAAACTTGATTCAATCACTACACCTGAGGCAGGACCGTGATCTACGGCTTTTAATTCAAGAATTTCAGCTTGCAATGAAATAGCTTCTAGCAATTCATCTATACCTGCGCCTGTAAGTGCTGAGACATTCAAAAAGATCGTATCGCCACCCCATTCTTCTGGTAACACTTCTAATGCAGAGAGCTCATTACGCACACGTTCTGGATCAGCATCTTGTTTATCTGTTTTATTTACCGCGACAATCATCGGCACGCCAGCAGCACGCGAGTGTTCCACAGCTTCTTTTGTTTGCGGCATTACACCATCATCTGCCGCTGCAACTAAAACAACAATATCCGTGGCTTTTGCTCCTCTTGCACGCATTGCAGTAAAGGCAGCATGACCTGGTGTATCGAGGAAAGTAATCGTTCCTTTATCGGTGCTAACGCTATAGGCACCAATATGCTGAGTAATTCCACCTGCCTCACCCGATGCCACTTTGGTTCGGCGAATATAATCCAGTAAAGAAGTTTTACCGTGATCAACATGACCCATGACCGTTACTACAGGGTTTCTAACCAGCGCTTTTGAATCATCATATTCAACCTGCAACACAGTGTCTTCTACACTTGAAGCTTCCATCGGTTTTGCTTCGTGACCCATTTCCTCTACCACAAGGATCGCAGTATCTTGATCAAGAATTTGGTTGATGGTGGCCATTACGCCCATTTTCATCATCACTCCAACCACTTCAGCAGCTTTAATCGCCATCTTTTGTGCAAGATCAGCAACCGAAATATTTTCTGGCACTAAAATTTCACGCTTAACTGGCTCACTTGGCTTTTCGAACTGATGTTTATCACTAGGAGCGACCTTCCCTGGGCGACGGTGCTTAGGTTTTGCTTTGCGCTTACCACGCTTATCACTTGCTACATGTAATTCTTGGCGCTTTGTTTTACTAGGCTTCTTAGATGCAGGTTTTTTATCTTCTTCAGGTTTTTCAGGTGCAGGAGTAACCACTCTTATTCCAACGGGATCAGTTGCTTTTTCCTTCTCGACCACATCTTGAGCAACCGCTTCTTGCTCGGGTGTTTTTTGCTTTTCGAGCTCTTCTTGTTGAGCTTGCTGTTTAGCTTGTTCTTCAGCCGCTTTCGTAGCTTCTACTTGCTCTAATTGCGCTGCAATTTTAGCCTCCTTCTCTGCTTGTTCTTCAGCGCGCTGCTCTTCTTCTTTCGCCGCTTCTTCCAGAACCACACTTCGCTTCACATAGGTGCGTTTTTTGCGAACCTCAACATTAACTGTACTTCCACCTGTAGCGTTTCTACCTGTAGAACCACCCACTTTCAAAGTAGAAGTGCTTTTCCTACGTAACGTAATCTTTTTACCTTCACTAGCAGGTTCACTGGAAGATTCCTCAGCAGCCTTACTACGATTGTTACGCAAATGGTCTAGCAATTGCATTTTTTGCTCGTCGGAAACCACTTGATCTGCAGCATTAAACTCCAATCCTGCTTCTGAAAGCTGAACTAGCAATTTCTCAACTGGAGTTTTAACTACGTCCGCTAGTTGTTTTACAGTAACTTCACTCATTATTTAATTTATTCACTAATAATTTAATATTAAATTTGATTAACTTTCGCGTTACGTTGTAGCGCCTTCATTTTCAAACCACGGTGCTCGCGCCAACATAATCAACGAACCTGCGCGCTCAGAATCTAAACCTTCAATTTCCAACAGCTCATCAACAGACTGCTCTGCTAAATCTTCCATAGTAGAAATACCTCTACAGGCCAATTCGAAGGCTAGATCTTTATCCATGCCCTCCATATTTAGCAAATCGGCAGATGGCTCCACATCGGCAAACTTTTCTTCTGTTACTAACGCAGTAGTAAGTAAAACGTCTCTAGCACGAGCGCGTAATTCCTCCACCATCTCTTCCTCAAATTCTTCTACTTCTACTAATTCTTTGGGTGGAACATAAGCCACTTCTTCAACACTCGAAAATCCTTCTTGAGCTAGAATCACTGCAACTTCTTCATCCACATCAAGTTGAGACATGAACATCTCAACAATTTCTCGCGTTTCAGTTTCACTTTTTTCTTCCGCTTGACCCTCAGTCATTACGTTTAACTCCCAGCCGGTTAATTGACTAGCTAGTTTTACGTTTTGGCCGCCACGACCAATAGCTTGAGATAATTTTTCATCTTCAACTGCAATATCCATACTGTTCTTGTCTTCATCAACAACAATAGAAGTTACTGCTGCAGGAGACATAGCATTGATAACGTATTGCGCAGAATTTTCATCCCAAAGAATAATGTCAATACGTTCACCGGCCAGTTCGTTAGACACTGACTGCACTCGAGAACCTCGCATACCAACACACGCACCGACTGGATCCAATCGCGGGTCATTAGATTTAACTGCGATTTTGGCACGCAAACCTGAGTCTCTTGCCGCAGAAAGCACTTCAATTAAACCTTGCCCAACTTCTGGAACTTCTAATTTAAATAGCTCAATTAAAAACTCAGGAGCCGTTCTAGTTAAAAATAGTTGCGGGCCACGCACTTCCTCACGAACCTCATACAAGAATGCTCGCACTCGATCACCAGGTCGCATTGCCTCACGCGCAATCATGTGTTCACGTGAAATAAACCCTTCTGCATTACTACCTAAATCTATAAAGGTTCCAGAATGATCGCTTCGCTTTACCACGCCCATAACCAATTCACCGACACGGTCTTGAAATATATCTACAATTTGTGCACGCTCAGCTTCACGGATTTTTTGAACGATTACTTGCTTTGCAGTGTGTGCAGCAATTCGACCAAAGGCTACAGATTCAATTGGTTGTTCTATGAACTCGCCAATTTGCATTTCCGGATGATTCTGAATGGCATAGCTGTAAAGTATCTGCGTTTCAGTCGAATCAAATTCTGGATCTTCGTCGTCCAGCACTTCCCAACGCCGAAAAGATTCGTAATCACCCGTCTCACGGTTAATCTCCACACGTATATCCATTTCCATGCCATGTTTCTTGCGCGCTGCAGTCGCCAGAGCCGCTTCGATAGCTTGAAAAATAATATCTTTTTCGACGCCTTTCTCATTAGAGACAGCATCGGCTACAAGTAAAATTTCTTTGTTCATAATTTAAAAAATATTAAGTTCCTATACTTAAAAAAATCTAATACCATAAAATTAATTTTTAGTGCTCAGATTCGGATCAATATCCAAATCTAATTTCGCATTTTTTATTGCCTCAATTGGCACTAAAAACTCTTTACCTTCTTGTGTAACTACCGTTAGTTGCACATCATCCGCATTTATCAATATCCCACGTATATTTCGTCGCTCATCTATTGGCCAAGTTGTTTTGACTTTCACCTTACTTCCAACTGCATCTTTCATTTGCTCGGTACTAAACAGCTTTCGATTTATACCAGGAGAGGAAATCTCCAAGGTATATGGCACTTGCACAGGATCTTCTACATCCAGCACAGCACTAAGTTGCTGACTTACTCGCGAACAATCATCTAATGTTATACCTTCACCATGATCAATAAATATTCGTATCTGTGCCGTATTTTCACTTGCTTGGTACTCTAATCCCCAGAAGTTGTATCCCATACCTACTATTACGGGCTCAACAATGGGCACTATTCCGTACGGATCATTAAACAACTTCGCTTTACCTATTTTCTCGGCCTAAATTTCTTGACCAAATATATTTAACCAATTCGCCAGGCCCAATAAAAAAGGCCCTCTAGGGGCCCTTCCGAATCATTGAAAAACAATGACTTAGCAAACTAATACCCAGCCAGTATAGGTAAAAAAAATCGCGGCTTCAAGCAAAGAGTTTATCTGCTGCCTGTTTCACTGGCTGGGGGTAGCTTTTTTGAGATAAGAATCCTTCTCTGCAAGGCTTAAAGCTAGCAATCTCCCCGCCTATACGCCTTAACCATAAAAAAAGCCCGAATAAATCGGGCTTTTTCTCTAACGCTAAATCTGCGCTTATACGTCTACCTTATACATCTACTATGTCAGCCTTCATTGAATAAAGAATGCAAAGCACTTCATCTTTCTCACCTTGGGCTACATTGTTCTTATCAAGCGCTGCTAAGACATCATCACAAACCGCAACAAATTCTTCATCATTAATATTCATTCCAGTATGCGCAGTAAGCATATCTTGACCCGTGTATTCTTGAGGTCCGCCAATTCCGGAACAGAAGAATTCCCAAACAACCTGCTTAACTTTTTCGCCATCACTATTCACATAGCGATTCTTAACCTTAGGGTTGCTGGTATGGTTAGCCCATACATCCGCAACGATATTTCTTAACTTGTCACCGCCGCCAAGACGGTCATATAAACTTGCTCCACTCATTTGAAAACTCCTTTACATTCTTATAATTACTATAAACTTCAACATATACACAGACTATTGGGCCATTATACCGTGTTCTTTACTTGAGTTGCTAGCCTAAGAGGTTCTCAATAACATCTTGCAAACTCAACGTAACTACTTGTAAAGTAAATATTTATCTAACACTTGGTTTGGCATATACACTGCATCGGTATGCAATATTCTTATTCATCCCACAGAACATCCGTATTTTGTTCAATAGCAGCTTCAAGTAACTCTATAAGCGGTCTAGCTCGCTTATCGATACTCACATAATTTTCACTATCATCTGATGCCTGGCCTTGTTCACAATCTTGATCAATAGCCATCTCTG
Source organism: Gammaproteobacteria bacterium (assembly GCA_014075255.1). Taxonomy (NCBI): domain Bacteria; kingdom Pseudomonadati; phylum Pseudomonadota; class Gammaproteobacteria; species Gammaproteobacteria bacterium. The sequence goes on from CP046178.1 coordinate 1,120,709, forward strand.
CACGCACCGAGCTTTGCAGCTGTTCTAATGCCTTTGGCAAATCATCTATTTGAATAACTCCTGGTACAGCACCACTATGGCCCATAGACTTAATGAGCTTAATAGCCACATCACCAAACATAGTGATATTTGCGTAGGCTTTGGTTTCAAATGTGATGAGCATGCAGATAATTTAACCACATTAAGAAACAACTTAGTGCGGGAATTTAGCTTTTATTAGATCACTGATAATAAAGAAAAATACGGTGTCACTTCGTGACAATTGATTTGCGAGTTATACCCACTCGCAGATGTGGTAGCGGGGGTAGGATTCGAACCTACGACCTTCGGGTTATGAGCCCGACGAGCTGCCAGACTGCTCCACCCCGCATCAATCTGAGCCGCAGAAGTCTACGCAGATAAGTTAAATAATACAAGAAAGTAAATTAGGTGTTCGGCGATGAATAATCAATTTTGCATGACTTTATCACGATTTATTTAATTGGCTTAAAGCAAGTATGATTCGTGATAGTTATTTTGTAATTAGCACCCCTTGCCCCGAATATCTCCGCTGAATTAACTAATGAGTATGCTAAACACAAGCAACGATGCTCTACTGGAACACATTCACACAATAGTTCAACAAATAGTTTGGAAAGATAAACAATCCCACAATAAGCAAACCATTTACTGAAAGAACGGTATTGGCAACTAGTGCGTTTTGCGCACCCAAACTTTGATCAAGTTCATCAAAGTACATATGTTTAATAACCCGTAAGTAATAAAACGCACCTACGATCGACATTATTACCGCCAAAACGGCTAACCAAAGAAAGTTGTTATAAACCAAGCTCTGTAATACATATAATTTAGCATAGAAACCAACCGTGAGCGGCATACCTGCCATTGAAAACATTATCAATAACATGATTATGGCTAAACGTGGATGCGATTGCCCCAAGCCTTTAAATTCTGAGAGCGCATCCACATCAGTATCATCATTTTTCTTTAATAACAGTAATACACCAAAAGCACCTGCCGCCATGAGCACATAGATTACTGTGTAAAACAATGCAGATGCATAACCAAAATTCTCGCCAGACAAGAACCCTAGCAATACGAAACCAATATGCGAAATGGTTGAATAAGCGAGCATACGTTTGATATGGCTTTGCGCAATAGCAATTACATTCCCAAATATTAAAGACAACACTGCTAATATCATCAACATCTGCTGCCAATCCACAACCAGTTCCTGCATACCATGGCTTAATAAGCGAATCGCCATCACAAACGCAGCAAATTTTGGAGCAGTAGCAATAAATAAGGTAACCGCTGTAGGCGCTCCCTGGTAAACGTCTGGCACCCACATATGAAATGGCACCGCACCAAATTTAAATGCAACCCCAACAACAATAAATGTTAATGCAAAAATTAAACCTATATTTAAATCATTAACATTTGCTATATAGGCACTGATTTCACTCATACTCAATGCGCCAGTAACTCCATACATAATAGACATGCCATACAGCAGCATGCCTGAAGCAATCGCACCGAGAACAAAATACTTTATCGCGGCTTCTGCTGCATCATTAGAGTCACGCATATATGCAACCAATGCATACAAACACAAAGACAGTAACTCCAAGCCTAAATAAATAGTTATAAAGTTTTGCGCAGATGCCATCACTAACATTCCTAATGTGGCAAACAATCCTAATATATAAAATTCTGGGCGCGAATGGCTGCGACTCATCAAATAGGGTCGCGCATAGACAAAAATCACCACAACAGTAACGCACACCAACAACTTAATAAATTTAGCCAAATCATCATAAACGTACATTTCATTAAATAGCACGACATCAGGTTGTTTTATACCTAGCAGTATCAGAAAAACTACGCCAAACAAAGTGGCCATACTCAATGTGAAAGTAAATAGCTCGCTTCTGCGGCCTGCAAATATACTAATCATCAAGATAACCGACGCCGCAATTAGTAACGCTACTTCAGGCATCACAACTAAATATTTTGCCAACATAGCAAACAAGCTTGAAACTGAATCAATTGAATTTATATCTAAGCTATCCATTACGATTATGTCGTTTTATAAAGGGAGATTAGTTTGCTGCGCTTGATACAAAAGATGCGAAACTGATGCATCCATCATTTCTATAAGTGGCGCCGGCCAAAGACCAATCCACAAAACAAATATCGCTAAAACAAACAAACAGAAAAATTCGCGACCATTTAAATCTTTAAGTTTAGCCACTTCATCATTACCTACTTCACCAAATAGCACACGCTTAACCGTCCACAGTGTATACGCTGCGCCTAAAATTAAAGTGGTTGCGGCTAAAAATGCAAACCAAACATTGGCTTTAAAGCTTGCCAATATCACCATAAACTCTCCAACAAAGCCTGAAGTTCCTGGCAAACCTGCATTAGCCATGGCAAAAATCACGAAGAAGGTTGCGAATTTAGGCATTACATTTACTACGTCACCATAATCTGCTATCTGTCGACTATGCATACGATCATATAAAACACCTACGCAAAGAAACATTGCGCCAGAAATAAAGCCGTGCGAAATCATTTGCACCATGCCACCTTGTAATGCGAGTTCGGAATACGAGCTGTTACTAGCGGCCAATTTAAAAATTACGAAGAATCCTAAGGTAACAAATCCCATATGCGCAATCGAAGAATATGCAATTAACTTTTTCATATCTCTTTGCGCCAAAGCGACAAAACCGATATACACCACAGCAATTAGTGAGACTGCAATTACCAAATAAGCCAACTGATTACTTGCGTAAGGAGTGATAGGGATACTAAACCTTAAGAAACCATAGCCACCTACTTTCAACATGATGGCAGCCAATACAACTGAACCACCCGTAGGCGCTTCCACGTGAGCATCTGGTAACCAAGTATGCACTGGCCACATAGGAATTTTTACCGCAAAGGCAATGAAAAAGGCTAAAAACAAAAACAGTTGCTGATTTTCGTTAAATCGAGCGAGCTGCAATGCCGCGATCTCAAATGTACCAGTATTTAAATACATATAAATAAGCGCGATCAATAGAAACACTGAGCCGAAAAAGGTATACAAAAAGAACTTAATGGTTGCGTATACTCTTCTTGGCCCACCCCACATTCCAATAATTAAAAACATTGGGATCAACATAGCTTCAAAGAAGATATAGAAGAGAATGGCATCTAATGCGCAAAATACACCGATCATCAGGCCTTCTAAAATAAGAAATGCTGCTAAGTACTCAGCAATACGCTCACGAGCGATTTCCCAACCTGCAATAATGACTAGTACAGTTATAATGGTAGTCAATAAAATTAATGGTGCTGAAATACCGTCCACACCCAATGCATAGTAAATATTAAATACATCGATCCACGGTATTTGTTCATAAAACTGCATTGCATATTGACTGCTATCGAAACCTCTCATTAGCACAACACTGGCAAGTAAAGTAGCTAATGCAATTATTAATGACAGCCATCTAACTGCACCAACTGATACTTTTTTTACTGCAAGTACCAATAAGCCACCTATTATCGGTAACCAAATTAATACGCTTAAAATTGGAAGTGAATAGAACATTTTGGCTACTGTAGAAAAACCTTACTTAACAAAATTAACAAGCCAATGATCATGGCAAAGGCATAATGATATAAATAACCTGTTTGTATGGTTCGTGTTTTAGCAGAAAACCAGCTAACGATTTTTGCAGAACCATTTACTATCAAACCATCAATTAGCAATCGATCACCAAATGAATCACAAAATGCACCAATTTTTCGTGCGCCCGTTGCAAATAAAATCTGGTATAACTCATCAATGCCATATTTGTTTGATAGCACTTTATGAGGAATATGTAGTTTTTGCTTTAAGCTTTCAGCCAATTGCGGCTGTTTTAAATACAAGAACCAAGCGCAGAATATGCCAGCAAATGCCAAGTACACTGCATAACCTTTAAATGCATGTGCAACAAAGGATCCAATTCCATGATAGTGCTCTTTAAGTTCAGCTACCGCATGATGATTCTCGGCTACAAAAATACTCTGCGCAAAATAATCTCCAAATACGAATGACCCTATAAACAAGCCTGCAAATACTGAAGGAATCGCTAATAGAATTAGTGGAATGGTAATTACTTTAGAAGATTCTTTCACATGTTCTTCGGTATGTTTGTCCATGCGTGAATCACCATGGAACACTAAAAACAATAAACGGAATGAATAAAACGCCGTGACAAATACACCTGCTAAGACTAACCAATAAGCAAATTCTGCAGCAGGTAAATTTGAATAATGTACTGCTTCGATAATGGAATCTTTAGAAAAGAAACCTGCAAACCCTGGGAAGCCAATTAACGCCAATGTGCCTATAAATGCCGTCCAGTAAGTAATTGGCATATATTTACGTAAGCCACCCATTTTGCGCATATCTTGTTCGTGATGTAGTGCGACAATCACAGAACCAGCGCCTAAAAATAGCAAAGCCTTAAAAAAGGCATGTGTAAATAGATGGAAAATTGCTATTGAATACGCAGATGCCCCTAAGGCAACGGTCATGTAGCCTAATTGTGACAATGTAGAGTAGGCAACAACTCTTTTAATATCGTTCTGCACAATTCCCACTAACCCCATAAAGAAGGCAGTGATTGCTCCGATAATTAGCATGAAGTTTAACGCAGTATCACTAAGCTCAAATAAAGGCGACATACGTGCCACCATAAATATTCCTGCTGTCACCATGGTAGCGGCATGAATTAAAGCTGATATAGGTGTCGGACCTTCCATCGAATCTGGCAACCAAACATGCAATGGCACTTGAGCAGACTTACCCATTGCACCAACAAACAGTAACAAACAAATTACCGTCATTACAGGCCAATGGATATTTTCAGTGATTGCGAAAGTTTGAGTATTAATTAAAGGCGCCTGAGCAAATACAGATTGATAATCCAGCGTATTAAAAACTGCCAATACCGCACCTATACCTAACAAAAAACCAAAGTCCCCTACTCTGTTGACTAAAAACGCCTTCATATTGGCAAAAATAGCGCTGTCTCTTGTATACCAAAAACCAATGAGTAGATATGAGACCAATCCAACTGCCTCCCAACCAAAAAATAATTGCAAAAAATTATTTGCCATTACCAGCATTAACATTGAAAAGGTAAACAGAGAGATATAAGAAAAGAAACGCTGATAACCAGGGTCATCATGCATGTAACCAATAGTGTAGATATGCACCATTAATGATACAAAAGTCACTACCAACATCATTGTTACAGTTAACGGATCAATTAAAAAACCAATTTTAAAACTAAAGTCACCTAACGCTAACCATTGGTAAATATCGATTGAAGTGTGTGAAACCTGATCAAAGATTACTTGTTTAAATATAAATAAACTTAAAACAAAAGAAACCGCCACACCCAGAATTGTTAGCCAGTGCGTGCCATTTCTCCCGATTACTCGCCCAAACAAACCAGCAACAATAGATGCAATCAAAGGTGCAAGAACAATCGTTAAACAAAGCGCTTTCATACCTTCTTTGCCTAACCTTTCAAATTATCGATATCTTGCACGTTAATCGTAGAACGATTGCGGTACAACACAACTAAAATTGCTAAACCAATTGCCGCTTCAGCTGCAGCTACGGTAAGTATAAAAAATACGAAAACTTGGCCTGCAAGATCGTCCAAGTAGTATGAAAAAGCTACAAAATTCATATTAACCGCTAACAACATCAATTCAATGGCCATTAACAATAGAATTACATTCTTTCGATTAAGAAATATGCCCGCAACGCTCAGGGAAAATAGAATTGCGCCAAGCACAAGAAAATGCGTCAAAGTAATCATTTTTTAATTATTATTTACTTACTAATCTCAATTTATCTTTATAGTTTATTCTCTATCCAGATCCGCCAAACGAACGCGATCTTTTCGCTGCGCACTAATTTGCTGATGTGGCTTTTGTTTCTTAGAAACCGTACGTTTCCGCATGGTTAAGGTAATGGCGGCAATAATTGCGACCAATAAAATCACCCCTGCAATTTCAAATGGATACACATACTCAGTAAACAACAACTTTCCCAACTCTTGAGTGTTACTGTAATCCGCAGGTTTTGGATTTGCTTGAACATGCTCAAAATTAGACTTAGTCAAAATTATGATCATTTCTGCTGCCATTGCGGCGCCCACAATCAATCCTACTGGCAAATATTTAGCATAACCGGCGCGCATCTTTGCGATATTGATATCTAACATCATCACCACAAACAAAAATAAAACCATTACAGCGCCGACATATACCAACACTAATACAATGCCTAAAAATTCAGCTTCTAGTAACAACCAAAGCGCACCACTAGTAAAAAACGCTAAAACTAAAAATAAAGCCGCATGCACAGGGTTGCGTACCGTGATCATCGCTAGCGCAGATAACACTAGAATTCCGGCGAAAAAATAAAATATTGTCGTTTGTATTAACATCTAAATTGTACTTTTACTTTCTTGGCTTACCTGTTTTTTGCTATCTATAAGGCGCATCTGTTTGACGGTCAGCAGCAATTTCTTCTTCATAAATTCTTCCCACCTCTAGCAACATATCTTTGGTCATCACCTGCTGACCTCGCTCATAAAATGCGTATTCAAATACTCGCGTTTCCACTATGGCATCAACGGGACAAGCTTCTTCGCAAAAACCACAATACACACACTTAAATAAATCTATGTCATAGCGTGTTGTGCGTCGACTTCCATCTTCGCGTTCTTCGCTATCAATGGTAATGGCCAGTGCCGGGCATACTGCTTCACATAACTTGCAGCCAATACAACGTTCTTCACCACTCGGGTATCTACGCAAAGCATGTAAACCACGAAATCTTGGGGATTGCGGCGTTTTCTCTTCAGGATACTGAATGGTAAATTTCTTAGTAAAGAAACGCCTGCTTGTTAACTGCAAACCCTTAAGTAACTCGAAGAGAGTAAAGCTTTTAAGTATATGTAATAGAGCTCTCATTGCTAATCAAACCATGGTGGTATCTGGAAATATAAAAGAACACCTTCAACGAAGATCCAAATTAATGTAATTGGCAATAATATTTTCCACCCCAAACGCATAATTTGATCATAACGATATCGTGGAAACGTGGCGCGAAACCAAAGAAAACAAAAGATAAATAAGCATGTCTTAGCAATAAACATATGTGGCCCATGGCCGAGCACAAAACCTAAATAAGGAACACTTGTCCAACTTTCCGGGAAAGGACTGAGCCAGCCGCCCAAAAATAATAATGCAGTTAATGCAGAAATTAGAATAATATTGGCATATTCTGCTAAAAAGAATAATGCAAATCCCATTCCTGAATATTCAACATGAAAACCAGCAACAATTTCCGACTCACCTTCAACCACATCAAAAGGCGCACGATTCGTTTCTGCTACCCCTGCAATTAGGTAGGTAATAAATAAAGGCAGCAAAGGTAGCCAGTACCAATTGAATACACCTCCCTGTTGTTCTCTAACGATATCGCCAAGATTTAAACTTCCACTCGCCATCAATACCCCAACAAGTGCAAATCCCATGGCAATTTCATACGCTACAATTTGTGCTGCTGAGCGTAATGCTCCCAATAATGCATACTTAGAATTCGAAGCCCAACCTGCAACGATGACACCGTATACACCCAATGATGTCATAGCTAACAAATACAATAAGCCTGCATTGATGTCTGCAAAATTCCATCCATCTGCGAATGGAATCACCGCCCATGCCGCTAACGCAGGAATCATGGACAGAAGTGGCGCCAAACGAAATAAGAAACGATCTGCATCATTCGGCAATATCATTTCCTTAAACATTAACTTCAAAGCATCTGCAATTGGTTGGCCAAAACCTTTTGGCCCAACTCTATTAGGCCCAATACGGACTTGCATAAAACCAATTACTTTACGTTCAGCTAAAGTCACATATGCAACACAACCAAATAACACCAACACAAAAATAGACATATAAACCGTCATCAGTATTACTGGCGGTACGATTGAAATTATATTTTGCGCCCATTCAAACATTCGCAGTCCTTTGTATTTCAACAGGAGCGATTGCCTCACCTAATACATCTACTTGTGTAGAACTTTTTTGTATCCACACACAATGATCTGGCATATTTTCAACAATTCGTAATGGCAGTGTAACTTCCCGCTTGTCTTGAACAACTCGGACCACTTGCTCATTTAACATATTTAGCTGCTTAGCCTGTTCTACAGACATTGCAACATGGCTCTCTTGATCCACCGCCGCTTTTTGCAATGAAGCTGCGCGGCGAACTATATTATCAACTGCATAGACAGGTGTGTCAGAAACGCGATGCAACTTGTTAACATCAGATTTTAAATTTACATGGTCATAGTTTTCTAGATGACTAGTAAAATTCATTTCGTCAGAAAATAACTTCTTTAATTCATCTCTTATCTGCTCACTAGTTTGATATTGCACATCATCAAACCCTAGTTTGTTTGCCAGCACTCGCAATACTTTCCAAGCCGGTCGTGCTTCACCAGGTGCAGATACGGCTTTACCTATACTTTGCCAATGCCCTACGGTGTTAACAAAAGTACCATCCGTTTCAGCAAAAGTTGCAATAGGTAAAATAACATCTGCATATTGTTGGATTCGTTCATTATTATAAGGAGTAAACACAACAACCAAATCCGCTGCTTGCATTGCCTCAAGCACTGCAGGCGAATTTGCAAAATCAAATTCAGCTTCCAAATTAAACAAAACATAGGCACGTCTAGGTACTGCCAGCATTTCCGATGAATTTAATCCAGCATCAGTATTAATTTCACCCGCTGGCAAACGGTGCGGCAATACACCTGATAACCATGCACCTACTGTATTTCCAGATTGTGCAAGTATGCCAAAATTAGAATTCGTTGCTTGCGCAACAAAATTACTTAAAGCACGTAACACTGAAGCTTGCGGGTGACCTTCCGCAATTGCTCCAAGCATTATGCTTGACCGTTGTCCATTCTTTAGTGAGTTATATATATTTTTCGCATCTTCTGAAACGGTTGCATTATTAACGATACTTTTAAGCTCAGTTGACAAATTATCTAAAGAATCTGAACATTTTGCTATTTCAGCCAGAGCGGTTAGCCATTGTTGTGGAGCAAGGCTCCAAGCGTAATGACTAGTAAAATGGAAATCATATTGTTGTGGATTTAACGAACTTACTTCACACCCTTTTGCGCTAGCCTTACGAATTCGGTGAGCCAACATAGGCTGTTCTAAACGAATATTAGACCCCACTAAGAAGAGACTATTATTTTCTTCTATAGATTTGATCGATTGCCCTAGATATGGGAACAAGGGCATTGCTTCCTGATCAGTAAAGTCAATTTGTTGCGTACGATGATCAATATTATTAACACCTAACTGACGAAATATTTTTTGCAATAAATACAATTCTTCTAAAGTTGAATGTGGTGCAGCCAGAATACCAATATCATTTACTTGAAAATGTTTAAGCTTGTCTGCAACATGCGCTAAAGACGTATCCCAATCACCTGCTTGCCAACCTTGTTCCGTTTTCGACATTACTTGGGTTGCACGATCACTTGCATTTAAGCCTTCGTAACTAAAACGATCACGATCCGAAATCCAGGTTTCATTAATGTCATCATTTTCACGTGGCACAACACGCATCACTTGATTGCGTAGTGTATGCAAATACACATTGGATCCAACACTATCATGTGGCATTACACTTGCAGATTGCATTACCTCCCAGGCGCGCGCTGACATACGAGAAGGTTTTGCATTCAACGCGCCCACCGGACAGACATCAATAACATTACCTGACAGTTCTGAACTTAGAGATTTTTCTACATAGGTCCCAATCTCCATGAATTCGCCGCGACCGGTAGAACCTAATTCACTAATTCCTGCAATTTCAGTTCCGAACCGAACACAACGCGTACAATGAATACAGCGCGTCATATCAGTAGAAACCAATGGGCCTAGCTCTTTATCTTGCACCACGCGTTTACGCTCGGTGTAACGAGAAATGCTATTGCCATATCCCATTGCAACATCTTGCAATTCACACTCACCACCTTGGTCACATACTGGGCAATCTAGTGGGTGGTTAATTAACAAAAACTCCATGGTTCCTTGCTGCGCATCTAATGCTAAAGGAGATTTTGTGTAAACCTTCATTCCTTCCATAACCGGCGTAGCACAAGCTGGGAGTGGCTTTGGCGCATTCTCAACTTCGACCATACACATGCGACAATTTGCTGCCACCGATAATTTTTTGTGGTAACAAAAACGCGGCACTTCAACATCGTGTTGATCGGTAACTTCGATCACCATTGCACCTTTTGGCGCAGTAACTTCTTTGTCGTTGATAAATATTTGTACGGTTTCTTCAGACATTACAGATCACCAATACTTATGCTGCATCTTTTTGTTTAGCCACATCTAACATGCTGCAGCCATGTTCAATGTAATGCACAAACTCATCACGATAATGTTTAATAAAACTATGCACTGGCATAGCAGCAGCATCACCTAAAGCACAAATCGTTCGACCTTCTATCTTGGTTGCAACATCATCAAGTTTATCGATATCTTCTAGCTGCCCTTTACCTTCCACAATGCGACACAACATTCGATACAGCCAGCCAGTACCTTCTCTACATGGCGTACATTGGCCACAAGACTCAGAAAAATAAAATCGTGAAATACGTTGCAAAACTTTTACCATGTCAGTGGAATCATCCATCACAACCACTGCGCCTGAACCAAGCATTGATCCCGCAGCGGCAATCGACTCATAGTCCATATTAGTGTTCATCATTATTTCGCCTGGTAATACAGGCACAGAAGACCCTCCAGGTATCACAGCTTTTAAATTTGCACCATCCGTTACCCCGCCGGCTAACTCGAGCAATTCTGAAAATGGCATGCCTAATGGCACTTCAAAATTCCCAGGCTTGTTCACATGTCCTGACACAGAGAAACATTTTGTACCACCACTTTTTTCCACACCCATAGCGGCAAACCATTCTGCACCTTCGCGCATAATGCTTGGTACGGAAGCAAAAGTTTCGGTGTTATTTACGGTAGTCGGTTTTCCATACAAGCCTACATTGGCTGGAAACGGAGGCTTGAATCGAGGCTGGCCTTTTTTACCCTCTAATGATTCTAGCAATGCCGTCTCTTCACCACATATATATGCACCTGCGCCCAATGTGTCATACAAATAAAAAGTGAAATCAGTTCCCATTATATTGTCGCCCAAATAACAAGCAGCGTAGGCTTCATCTAAGGCTTGTTTAAATCTTATATAAGGTTCATCTAAAAATTCACCGCGCAAATAGTTATAACCCACCGAAGAGCGCATGGCATATGCTGCAATGGCAATACCTTCGATAACTGAGTGCGGGTTATACCTTAAAATATCACGATCTTTACAGGTGCCAGGCTCAGCCTCATCTGAGTTACAAACAACATAACTTTGAATCTCAGCTTTACGCGGCATGAAACTCCATTTTAAACCTGTTGGAAAGCCCGCGCCGCCACGACCACGCAGACCCGAAGCTTTAATTTGTTCGATAACTTCATCTGGTGAAGTATTCTCACGCAGAATTTTTTCCCAAGCAGAATATCCGCCCACACTTAAATAATTTTCCAGCGTCCATGGTTGGTCAAATTTTAAGGTCTGATAACAAACGTTATTTAATTGCATAACTAATTCAATTTAGCCGTCTAATTGTTCTAAGATATCATCGACTTTTTCAATGGTTAGATTTTCTTTGTATACATGATCTACTTGCATCATTGGCGCACCACAACATGCCGCTAAACATTCTTCTTCTTTTTTTAAATAAAACTTTCCATCTGGTGTACTTTCACCTATATCAATACCAAGTTTATTTTTTAAATGTTCAACAATCTCATCTGCACCTCGAAGCATGCAAGATAAGTTAGTGCATACAGAAATTGTATGCCTGCCTACTGGCTTCAATTCAAACATGGAATAAAACGATGCAACTTCATATACCGCTATAGCAGGCATTTCTAAATACTCCGCTATGGCATCCATTTTTTCCACTGGCAGGTAGCCTTCTTCATGTTGCAAAGCACGTAAAGCGCCTAGCACAGCTGACTGCTTTTGATCCACTGGGTAGCGCGAAATCCAATCTTCAATTTCGTCTTGCAAATGATCTGATAGAACTGATTTTTTACTAGAGATCTCGTTCATCGATCTATCTCTCCAAACACGATATCTTGAGTACCAATAATCGCTACAACATCTGCAAGCATATGCCCACGCGACATTTCATCTAGAGCAGCAAGATGCGCAAAACCAGGCGCGCGAATTTTTACTCGGTATGGTTTATTGGCGCCATCTGAAATTAAATAGATTCCAAATTCACCTTTAGGATGCTCAATGGCCGAATACACTTCCCCTTCAGGCAAACAATAACCTTCAGTAAATAACTTAAAATGATGAATCAGTTCTTCCATGCCCATTTTCATATCACCACGTGATGGCGGTGATACTTTATGATCATCTACCATCACTGGCCCAGGATTATTTCTAAGCCAAGTTATACATTGTTTAATTATTTCATTGGATTGGCGCATTTCTTCCATACGAACAAGATAGCGATCATAGCAATCACCATTTACACCAATTGGAATTTTAAAATCAATTTCGTTGTAGGTATCGTATGGCTGCTTGCGACGCAAATCCCACTCTATTCCAGAACCGCGTAACATTGGTCCTGTAAATCCTAACTGCAATGCACGTTCGGGAGTCACAATACCTATATCAACCGTGCGCTGCTTCCAAATGCGATTATCAGTTAATAGTGTTTCGTATTCGTCTACACAAGCTGGAAAACGCTTGGTAAAGTCTTCGATAAAATCTAAAAAAGAACCGGTTCGCGCTTCATTTAACTTTTTTACTTCTTTTTCATCATGCCAACGTGATTTAGTATATTTTGGCATTTCATCCGGCAGATCACGGTAGACACCGCCCGGGCGATAATAAGTAGCATGCAAACGCGCACCTGATACAGCTTCATAACAATCCATTAGATCTTCACGCTCACGAAACGCATATAAAAATACGGTCATCGCACCAATATCTAAAGCATGTGCACCCAACCACAATAAATGATTAAGGATTCGAGTAATTTCATCAAACATTACACGGATATATTGCGCCCGTTCAGGCACTTCAATACCGGATAACTTTTCAATCGACATAACATATGCGTGCTCATTACACATCATGGATACGTAATCGAGTCGATCCATGTAACCAATGCTTTGGTTATACGGTTTACTTTCGGCAAGTTTTTCGGTTGCGCGATGCAATAAACCAATATGTGGATCAGCGCGCTGCACAACCTCACCATCCATCTCCAACACTAGACGTAACACCCCATGTGCTGCAGGATGCTGCGGCCCAAAATTCATTGTGTAATTATGTAAATCAGCCATCAGCTGCTTCCTTTTCAGACTTGCCCTCTGATTGGCCCTCTGATTGGTCCGCTGACTGACCCTCTTCAAACCGATGATCGTCTCGAATCACTTTCGGAACATTAATTCTTGGTTCAATTGAAACCGGCTGATAGATAACGCGTTTTTGATCTGGGTCATAACGCACCTCAACATGACCCACCAATGGAAAATCTTTGCGGAACGGATGACCTGTAAATCCGTAATCTGTAAGAATACGCCGCAAATCTGGATGACTTTCAAAAACAATTCCAAAAAGATCAAACGCTTCACGTTCATACCAATCTGCACAAGACCATAAACCTGTCACGGAGGAAAGGATCGGCAACTCATTGTCTTCGCAATACACTTTCACACGTATTCTTAAGTTATTCGCAACAGATAACAGATGATAAACCACTGCATAGCGCGGCCCATCCATTTCTGTACCTTGCTTAGCGTCATCAAAAGTAAAACGACCAAAAGAAGCTTTCTCTACTCCTCGACTAAATCCAGAAGAAGAAGGAGTTTCAGTATTCCACTCATCCGTTCCAAACTCTAAATAATCAACGCCCGCTAAATCTATTAATTGATCAAATTTAAATTCTGATGCACTGTTTAGTTTTGAAAGCACGCGCAATAGTTCGTCTGGATGAACAAGGATTGTAAGTTCATCATATTTAATTTCTACTGACTGTAGCGAAGATGCAAATACACGTTGCAGCTCAGTACTTAATTTATTGAGTTGATCTTGCATAGAACTAGCACTTAACGTGCAATAGTATTGGTGCGACGAATTTTATTTTGTAACTGCAATATACCGTATAGCAGTGCTTCTGCAGTGGGAGGACAACCTGGCACATACACATCAACCGGTACGATGCGGTCACAGCCTCTCACTACTGAATAGGAATAGTGATAATAACCACCACCATTTGCACATGAACCCATCGAAATCACCCACTTAGGATCAGCCATTTGGTCATAAACCTTACGTAATGCAGGCGCCATTTTATTTACTAATGTTCCGGCGACAATCATCACATCCGATTGCCTAGGACTCGGACGAAACATTACACCAAAGCGATCAAGATCATATCTCGCTGCACCTGCATGCATCATTTCTACTGCACAACAAGCTAAACCAAATGTCATCGGCCACATTGAACCTGTTCGTGCCCAATTAATTAAATCGTCAAGTTTGGTTGTTGCAAAACCTTTGTCATGAAAACCTTGATCATGAAAGCTTTGTTCTAGTGGACTCATAGGAGTATTAATTGAAGAGTTAATATTTGCCATAACAAACCTTTTTATTTCTTAACTAGGTTTAATCCCAATCAAGCGCACCTTTTTTCCATTCATAGATAAAGCCGATGGTAAGAATGATTAAAAAGATTGCCATTGAGACAAAACCTACCAAACCTACTTCACGAATCGCCACGGCCCAAGGAAATAGAAAAGCAATTTCCAAATCAAAAATGATGAATAAAATAGCCACCAAGTAGTAACGCACATCAAATTGCATGCGTGCATCTTCAAATGCTTCAAAACCACACTCATAAGGTGATTCTTTTGCTGCATCTTTTACATGTGGTCCCAAACCTATTCGGGCTAAACCCAAAAACATTATGGCTCCACCAAAAACTGAGGCTATGACAATAAAAATTAAAACTGGAAGGTAGTTTTCAATCATTATAGTTTCTCTTGTAGATCAAGCCACATAGTCTCACGAATAAATATACTCTTAGATTGATGTTTCATTCGATCTATATCCTCGTGGCCCAAAAAAGCATGACCACTATTAACTTATTATTTTTGTTTTGTAGAATTTGATCTAAATATTTATACAGCGAATTACGCAGTATATCTTGTCAGAATACCTGAGTATTCAAACACATACTTAATTATATCGTACGACGTATACTTGACAGACATAGCTTGTTCATTTTATGAGCAAACTCTCCCGCACACGGAATAAGGAATCGCACTGCGATACGCTATCTGCCTGTAATAGGTGCACGCAAATTTAGTCTGCGCATGCGTGGTGCCGATGGCCGGACTCGAACCGGCACGAGGTTGCCCCCACTAGCCCCTCAAGCTAGCGCGTCTACCAATTCCGCCACATCGGCTGCATGAAAAGACCATTTTATCCTAAGGTATTCTAACTAGGATAATTTTTCGCTGATAGCGATATAAGACAGGATAATCCCTAGCTTATTAATATCCAAATTAGCTTTAACAAGAAGGGGTTAGCTCGACAAACTACAATATAGACAACAATAAAAGATCATGGGATCATGGTTCAATCAACAGTTTACAACCAAATATATAAAGTTTGTACTTAGGGAGAACTAATAATGGATAAAGACGAATATAAAGTATTCGATATGGCCGCACTCATCGTAGGCATAGTAATCGTTGTATATGCTCTCGTTATGGCTTTCGTATTCCCTTAAGCCTTTCAGCTAACACCAAGGCTAATGGTTTAAAGTTAGAAAAATAACTTAGTTAGCCTTACTCTGGAACGTCGTCTGGCGTCACATTATCCAGAGTGCTTTCAACCTCTTCTTTAATCGCATCCATGCTGTCTTGAACTTCGTTTAACGAATCATTAGAGATAGCATCAGTTTGTGTATCCACAGGCATATCATCTTCAACACCCATCTCTTGGTCTGGTAGATCAGAAGACTCTGATTCCTTCATACTTTCAACATCGGGAATATCGGTAACAGTCGTATTTATTTCTGTTTGTTCAACATTGTCGATGACACTTTCTGCAACAGGTCGATTACTCGCTAAATATGCAAGCGCTAAACTATTTATGAAAAATAATGTTGCAAGTATCGCAGTCAAACGCGTTAAGAAAGACGCTGAACCTTGCGAACCAAATACGGTTCCGGAGGCACCGCTACCAAACGCCGCCCCAACATCAGCACCTTTACCATGTTGAATAAGAATTAATCCAATAATGCCAATTGCAAGCAGCACATCGATGGAAACTAAGATGCTATATAAAGTATTCATGTATTAAAGATATCGTTATTAAAATATTTATTTCATTGACAACTTGTGAAGCTGCATAAGTTTGCGGTTTTAGTTTTCAGCCTTAATTTGCAGCAAGGGCAATTCCAATAAAATCATCAGCCTTAAGCGCTGCCCCACCAATCAAACCGCCATCAATATCGGGTTGTTGTAATAATTCCCGCGCATTATCAGGCTTCATACTGCCACCATAAAGAATTCGAATATTCGCCGCAATATCTTTATTTTGCGCATCCAAGGTAAGTCTAATTTCTTTGTGCACTTCTTGCGCTTGAGCTGGGGTGGCAACTTGTCCTGTTCCAATTGCCCATACAGGCTCATATGCGATCACTGCTTTTTTAAATGCCCCTATACCAAATAGATCAAGCACAGCGTTAATCTGTGAAGCCACTACTACTTCCGTATGCCCGGCTTCACGCTCTTCTAATGTCTCACCTACACACAAAATTGGTACTAATCCATTTTTTATAACATGGGCAAATTTTGTTGCAACTTTTTCGTTACTATCTCCATAGACATGTCGGCGTTCAGAATGACCAATGATGTTGTACTTACAGCCAAACTCTTTCACCATCGCGGCCGCAACTTCACCCGTATATGCACCACTTTCTTGATCAGAACAATCTTGGGCACCAATCGATATATCGCTACCCTCTAATAATTTCTGCACATGAGACAAATAAATATAAGGTGGGCACACCGCGAGCTCAGCATTCTTCACAGTAGATAAATGCTCCTGAATACCAGAAATTAGCTCCGAAATACTATCCAGCGAGCCATTTAACTTCCAGTTTCCTGCTACCAGTGGTTGACGCATATATAAGTGTCTAATGTCAGAATATAAAGGCGCGCAGCTTACCTATGCCAGGCGCTTTAGGCAAATACTATATTTTTCTCAAAATCACTTTTACAGATGAGGTTGGATTAGCTACGCGGGCTAGCTTAGCAAGCGGCGCTTACGCTGTCCGCAATCTGCTGGGCTAATTGCTGAACTTTTGGTGCATCTACACCTTCAACCATCACCCGTACAAGCGGTTCAGTCCCAGAAGGTCTAAGTAGCACTCTCCCTGTATCAGCAAGGTCAGATTCTGCATCTTTTACGGCTTGTTGAATTTGCGGCGTATTATCTAGATCAATCTTAGCTTTAATCGGTACATTAATAAGTATCTGCGGATATTTACTCATCCCTGACTTGGCATCACGCAAGCTGACTTGCTGATTTACCAATACTTGTAATACTTGCAAGGCTGAAATAATCGCATCTCCCGTAGTGGTTCTATCCAAACATATAATATGTCCAGAAGATTCTCCCCCAAGCAACCATGAACGCTCCTTGAGCATTTCCATGACATAACGATCACCTACCGCAGCGCGACTAAACTCAATATCTTGTGCACGTAATGCGTGCTCAAGCCCTAGATTGCTCATCAATGTTCCAACCACTCCGCCGTGCAAAAGATTTTCACTTTTTCGTGCTTGTGCGATGACATATAAAAGTTCGTCGCCATCTACTATTGCACCAGTATCATCTACCATTATTAAACGATCACCATCACCATCAATCGCAATTCCTAAATCAGCATGATGCTCAATAACAGCCATACGCAATGCTTTTGGATCGGTTGCGCCACATTTTTCATTTATATTCAAACCATTTGGTTTAGATGAGAGACTAATGACTTCAGCGCCTAATTCTGTAAATACATTTGGAGCAATGTGATAAGTAGCTCCGTGCGCGCAATCAAGTACGATCTTTAAACCATTTAATGTAATTCGCGTTGGGATAGTACTCTTACAAAACTCAATATATCGCCCAGCGGCATCCGTTATACGCTCAACTTTTCCAAGTTGATCAGAAGCAACTACTTCTAACGGCTTATCCAGTTGGCTTTCAATTTCTAATTCGATCGAGTCTGGAAGTTTTTTTCCTTCAGAAGAAAAAAACTTAACACCGTTATCGTAGTAAGGGTTATGTGAAGCACTAATTACAATTCCAGCTGCTGCACGCAATGTGCGAGTTAAATACGCAACCGCAGGAGTAGGCATAGGGCCCAATAAACGCGCATCAACACCTGCAGCAGAAAGTCCTGCTTCTAACACCGACTCAAACATATAACCGGAAATACGCGTGTCTTTGCCAATTAAAACTAAATTGTTATTTTCGCTACATAAAACTCGACCCACAGCCCAACCCAATTTTAATACAAACTCAGGCGTCATCACCCCGTCGCCTACGCGACCGCGGATTCCATCGGTACCAAAATATTTTCGTTCCATAAAAACTAAATCCAACTCATTATTTAGTAGTAGATTTTATAGCCTATTGCACAAAAAAAGTACTTTGATTTGTTCACAATACGACAGAATCACGCGTTTGCGTGATTGTTATGGCCTTTCTTTTAGAGATTAGTTGAGGGTATTCAAGAAGCAACTAGATTAAATCGCTTCTTGTAAGATTAAATACTACTAGTGCTCACCTGCCGGTCCACCTATTGGACCAGAATCTTTTTCATCTTGTGAAGACGATGCAGTAGAACCAGAATCAGGCTTATCATCATCCATCCAATCTTTAGGCGGACTAGGTACTTTGCCTTCCATAATTTCATTGATTTGATCTTTATCGATGGTTTCATATTTAATCAATGCTTTCGCCATCGCATGCAACTTATCCATGTTTTCATTAAGAATTTTTTCTGCACGCTCATAATTAGTATCAATGATACGACGAATCTCTTGATCTATGGAATTTGCAGTGTCATCTGAAACTGATTTGTGCTGCGTTACAGAATGACCTAAGAAAACTTCACCGTCATCTTCACCATAAGAGAGTGGACCCATTTTCTCAGACAAACCCCATCTAGTTACCATCGCGCGTGCTAGTTCAGTTGCACGTTCTATATCATTAGATGCACCGGTAGTTACACGGTCAGCCCCTAAAGTGATTTCTTCTGCAATACGACCACCAAACAAAGTGGAAATCTGACTTTCTAAACGTTGCTTACTGTGGCTGTAGCGGTCTTCTTCTGGCAAAAACATCGTCACACCTAGTGCACGTCCTCGTGGAATAATGGTTACCTTATAAACCGGATCATGATCAGGAACTAAGCGACCCACAATAGCGTGACCCGATTCATGATATGCAGTGTTTTTCTTTTCTTCTTCATCCATCACCATGGACTTACGTTCTGCGCCCATAAGAATTTTATCTTTGGCGCGCTCAAACTCTTCCATGTCTACCGTACGTTTATTTGCACGTGCAGCAAACAAAGCTGCTTCATTCACCAAGTTTGCTAAATCTGCACCGGAAAAACCAGGAGTTCCACGGGCAATGTAATCTGGTCGAACATCTTTACCCATAGGGACTTTACGCATATGTACTTTAAGGATTTGTTCACGACCACGAATATCTGGTAGTGGAACCGTTACTTGACGATCAAATCGACCAGGGCGAAGTAACGCTGGATCTAAAACATCAGGCCGGTTAGTTGCAGCAATCACGATTACGCCTTCGTTACCTTCAAATCCATCCATCTCAACCAGCAATTGATTAAGAGTTTGTTCACGTTCATCATGCCCGCCACCAAGACCTGCGCCACGGTGCCGACCTACTGCATCAATCTCATCGATAAAGATAATACATGGGGAATGTTTCTTAGCTTGAGCAAACATATCACGTACACGTGATGCGCCCACACCGACAAACATCTCAACAAAGTCTGAACCAGAGATAGTAAAGAAAGGAACTTTAGCTTCACCTGCAATGGCTTTCGCTAATAAGGTTTTACCAGTACCCGGTGAACCTACCATTAAAACACCGCGAGGAATTTTACCACCCAGTTTTTGAAACTTACCTGGATCACGTAAAAATTCTACCAGTTCGGAAACTTCATCTTTTGCTTCTTCAACGCCTGCTACATCAGCAAACGTGACTTTTATTTGATCTTCACCCATTAAGCGCGCTTTACTCTTACCAAATGACATCGCGCCACGACCAGAACCACCACCTTGCATCTGGCGCATGAAGAATATCCACACACCAATGAGCAATAACATTGGGAACCAGCTAATTAATATATCTAAAAGTAATGAACGCGGCTTTGCTTCACCCGCCTCAACCACCACATCATATTTAAGTAATGTATCTAATAACTTCTCATCGCCTGGACTATTCGTTTCAAACTTTTCGTTATTTTCGAGCATACCCGTAATCTGGCGATTATCGGGACTAATCATTACCGATTGAACGTTGCCTGATTTAACTTGTTTTATGAACTCAGAATAATCAAGTTCATCTGGCGTCTCTGGGCGTGGTGCAAAGTTATTGAAAACAGTCATTAAGACGACTGCAATCACAGCCCAAAGCAATAAATTTTTTACCATGTCGTTCAAAAAGTTAACCTCTTACTTATAATTCAAACACTTAAACGAATATTGACCTTACTATAACTTAATATGAGTGGCCAGGGCATACATCTCACGGCTACGCGGTCTGGACGCTTCTGGCTTACGAATCAATACTTTACTGAATTTTGAGCGCAATATTTTTACATAATCATCAAAACCAGTGCCTTGAAACAGTTTCACTACCAGACCACCGTCCGGCGCCAAGACCTCAACACTAAACTCAACGGCTAATTCTGCTAGATACATGGCCTTTGGCTGGTCAACGCTGTTGATACCACTAATATTGGGGGCCATATCACTTAAAACAAGGTCTATAGGGTTTTGACCCACTAATTCACGCAAAGATTCATATATATCTTGCTCGGTGAAGTCACCCTTTAAGAAATGCACATTATTTATTGCATCCATATCCAGTACATCAATAGCGATCAACTTACCGGTCTTACCCACTTTCTTAGCCACATACTGACTCCAACCTCCAGGGGCAGCACCTAAATCAACAATATTCTTTCCTTGATGAATAAGATTGTATTTTTTATCAAGCTCTTCTAATTTATAAACCGCACGCGAACGCCAACCCTCTTTGATCGCGCGTTTAACAAATGGATCATCATTATGTTCTTTTAACCAGGCCTTACTTTTCATAAGAAATTATTAGTGTGAATAACAATTAGAACTCAAAGAAGTTCTAGTTTATTTCAAGACGAGGCAAATGAGAATGAGAAAGCGGAGTGTATATGCTCATACTAGAGCATTTCGAAAGAACATTTAACGACCTAATACAATTAATTAGGGTGGAATAAATCAGAGCTTCAAGCACTCACTCGTAGCGGACTTCAACTACTTCATAGTCTTTGTTCCCCGCAGGCGCTTCAACCGTAATCAAATCACCTTCTTCTTTTGCAATCATTGCACGAGCTATCGGAGAAGTTACAGAAATCATACCCTGCTTAATATCGGCCTCATCCTCACCAACTATTTTATAGGTAACTTCGTCACCGCTATCTTCATCTGCCAATATAACCGTTGCACCAAACACAACACGACCGTTAGCATTTACTTTAGTTACATCAATAACTTCAGCATTAGATAATTTTCCTTCAATCTCTTTAATACGACCTTCTGCAAATGACTGTTGTTCTCTTGCTGCATGATATTCTGCATTTTCTTTTAGGTCACCGTGTGCACGTGCGGTTGCTATAGCCTCGATAATCTGAGGTCGCTTAACATTCTTAAGCTCGTCTAATTCAGCGCGTAATTTTTCAGCACCCTTAACGGTTAATGGAACTCTATTCATACTTCACACCAAAATAATTAAAATAATGTGCAAAAAATACTAATCTTTTACATTAATGATTTGTTTGGGCATGCAAATCTTGAAGTCGATAAACCTGATAACTATCTTTGCTCTGCATGGCTTCTTTAAGCGCCCAAGCCCCCGCAATCGTAGTGGTATAACACACCTTATGTTGCAGCGCTTCCCTTCTAATTGTAAACGAATCCGCAATCGCTTGTTTACCTTCTGTGGTATTCACAATTAAGTCAATTTTACCATCAATTATCATGTCGACAATGTGAGGACGCCCTTCCCTAACCTTATTCACCGTATCGCATTCAATGCCCTTTTCGCTCAGAGCTCTTGCTGTTCCTTTTGTTGCCACAACATTAAAACCAAGCATTTTTAGCTGCTCAGCAATAAGTGTAGCTTGTTCTCTATCTTCCTTACGCACACTTAATAACACACACCCCGACTCAGGAAAATTCGTTCCTGCGGCTAATTGTGACTTACCAAACGCTTCGCCAAAGGTTTCACCCACTCCCATAACTTCACCAGTAGACTTCATCTCAGGACCCAGTATTGGATCTACTCCAAGAAATTTGATAAATGGGAATACCGCTTCTTTAACTGAAAAATATTTAGGTGTGATTTCTTTAGTTGCATTTTGTTCTTTAAGTGTTTTACCCACCATGCAACGTGCAGCAATTTTTGCCAATGGCTGGCCAATCGCTTTAGAAACAAAAGGTACGGTACGTGATGCGCGTGGATTTACTTCGATTAAATAAACTTTCTCATCTTTAATCGCAAACTGAATATTCATCAAACCTTTAACTTGTAAAGCCAATGCAAGTTGAGTCGCTTGCTTGCGCATTACATCTTGCACTTCATCACTTAAATTATAAGGAGGCAATGAACATGCGCTATCACCTGAGTGAATACCAGCTTGCTCAATGTGCTGCATAACGCCGCCAATTAACACATTCTTTCCGTCACATATCGCATCGAGATCAATTTCTACCGCGTTATCAAGGAAATGATCTATCAATACCGGCGCATCATTAGAAACCTTAACGGCTTCGCGCATATAGCGCTCTAAATCGGAACGATTGTAAACAATCTCCATTGCGCGCCCACCTAAAACATAAGAAGGACGAACCACTACGGGATAACCAATCTTGTCTGCTGCTTCAACTGCTTGTTCAGTACTGGTCGCGGTTGCATTAGGCGGCTGCAATAATTTTAAATCATTGACTAATTGCAAAAAACGTTCACGATCTTCTGCAAGATCAATTGAATCCGGACTGGTGCCAACAATCGGAACGCCAGCGGCTTCGAGATCTTGAGCAAGCTTTAGTGGAGTTTGCCCACCAAACTGCACAATTACTCCATACGGCTTTTCAACACGCACAATCTCTAAAACATCTTCTAGCGTTAACGGTTCAAAATAGAGTCGATCCGATGTGTCGTAATCTGTTGAAACAGTTTCAGGATTACAGTTCACCATAATGGTTTCATAACCATCTTCGCGCATTGCAAAGGCTGCATGCACACAACAATAGTCAAACTCGATACCTTGGCCAATGCGATTTGGCCCGCCGCCTAAAACAATAATCTTCTTGTTGTCGCTTGGCTCGGCTTCGCACTCTTCGTCATAACTTGAATACATATACGCAGTACTCGTCGCAAACTCTGCTGCACAGGTATCCACCCTCTTATATATAGGGTGAACACTCAAAGCTGTTCGTTTTGCTCGCACATCATTTTCATTGCACTGCAACAGCTTTGCGATTCTACGATCCGAAAAACCTTTGCGTTTAATACCACGCATCGTTGGCTCATCGATAGACGCTAATTTCATCGAAGCCATATCCGCTTCCATATCGACAAGCTGTTTTAGCTGGGCAAGAAACCAAGGGTCAATTGATGTAGATTCAAATAGCTCTTCATTACTTTGCCCCAAGCGCATTGCATCACCCACATACCAAACACGATTTGGACCAGGCTCCTGCAACTCAGAAGTTAATATACCTAGATGTTCCTCATCATATTCCTCGTGCATAGGATCTAAACCATCGACCCCTACCTCTAAACCGCGCAAAGCTTTTTGAAATGATTCTTGAAAAGTTCGGCCTATGGCCATTACTTCACCCACCGATTTCATTTGCGTACTTAACTTCGCTTTAGCTTGCGGGAATTTTTCAAACGTAAACCGAGGAATTTTTGTTACTACATAATCAATACTCGGCTCAAATGATGCCGGAGTTGCACCACCAGTAATTTCATTTTGCAATTCATCTAACGTATAGCCAATCGCAAGTTTTGCAGCAACTTTAGCAATAGGAAAACCCGTTGCTTTGGATGCCAATGCTGAAGATCTAGACACGCGAGGGTTCATTTCAATAATCACCATGCGACCGTCTTCAGGATTTATTGAAAACTGCACATTAGAACCACCAGTATCCACACCAATTTTACGCAACACATCCAACGATGCGTTGCGCATGATTTGGTATTCTTTATCGGTAAGAGTCTGTGCGGGAGCAACGGTAATTGAATCACCCGTGTGCACACCCATCGGGTCAAAGTTTTCTATTGAACAAATAATGATGCAGTTGTCATTTTTATCTCGCACCACTTCCATTTCATACTCTTTCCAACCCAACAAAGACTCTTCGAGCAATACTTCGCTAGTCGGCGAGAGATCCAAACCATGCGCAATGATCTCTTTAAATTCTTCTAAGTTATAAGCGATTCCTCCGCCACTGCCACCCATAGTGAATGACGGTCGAATTACGGTTGGGAACCCCAAGCTAGGTTGCTGCTGAATCGCTTCTTCTAAACTATGTGCAAGTGCGGAACGTGCAGACTTTAATCCAATGTCTTCCATCGCTCTGCGGAACAATTCTCGATCTTCTGCCATGTCGATGGCTTCTTTTTTCGCACCAATCATTTCGATTGAAAACTTTTCTAAAACGCCTTCACGATCTAAGTCCAAAGCACAGTTCAAAGCGGTTTGCCCACCCATAGTTGGCAGCAACACATCAGGACGTTCTTTTTCAATAATTTGTGCAACGGTTTGCCACGTGATGGGTTCGATATAGATCGCATCCGCCATCTCAGGATCCGTCATGATGGTAGCTGGATTAGAGTTCACCAAAATTACACGGTAACCCTCTTCGCGTAGTGCTTTACATGCTTGCGCGCCAGAGTAATCAAATTCACATGCCTGCCCGATCACTATCGGTCCGGCACCAATTATCAATACACTTTTTATGTCCGTACGTTTAGGCATGGTTTAAACGTGCCTTATACTCTTCCATCAACTTGATGAAATGTTCAAATAGAGGTTTAACATCTTGAGGACCCGGACTGGCTTCTGGATGGCCTTGAAAACTGTAAGCGGGTTTTTGAGTGTGGCGGATACCTTGTAACGATCCATCAAATAGAGATCGGTGTGTTGCCTCTAGCTCATTCGGCAAGGTTTTCTCATCCACTGCAAAACCATGATTCTGACTACTAATCATTACCAAGCTAGTGCTCAAATCTTGTACAGGATGGTTCGCACCATGGTGACCAAATTTCATCTTGGTGGTTTTTGCACCACATGCCAGACCTAACAATTGATGACCTAAACAAATTCCAAAGGTAGGTACACCTGCCGCAATTATTTCTTGAATAGCTTGAATCGCATAATCACAAGGTTCCGGATCACCCGGGCCATTAGATAGAAAAATTCCATCAGGATTTTTTGCCAGCACTTCACTTGCTGTCGTAGTTGCAGGGATTACTTCAAGCTCACAACCAAGGTCATGAAGAATACGCAGAATGTTACGTTTTACTCCAAAGTCATATGCTAAGACTTTGAAACTATGATTATTCTTCTTGGTACCATCCTGATTACTTTGGTAACCATTTTCTAAATCCCAACAGCCCTCGTTCCATGCATAAGGTTTATCAGTGGTAACTTCTTTTGCCAGATCCATGCCTTTCAAACCAGCAAAACCTTTCGCAGCGGCTAAAGCTTGTTCTTCACTAATATCGCTCAACGAATTTCCGGCCATGATAGCGCCGTTTTGCGCACCCTCCTCTCGTAGAATTCTAGTCAACCTACGAGTATCAATATCGGCAATCGAAACTACATTATGTTTTTTTAAATAAGTAGATAAATCAGATTGTTGTCGCCAATTACTTACCTGTATCGGTAAGTCTCGAATGACCAATCCAGTCGCGAAAATTTGAGCAGATTCTTCGTCTTCAAAATTAACACCTACATTACCAATGTGCGGATACGTCAGTGTGATGATTTGTTGCGCGTAAGAAGGGTCTGTGAGAATTTCCTGATAACCCGTCATAGAAGTATTGAAAACGACTTCCCCTACCGATAAACCCGATATGCCAATAGAGCTTCCCCAAAAAAGACTGCCGTCTTCTAAAGCAAGCAAGGCGGGTTGATGACTCAAAAAACGACTCTCCTAATCTATAAGGCGCAGATGTAAAAACGGGACGACCAGTTGGTCATCCCGTAAAAATTCTGTGCAATCGGTGGACCGGGAGAATTGTACTCAAATCATCGGCTTAGTGAAACCGAGAATTAGAGATATTGGCTGAGAATTAATCAGTTTAGTAAGCACATGGATGTGCGCATATGAGTCGCATCAAGGATGATGCATCAAATTAAATCTTTCTTTGCGAAGTCTGCTTACGGCCAATAGTGAGCATAGGGAAATGCAAATATGAGCTGCAACAAGGATGCTGCATCAAATCAAATGTTTTTACTTACTAATGTCTGCTTTCGGCCAATAGCGGTCATTTAGTTAAAATTAAAATCCAGTAAATAACTACCATTAGTGGAATAAAAGCTGCTGATATAACACTGGCTTGCCAGTATTTTATTCTAGTGTTTACTAGCTTAATTAAATTTTCATCATTCGTGCTTTTGGCTAGCTCTAAGTCTTTTGACAATGAAAATATATTTTTCCTTATTCCAGAATTTGGATCTATATATGTACTGGGTGGCTGGTGTGACCATTGCGCTATAAACCATTCCCAAGGTGATTTGGGCCGATTATCGATCACCTGGAATTTAGAATACAAACCCACATGATTTTTCTCATAACAATCCCAAACTTTTCTTGATTGTCGGCCTAGAAGGAAAAAGAAAACTATTGCTGGAAGGATAAAAAAAACGTAAATCATATTCAGACAATAGTTCTATATTGGTAATGTCCGCTTTGGGTCGTAAGCAGTCATTTTAGAATTGTTTTTTAGAGTTTCCAATCTAGCTTCCCCTTAAATCTATTTAATTATGTCCGCTTTCGGCCAATAGCGGCCATTTATTTTTGTTAAATTTTAACTCATTATATGTCACTGACAGTGGTTAATTAAAATTCAATTGATAGAGAATAGCTTCATGAAAGAGATGGTAGTTTGGGTAATTCATACTCCAGCAGGAACGATTGGACTCGTCACTGCTGTTGTTGCCTTGTTCGTAATCAAAGGAGGCGCTATTCATCGAAAAGCTGGTAATTTGTTCACTATCTCAATGTTCATCATGTTGATTTCAGGATTCGCAGCGGCATATTTAAAAGATTCCACAGATGACATGTTTTTAAGTGCTGTAGTGATCTATACCGTATTTACCGCATGGCTAACGGTAAAGCATAAAAAAAATGAAACTGGTTTCATGGAATATATGGCTCTTGTATGGATTGTTGTTTTTGCTATAGCGGCACTTTTTGTAAGCGCAGGTTGGCGTGGAGTAAATGTTCCAAGTGTTTATCTTTTTTGGGCAGGCTTTGCAATCCTTTGTACAATTGGAGATACACGAAATTTATACCGGTCAGGCTTAACAGGAAATCAACGGATAATTAGACACGTATGGCGAATCGGATTTTCGCTGATTTGGGCTTTGTTAGCATTCACAGACAAGATTGTAAAAATGCAAGGCTCTAGCGTTAAAGAAATGCCAAAAGAACAAGTATTTTTCATTGTTGGCATTCCGACTATGCTGGTACTGATAGTAATTTTGTATTGGATAATAAATATTCAGTTTTTTTCACGCAAGAAGTTTGCTAAGTACAATTAAAGGTCGGGTAATTTTTTCATGTCCGCTTTGGGTCGAAAGCGGACATTAATTATTTTTTACAACCCTATCCGTACCATGAAAAACACCCTTCACACCTACAATAGAAAACACTATCCCAACTATTGCAGAACTCAAATCCTTTCTAGTCCAGGCAAAGTAAAATCCTAATATACCAATAGCAACTGTCAAAATTGATAATGTTATCAACACAGATGGGCTCATTAATCCATTATCTGATTGACGACCCTTGCCAGTAATTAAACGATAAGATAAAACAAAAAGTAAAATTGTAATTACGGGTGTAACGAATGTTATCGTTAGAAATACAAGTACTGATTGAATTTCCACCCCAGAAAGACTGAAACTTGCTCCAGATATAATCCCACTAATAATAGCTGCAAATGCGTGCAAACTAATCCAACTTCCAATAAGCGCTAAAATCAGGGTAAATACCCCGAACCAAAACGAGCTAAACCCATCCGCCTCAACCTGTTGTTCTTTTTTCATTTGAAATTTAACTTTATTCTTATTGTCTGCTTTTAATCGAAAGCAAAAATCCAAGCTTTACTTTGATCTCCCAAGCATCGACTCCAATCTTGGGGCACTAAACCCACTCATTGTTTGCTTACCTACAACAATTAATGGCACCCCATTACCGCCTAAACTTTTAAATTTACGGTGCGCATTAGAGTTCTTTTCTATATCGTATTCTTTGTAACTTATTCCATTATTTGACATGTATTTTTTTGCTGTTTTACAGACACCACACCAAGCAGTGGAATACATAACAACTTTCTTTCCGGAATAACCTGTATCTTGACTTGAAATTGTTGCTGGCCCTTCGACTGAATTAACCCTAACTTCAATTTGCTCTGCTTTTGCTGTGGGCTTGTCTGTGAAGATTACTCGTCCATTTTCATCTACTGTTTTATATATTTCTGCGTATGCCGTAAAAGGCAAAAATACTATTAATATATAAAGTACTTTATTCATGGTCTAGTACCCCTGTTCTTTCATTTCTCTTTTTCTTGCATCCGCCGAATCAAGAATTGTTTGTTCTACTCCTTTTGCTTTATCTAGTGCTGATTCATACTCTTTAAATACATTGTCTTCACTTAGCTTTTGTGATGATTTTTCGACGACTACTGCTTTTTCATTTGAACAAGCAGTACTTAATATAAATAAAAGAATTACTAAAAGCGATGAAGGAGTTGTCATATTATACCAACCAAATTGCGAGTTATAAATCCAACCAAAGTTTTTTAGGTTGCCTCATGCCTGCAATTTTACAACCTTGTTGCCCGTATCCATATGGAAATAGCGCATAAACATACTTACGGGTTGCTTTTTCCGGACCAAGTTCTGCTTTTAGTTGTTTTAATATTTTCCGCAGCTCTGGAACCGAGTGATTCTCGTAATAATATTCTCGAATAAGGCGGATTAGATTCCAACGATCTTCAGTGAGTTCTAGCTCTTCCTTTACAGCAATCTTTTTTGCTATTTCTTCAGTCCAATCTTCTGGGTCTAATAAAAATCCGTCCTCATCAGTTTGGACATCCATTTATGATTTGCTAAAGAATAAATAGCCTGCAAATGCGATTAATATTAAAGAAAATATCTTTTTAAAATTAGCTGTAGACACATGCTCTAGTATGTGTGGCCCAATTTGCGCACCAATAATTCCACCCAAGCCTAATACAATCGCTATTTTATAATCTACATTAGAAAATTTTGAATGCGCAAACACTGCAGATGCGGAGATAATTAAAATAGCTAAAAAAGAAGTTCCAACTGCCTTTTGAGCAGTATAACCCAATGCAATGAGTAGAGGCACCATTAGAAAACCACCACCTAGACCTGTGAATGATGCTGCGATACCAATAAAAAATCCCGAGAACAAAAGTAATGCGTAAGTTAATGTCATAGTCATATACCTTGGTTTAAGAACTCTTAATTTCGTAACGATAATGCCCAGTTATTTCATATTTAAAAAGGATATCGTCTTCAACCGGGCCACCACCAATATTGTGAATGATTTTCGGACGTTTTGAGTCTGGGACAGATTGATTTGAGACAATACCAATATGCGGCAAATTGCCCGGCAACATCCACGTAACAATATCTCCAACCATATAATTTCTTGCATCCTGACTCACCTGCAACTCTTTACCCTGTCTTTTAAAGTAGACCTGTAAATTAGGTACGCGACGATGATCGATATTAGTATCTGTAGCACGCAAGCCCCAAATATTGGGATACTTAGAAAAATTAGCACTCATATCTTCGTGAACCCGTTGTTGCAAATCAACACCTAGCTTTCGATAAGCTCTAACTACTAAGTCAGTACATACACCCTTGTTTAAGGGCACATCACCCATGGGATACTTAATGGCGCGGTACGCACCATCATATTTAACTTCATGCTGGGTTCGTTCTTGCGCAGCATTTACGAGCTGGTTAGAAAATGAATCGAGTAAAATATCTGCATGAACAATACTTGCTTGTAGAAACAAGCTGATCGCAAGTGCTAAGAACGTTTTATGTAAGGTCGAGGACATCCTGCATATCGTATAGACCAGAATTTTTGGCGGACAACCAACTCGCAGCACGCATCGCACCTTGCGCAAAAGTCATTCTGCTAGAAGCTTTATGTGTAATTTCGACACGCTCGCCGGTTCCTGCAAACATTACGGTGTGATCACCTACAATGTCACCCGCACGGATGGTTTCAAATCCGATGGTTTTTTTATCACGCTCACCTGTAACACCTTGTCGACCATATACCGCACAATCTTTTAAGTCCCTACCTAAACTTTCAGCAACGACTTCACCCATTCGCAATGCAGTGCCCGAGGGAGCATCTATTTTATGACGATGATGTGCTTCGATGATTTCAATATCGTATTCATCACCCAAGGTTTTTGCAGCAGTTTGCAAAAGTTTTAAACAAAGATTTACACCAACACTCATATTGGGTGCAAACATAATTGAAATGGTTTCGCTGGCTTTTTGTAATTTTTGCTTTTGAGAGTCATCCAAACCTGTGGTGCCGATCACCATTGATTTTCCATGTGATACACATAATTCTAATGATTGCATGGTGCATTCTGGAATAGTGAAATCGATCAGCACATCAAAATCGCTAACATGAGCCGCTAAATCACTACTGATCAAAACACCTGAGCTTTCTAAACCGACGGTTTGACCTGCATCCTCACCAATAGAGCTTGAAGACGCAATTTCAAATGCTGCGCCTAATTGGGTATCTTGATGCTCAACACACGCCTGTATGAGTGTCTTACCCATACGACCACTAGCGCCATTTACTCCTACACGAACCATTTTGAATTCCCTTTGAATGAAGGGTTAAAGTGTACACCAAACTATTCGATCGTCACACGAGGTGAATTGCAGAAATTATTCGTCCCAGAACTTCAAGTTATCAAAAAAGCCTTTCACATTGTCCGTCCAAGAATGTGACTTAGGACTGTGCTGATCTCCACCTTTCTCAATCTCAGCTGAGAACTCTTTCATCAGATCTTTTTGTTTTTTAGTGAGATTCACGGGTGTTTCTACCATCGTGGTGCATAACATGTCACCGGTTGCTCCACCTCGTACCGGTTTTACACCTTTGCCACGTAATCTAAATAAACGCCCTGATTGAGATTCAGCAGGTATTTTTAATTTAACTTTTCCATTGAGTGTTGGTACTTCAATTTCCCCACCCAGTGCTGCCATACTAAAGCTAATTGGAACTTGGCAATGTAAATGGTTTTCTTCGCGAGTAAATAATTCATGCGGAAGCACGTGGATCTCAACATATAAGTCACCAGATGGACCATTGTTCGCACCCGCCTCACCTTCTCCACTTAGACGAATTCGATCGCCTGTATCTACACCTGCAGGTACTTTAATAGATAATTTTTTATTTTCTTTGGTGAGACCCGTACCCCGGCAGTAATCACAAGGTACTTTAATGGTTTTACCTTTACCTCTGCATTTAGGGCAGCCTTGTTGAATAGAAAAGAAACCTTGCTGCATGCGTACTTGGCCCACGCCACCGCAAGTTTCACATGTTTCTATGGTTGTGTTTGGCGCTGCTCCTGAACCTTCACATTTCTCACATGTAGATTGCTTAGGAATATCAATCGTAGATTCGGTACCAAATACGGCTTCCTCTAAACTTACTTCTAATCCGTATTGCAAATCGGAACCACGGTAGACACGTTGCCCGCCACCTCGACCGCCGCCAAAGATGTCGCCGAACATATCTCCAAAAATATCACCGAAATCTCCTGTTCCTCCACCAGCACCTTGCTGCACGCCTGCATGACCATATTGATCATAGGCTTGGCGCTTATTGGCGTTGCCTAAAACTTCATACGCTTCTTTAGCTTCTTTAAATTTTGCTTCGGCCTCATGATCACCTGGATTCCGATCTGGATGATATTTCATTGCAAGTCGACGAAAGGTTTTTTTCAAATCGCCTTCATTGACAGTGCGCTCTACCCCTAGAACTTCGTAGTAATCTCTTTTTGCCATTTTTATTTTAAGATTTTTACTTTCAAAAATTTATTAGCGTCGTATACACAAAAATCCGGACTCGTTTTCACGACCCCGGACCGGTTTCATTACTAGTTTTTTAATTTAATTTATTTGTTATCGTCCACTTCTTCAAATTCCGCATCCACTACATCATCATCTGCAGCAGCACTCGCGTCACCAGCTGGTGCACCTTCCGCACCTGCACCATCATTTTGCGCATACATTCGCTCGGCAAGTTTACTCGATGCTTCTGCGAGAGCCTGTGTTTTAGTCTCGATAATCTCTTTATCATCTTTTTCTAAAACTTCTTTGAGATCTTTAACTGCATTTTCAATTTGCATGCGTTCTTCTTGCTCTACTTTATCACCCATCTCTTCAAGTGATTTTTCAGTCGCATGTATCATTTGGTCCGCGGTATTGCGCGAAGCAACAATTTCTGCAAATTTCTTATCTTCCTCTGCATGCGCTTCTGCATCTTTCACCATGCTATCGACTTCCTCATCCGACAAACCGCTAGAAGCTTTAATCACAATAGACTGTTCTTTGCCGGTAGCTTTGTCTTTAGCCGAAACATTTAGAATGCCGTTCGCATCGATATCTAATGAAACTTCAATTTGTGGTATTCCACGCTGTGCCGGCGGAATATCTGTTAAATCAAAGCGTCCCAACGATTTATTCCCTGTGGCTTGTTCACGCTCACCTTGCAAGACATGCACCGTTACCGCAGTTTGATTATTTTCAGCAGTTGAGAACACTTGCTGCGCATTTGTTGGAATCGTGGTGTTCTTTTCAATTAACTTAGTCATCACACCACCCATGGTTTCAATACCTAATGAAAGCGGAGTAACATCTAGCAACAATACATCCTTAACATCACCACCTAACACACCAGCTTGAATGGCTGCACCTACTGCAACCGCTTCATCAGGATTTACATCTTTACGTGGCTCTTTACCAAAGAAATCTTGCACAACTTGTTGCACTTTAGGCATACGAGTTTGCCCGCCCACTAAAATCACATCATCTATATCTGACGCAGATAAATCCGCATCTTTGAGTGCTTGTTTACATGGCGCAATAGTGCGTTGCACAAGCTCGTCTACCAAGGATTCAAGTTTGGCTCGTGTAACTTTAATATTTAAGTGCTTAGGACCAGATGCATCTGCAGTGATGTAAGGAAGGTTCACTTCAGTTTGTTGACCAGCAGATAATTCGATTTTAGCTTTTTCTGCTGCTTCTTTAAGTCTTTGCAATGCAATAGGGTCGTTATGTAAATCAAAACCTTGGTCTTTCTTAAATTCATCTGCAAGGTAATCGATTAAGCGCATATCAAAATCTTCACCACCAAGGAAGGTGTCACCATTTGTAGATAGCACTTCGAATTGGTGCTCTCCATCTACTTCAGCTATTTCAATAATTGACACATCAAACGTTCCACCGCCTAAGTCGTATACCGCTATTTTGCTGTCACCACGTTTTTTATCCATGCCATAAGCAAGTGCAGCAGCAGTCGGCTCATTAATAATTCGTTTAACGTCAAGACCTGCGATCTTTCCTGCATCTTTAGTAGCTTGACGTTGCGAATCGTTAAAATATGCAGGCACAGTAATCACTGCTTCGGTCACCTCTTCACCAAGATAATCTTCAGCAGTTTTTTTCATTTTCATTAATATACGTGCAGAAATTTCTGGTGGCGCCATCTTTTCACCATTAACTTCTACCCATGCATCACCGTTATCTGCTTTTACAATATTGTATGGAACGAGCTTGATATCTTTTTGAACGGCCTCTTCATCAAATCGACGACCCACTAAACGCTTAATTGCACTTAAAGTATTTTTAGGATTAGTAACTGATTGACGTTTAGCTGCTTGTCCCACCAAAACTTCGCTATCGTCTACAAACGCAACAACCGAAGGAGTAGTTCGATCACCTTCGCTATTCTCAATGACTTTTGGTGTGGTGCCTTCCATAACTGCCACACAAGAATTGGTGGTACCTAAATCTATACCAATTATCTTACCCATCGTTGTTCTCCAAAATACTCAAAATTATATTGATTAAAATTTAACTAACTCTTATCTATACTCATAGATTGGGCCATGAAGGTGGTTTTCAAGGATCCATCTATAAAATATGCGATTTTTACCCAAAATTATTGGGATTTTAGCGTTTATCTACTGGCTTTCCCTTATTCAGCCGCTTTGGCGACAATTACCATCGCAGGCCTGATCAATCGGCCGTGCAAGGTATAGCCTTTTTGCACCACGGTTAACACCGTATTAGGCTTGTGATCTGCGCTCTCTTGCATCGTCATTGCTTCGTGTAAATTTGGATCAAAAGCCTCACCCACAGGGTTCACTTCTTCTAGCGAGAACTTTTCAAATGAATTACAAAGCATCTTAAGAGTCAACTCTGTACCTTCTTGCAGCTTTTCTATATTGATATCTTCAGTACTTAGACCAAGCTCTAAGCTGTCTTTAACTTGCAGAAGCTCATTCGCAAATTTCTCCACTGCATACTTATGCGCATTGGATACATCGCGCTCTGTACGTTTACGCAAGTTTTCCATTTCAGCTTGCATACGTAACATCTTGTCGTGATACTCTGCCGCTTGTTGTTGTGCATCTTCTAACTGTTGATCTAATTCTTGCACTGGCTCATTTGTATTAGGCTCACTTGCATCAGCTTGAGGCTGAGCATCTTCTTGTTCATGCGTTGTTTCATTCACAATTGAATCATCCGTTTCTACATTTTGTTCTGTGTTGGTCATAAGGTTCTATTTTAGATATAGGCCAATATGTAGGCTAATTCTAAATATTCAAGTATTATTATTTAATTTTTAGTGTGCTTATTTAGCATTTAGGGCTTCACCAAGAAGCTTAGCAGTTAGATCAACAATGGGTATTACTCTTTCGTAAGACATGCGCGTAGGCCCTACCACTGCTAACACACCCATAATTTCATCATCAACGGTGTAGGGCGAAGTCACCACACTACAATCATCCAATGCCTTATAACCTGACTCCTGACCAATAAATATTTGCACTCCTTCTGCACATATACACCGATCTAATAAATGTAAAAATTCTCGCTTTTGACTAAAAGCATCAAACAAACCGCGTAACTTATATATGTCGGAGAGCTCTTCATATTCCATCAGGTTGGTTTGACCTACAACCACGTAGTCTGGCTCGCCAGAACTCGTGTCAGAAAAAACTTTTTCACCCATTTCTACTGCCGATCGCATCAACTCATTCATGTTCTCACGCACATGATCTAGTTCCTGCAATATTTTCTGCCGCGCCATCACCAAGTCTTGCCCGGCACATAGCTCATTCAAATAATTAGCGGCTTGTTCCAATTCCGAAGGACTGTATTCTCTGTCAGTGTGAATGATGCGATTTTGAACTTCTTTTTGATTAACAATTAAAATCGCAAGTACGCGTTGATCCGATAATGGTAAAAATTCAATTTGTCGTAACTCAACACGGTCATGCTTGGGCAAAGTAACGACACCTGCCATACTGGTTAATCCTGAAAGCAACCCAGAGGCACTTTCAACTAAACCACTCATACTTAAGTTTGATTTAAGATCTTTTGAAACCCGAGTTACCAAATCTGTTGTTAGAGGTTGCACTGTCAACATGGTATCGACAAACAGACGATATCCTCTTGTTGTGGGTATACGCCCCGCAGAGGTATGTGGCGCTTCAACAAAGCCCATATCTTCCAGATCTGCCATTACATTACGTACGGTTGCTGGACTGATATCTAATGCAGACATTTTTGCCAAATTCCGCGAGCCCATCGGCTGACCATCAGTGATATAGCTTTGCACCAACACTTTTAGCAAACGTTGCGCACGCTCATTTAAAGAGCTGTTGAAATCGTCATTAGGACTCATAGATTAAAAAGCAGCATATATAACCAATGGATAGATTTAGCACTCAATATAAGAGAGTGCCAAATAATCATTGCAGCCCACCCTATACATGTCAAGAAGCCTGCATACAGGTGTGGCAGACCATGGTGTACGCACTAGATCCATGATAGCTTTAAAAAAAATCAAAGACATAGACCACTCGTGAGCCAGTTTTCCAAAATCGGTATAATTTCCAAACCAGACGATTCTGCCATTGCGTCTACGGTTCAATCTTTATATCAATATCTTCACAGCCAATCGCTAGAGATCTGTGCCGACCCTGTATCGACTACGTTTTTAACGAGTGAGCCTATAAAAGCCTCTAGCATTGATGAAATTGCATCCAATAGTGAACTTGTCATAGTCGTAGGAGGAGATGGCACAATTTTGCATGCTGCACACAGTTTAATTCAAAAAGAAATTCCCCTGCTCGGTATTAATTTAGGACGTCTAGGATTTCTTGCAGACATAAGTCCAAACGAAATTGAAAAACAACTAGGTAAAATTCTTGCCGGCGATTACATAGAAGAAAAACGATTAGTTTTACAAGCCAGTTTAATACGTGATGGCAAGTCAATCGGATCATGTTGTGCCATTAACGATGTTGTCGTACATGCAAAACAAATGGTGCGCATGATTGAATTGGAAACACGCGTTAATAATAACCATGTAAATACATTGCGCGCAGATGGCTATATTGTCGCCACCCCTACTGGTTCAACTGCTTATGCTTTATCCGGTGGCGGCCCAATTCTACACCCAAATACCGATACAATTGTGTTAGTGCCAATATGTCCCCATACATTAAGTAACCGACCTATAGTGGTGGATGCCAACAGTAAGGTTGAAATTTTATTGCCGGAAGGAAGCCGTCATACCGCACTCGCTTCTATCGATGGTCAAATTGATATGGATTTCATGCCAAATGATACGATCATGATTGAAAAAGGAAAACAAGCTTTACGACTAATACAACCCAAAGACTACGACTACTTTGATGTGCTACGTGAAAAATTGCGCTGGAGCACCTCTCCAGACAATAATCACAGCTAAGCTTCAGCAGTTTTCAGCAAGCCAATGCTAAAATCTATTTTCATTAAAAACTTTGCAATCATTGATGAGTTAGAGCTGGATTTTCATAATGGCATGAGTGTATTAACAGGTGAAACTGGTGCGGGCAAATCAATTATAATAGATGCGCTTAATCTTACTTTAGGAAATCGTGCCGACCGTTCTGTTGCACGAATCGAAAATGAAAATGTAGAAGTAGTAGCCACTATTGATGCCGGTAGTTCAGCAGAAGCCGTAACCTGGCTTAAAGAACACGATCTTGATGATGGCGAAGAATGTGTATTACGCCGCGTAATTAGCAAGGATGGAAAATCAAAAGCTTATATAAACAGCAGCCCATCTTCAGTAACTGCACTTCGCAGTCTTGGCAATTTATTTGTTGATGTTTATGGTCAACATGAGCACCAATCACTTATGCGCTTAGATATGCAGCGCCAACTATTAGATGGTTATGCCAGTAATAGTAAACATATCGAGGAATTAGCTACAGTTTTTCGACGTTGGCAAAGTTTAAAAAACCAGCTGCAATCAGCAGAAAACAATCAAGCTGATACTCGCGCCAAATTAGATTTGTTGCGTTATCAATACCACGAATTAGAAGAGCTAAATTTAAAAACTGATGAATTTAACGAGATCAATGAAAAGTTCACATTATTAAACAATTCAAAAGATCTCAATGAAAATAGCATGCGCATCTCACAACAACTTCCCGGTGACAATGAGAATTCGATTTATGATTCACTAAGCTCGTTAATTAATGATGCCGAAAAGTATGCGGCCATTGACAATAAACTAAATGAACCACTAGAAGCATTACGTAGCATCCATATACAAATCAAAGAAGTCGCAAACAGTTTACGAAATTACTCAGAAAAAATTTCATCTAACCCACAAGAACTACAATTACTTGAAGACCGCATTACTGCAGTAGAGGAAATTTCTCGCAAACACAAGGTTAAGCCTAATCAACTAGTAGCTATGCATGTCTCAATTAAAGAGGAATTGAATAGCATTGAAAGTGGTCACGATGATCCTGAAAAAATTAAAGTCTCTATGCAAGAAGCAGAACAGTTGTATCGCACTACTGCCAAAAAGATCAGCAGTGCGAGAAAGAAAGCCGCAAATGAACTTAATGAAAAAATAACCGAATCTATGCAAGCACTAGGTATGCAAGGTGGTCGCTTTCATATAAACGTGGAACCCAAAAAAACTCCAGAACTATCCCTAAACGGCCTAGATGAAATACAATTTTTAGTCAGCACCAACCCCGGACAGCCACTGCGAATGCTAAACAAGGTGGCTTCAGGCGGTGAACTTTCCAGACTTAGTCTTGCCATACAAATGGCAACTTCAAATAATTTAAAAATCCCTACCCTTATCTTTGATGAAGTCGATACCGGCGTGGGCGGAGCGACTGCAGAAATTGTTGGCAAACACCTACGCAAATTAGGTAATAATGCACAAGTATTTTGTGTGACACACTTACCTCAGGTTGCTGCACAATCTCATCACCATTATAAAGTGAATAAATTTGAAAAAAATGAATCCATAGCCACTAAAATTTCTCACTTGGCAGAAGATGAACGCATTGAAGAAATAGCGCGCATGTTAGGCGGGGTAGAGCTAACAAAGAATACACAAGAGCATGCCGAAGAGATGCTCCGTCAAAGCAAATTATAAAAAATGAAACATTTAAAAACCTTAACCTACATATTATCAATAACATTATTGCTGGCTTGCCAAAACAAATTGCTCACAGTGCATAAAATTGACGTGCAACAAGGCAATGCGTTAGATGCTGAAATGGTTGATAAAGTTAAAATAGGCATGAACAAAGAACAAGTGCGATACGTACTTGGCAGCCCAATAATTACAGATAGCTTTCACCCAGATCGTTGGGACTATATATATTTATTTATACCCGGCTATGGCGAACAAGAACGAAGACAACTCACACTAAAATTTGATCGTGACGAAGTGATCGACATAAATAGACATAATATTTTAGAAAGCGATTCGCTCGATGCCTCCACAGACAAAGACACTGACAATGCGAATAAAGAAAATAAGGAGGAAAAGAAAGAAGACTTAAGCAAAAAAGACCGAGAAAAATTAGAAGAAATTGAAAAACAAGCTGATAATTTAGAAGATGTACTAGAAGAAAATAAAAACCTTGAAAATTAAACCTCAACGTAATTACTGACAATCCCCTACTCGCTTACCTTCCCACGTAGTAGACATCGTCATTTGCTGACCATTGAAGTCTGCATTCATATTCATTCCACCAGTGAGTGAGTCTCCAGAGGACTCTGCATGGCCAGTTCCAGTCATCGTGACACCTTGGTTTACACAGTTAATTGACCACTGCATAGATGAAGCATCAGTACTGGAATCCGTTACTGTACAACCAGCGGCGGCATCCATCATGCTCTCAGGAGAGAATTCAGACTCTTGTATACACTCTTGAGCAACATCTTCTTGTGTGCCAGCTGGGCTTGTAACCTGACTTTTAATTTCCCATAAGCCGGGGTCAATACTCATGTCTTCAGCATTAACCAAAGCTGCGAAAACTGAAGTGAAATATAGAGACGCCATTAAGAACGCTTTACATAAATTATTTGACATGGAAAAGCCTTATTCTAGTTTAATTTACTAATCATATATTACAGCAATACTTCAACATCTATTAGTTTTGCAGCTCTGCACGTCTGCGGCGTGCATGCATTGGATCAATAGTAAGCTGTCGATAAATCTCTACTCGATCTTGATCATGCAGTATCTGTGTATTTTGTACGACTTTCCCGTAAATACCAACCGCATTTTTTACAATGTCAATTTCACTGTATTTCTGCAAAATGCCTGACTCGTTTATGGCTTGTTCAACGGTACTATTTTCAGGAAGCTTCACCATTATTAATTCCTGATGATCACTTAATGCGTAAACCACTGTAACCCTTATATTCTGCTCACTATCCATATAACTGCTGAGCCCTTTCAGTAAATGCAGACACTAATTTATTTGCAACTTGATTAAAGATCGGTCCAAATGTAAGTGCGTATAAGCGATTTGAAAACGAGTACTGCATATCCAATTCGACCTTGCATGAGTGTTTATCTAATTCATAAAATACCCATGTACCTACTAAGTGCTTAAATGGGCCTTTTAATAAACGCATTGTAATTTTTTTATCTATTTCTAGCTCATTGCAGGTTGTGACGGATGCATTGATACCACGTTTTGCAAAACTCATAGTTGCTTGTTTTTCATTTCCACTATCACTATGTACAGTACACTGCACACACCAGGGAACAAATTCAGGATATGAATCCACATCATTGACTAGTTTGAAAATTTGCGCCGCAGAATATGGCAGCAATGCACTACGCTGAACATGAGTCATAAAAGAACGTTATGTTAGATTGAATTTCTCAAGAATACCCAGCACATGCAAAAAGATAAGAATCACTCCAATCGGCGTAATATACCTAGCTAAAATACGCCATAGCTTATATGCACCTTCGTGTTTGATTTTTAGTTCTTCACGTCGTGATTTTTCTGACATTATCCATGCAGCAAAAATACAAATCAAAATGCCACCCAAGGGAAGCATAATATTTGAAGTTAAATAATCAAGTATGTCGAAAAAAGACTTTCCTTCCAAGAAGGTGCCATTAAATACTTCAATTTTTTTCCAACTATTAAACGAATAGACCGTCCCTAAACCAACTGTCCAAGCCACTAATCCACAAATTATTGAAGATTTTGCACGAGAAATTGTAAATTTCTCGACCAACCAAGCCACTGCTGGTTCAATTAACGATATCGCAGAAGTCCATGCTGCGAATACAAGTAAGATAAAAAATAATGTGCCGAAAAATAATCCGCCAGTCATCTGACCAAATGCCAATGGAAGTGTATTAAAAATTAAACCTGGCCCTTGCCCTGCTTCTAAGCCATTTACAAACACGATAGGAAAAATAGCTAAACCTGCTAAAATTGCCACCAATGTATCTGCAAGCGCAACCTGAAAACTAGTGGTCGCAATCGATGCATCATCCGGCAAATAAGAGCCATACATCATGATGGCACCCATACCCAAACTTAGGCTAAAAAATGCCTGGCCCATTGCTTTCAACACAACTTCTGGACTTAGTTTGGAAAAATCGGGAGCAAATAAAAATTTCAAGCTCTCTATGAAATCTCCGTGCAACATGGCATAACCAATCATAATAAAAATCAGAATAAACAAGGCTGGCATTAAAATACGAACAGCAGTTTCTAAACCTTTACTCACTCCTCTTACTACAATTACCATAGTGAGAAAGATAAATACGCTATGCCAAAATAATAAACGTCGTGGATTAGAAATTAAATTACTAAACACTTCACCAGCTTGTTCACTCGTTACTCCTGAAAACGTACCGGTTGCAGTTTCGATTACATACGCTAATGCCCAACCTGCAATCACACTGTAGTAAGAAAGGATTAAGAAACCAGCCAAGACGCCTAGCAAACCTAGTAAACGCCATGCACTACTACGC
The DNA here is from genome assembly GCA_014075255.1 of Gammaproteobacteria bacterium. Lineage (NCBI taxonomy): Bacteria > Pseudomonadati > Pseudomonadota > Gammaproteobacteria > Gammaproteobacteria bacterium. Next base: position 1,163,141 of record CP046178.1, read on the forward strand.
TTTTCTTCTTCCGCAAGAATCGTCATAGTATTCACAGGACTACTTCTGCCGCGACGCCCCAACAATACTTCAGACATCATGACTGGTATTCCAAATAAAGCGATACATAACAAATACAGAAGCACAAATGCACCACCGCCATTTTCACCCACCATATAGGGGAATTTCCAAATATTTCCTAGGCCCACTGCAGAGCCTGCCGCCGCTAGCACAAACGCAAAGCGTGAAGACCAGTATCCATGTATTGAGGTTCTTACTGTTGCCATAGCTTTTTTATTTCATTATAAACTTGTGATCATTTACAAAATGAACAAGAGGTTATCGCAAGTAATTCTTATAGCTAAAAATTGCCATCGAATGCTTATGTTAAATACACCATAATAGCCACATGGCAAAGCCTAAGCATAAATCAGATAACTCTATTGCAGTTAATAAAAAAGCCCGACACGATTACTTTATCGAAGAAAAAATTGAGGTTGGACTGGTTTTAGAGGGCTGGGAAGTCAAAAGCTTGCGGTCAAAAAGTGTACAATTAAAAGAAAGTTATGTGCTAGTAAAAAATATGGAAGCTTGGTTACAGGGCGCACATATAAGTCCTCTACCTTCAGTTTCTACCCACAAAGTAGCGGACCCTACCCGTATTCGCAAGCTACTCATGCACAAAAAAGAACTGGCGAGATTAATTGGTGCTGTAGATCGCAAAGGTTTCACACTCGTACCATTATCCATGTACTGGAAAAAGGGCAAGGCAAAACTAGAAATCGGTCTTGCCAAAGGAAAACAAAAACAAGATAAACGTGCCAGTATTAAGGAAAGAGATTGGCAGCGTGATAAGCAACGACTGTTAAAACTTGGCAAATGAATTAACTAACTTTATGTGACACCTTACTACAGCATAAATTAGATTCTATGCTGTATGTTATAAATGTTTCTTTTAGTTAGTTTTTTACTCCGCAGTTAAAAATACCAGACTTAGATTCTTTTTGAGTGGCCTCCAAACAATCAGAGTAAGAACCAAATTCACCTACTACCGTTGAAGTCTTTGAGTTAGAGCTCGCATACACTTCTCCCACCCATTTTCCACTTGCAGAACCACCGTCATCACCACAAGCTGTAAGCAATAGCGTTACGGCAAATGAAATACATACTAAAAACTTAGGTAACATTAGATATCTCCACATAGTTTATCCTTGGGTTGATTCTTGGGGTTGTGCAAAATTGTGTAAATTAAGACTTGGCAAAATGTAACGAAATTCGAGCTAGTCAGCAACCGTTTACGAAATATTCGCATTGATTATTCATGCTAATCTTTCGACCAGACGCAGCCCGCCTCACTTTCCTGCTGAATCTTGTTCAAAAAAGCATCATGCGCCTGTAACTCCTCATCACTAGCATAAATTACTTTCAATGCTTCACGATTAGCATCAAGTCCAGCTTGCGCACTATTTCGTTTGCTCGCAGAATCTGCATTTGCCGCCAAACTAAGGGTAGTTTGCCCACCGGTTAAGGCAAGATACACATCTGCAAGAATTTGCGCATCAAGCAAAGCGCCATGCAGCTCTCTATGAGAGTTATCAATCTCGTAACGCTTACATAAGGCATCTAAATTATTTTTTTGCCCGGGGTGCATTTTTCTTGCCATGCCAAGTGAATCAATGACTTTGCAGCAACTATTGATATCAGTAATGCGATGTCCCATTTTTTTAAGTTCAGCATTAATGAAACCCACATCAAAACTGGCATTGTGAATAATTAATTCAGCATCAGCGACAAATTCTATAAAGTCATCAGCGATACTTGCAAACTTTGGCTTGTCAGCAAGAAAATCGAGCGATATACCATGTACTTCTTGTGCGCCTGCATCAATTTCACGCTCGGGATTTAGAAATTGGTGGAACAATTGGTCCGTTGTGCGACGATGCAAAACTTCTACACAGCCAATTTCAATAATTCGATGCCCTTGTGAAACTTCTAGGCCCGTAGTCTCTGTGTCGAGTACAACTTGTCGCATATCAAAATGTGTATGTTTTAAAAAAATCTACAATAACAGATTATCAATCGCATCATTTGCCAATTGATCTACTTGTTCGTTTTCAGTGTGGCCACTATGCCCTTTGACCCACTCCCAAGTAACATTATGTTGTTCAACTAATTTATCTAACTGTTTCCATAAGTCTTCATTCTTTACAGGTTTTTTTGCAGCCGTTTTCCAACCATTACTTTTCCAATTTGCCAGCCACTGTTGAATGCCATCCATAACGTATCTTGAATCGGTGGTGACATGAACGGCACAAGATTTAGTTAGCTTTTCAAATGCAGAAATTACCGCTTGTAATTCCATTCGATTATTTGTTGTCTCTTTTGATGCCCCGTTTATACGAGTCTCTTTGTTAGCATAGCGAAGTATTGCACCCCAGCCACCCGGACCTGGATTGCCCCTGCAAGCACCATCGGTAAAGATCTCAACTCGATTTTCGGACATATTTACTCTGCCTGGCGGTAGGTTCAGTGACATTCACCGGAATCATACGACGTCGCGGCTTCCATGGCTGCGGTATAGGTGTCAGTGTAAGCTCACGCTTCTTCGCTATAAATATCTGCAACCCGCCTAAACGTCCTAAACCCACTTTCTCAGCTTTACTCAAAAACTGCATCCGTTGTTGAAAACGCAAATTCTGAATGGGTGGTTGTAAACCTACATGCTCAATCGTCATAACTTTAAAACCTAATAGCGAAAGCCAATCTTTCAACCTTCTTTGTGTATAGAAATGAGCTGCCCAGGGTGCCCGCTGACTGCGCATAAATACCAGTTTACTCAAGCCCATCATGCTAAATGGATTAAAACCAATTATTACTAAGTGTCCTTCAGAAATAAGTACACGATGAATCTCACGCAGCACCTGGTGCGGCTTAGGTGAAATATCTAATGTATGAGGTAAAACAATTAAATCTAAAGTATTTTGCGGAAACGGCAAAGCTAGTGGCGTGGCAGCAACATTACCTTGCTCAGTATTTAAGGTCATGTATATTTTTTGCCCAATCTTACTACTAGAAATTAGATCTATCTCATCCGCTAAACCACCAATTTGCAATGCATGGTAACCAAACAAACTCGGCAACAACTTATCTAACTTAATTAATAAGTCTTTGTATAAATTTTGTCCTGCAGGTGTTTCATACCACCCCTGTAATTGTTGTGTATATTTAGCCGAATTAAAAAGCACGGATTCTTCCATGTATTAATTCTACCTTAAAACAGATGCTTGGAACGCAAACTTTTCATACTAGATCAGAGCCTCATTATGGTTAGCAAAAATCCCACTAAATTTAATAGTTGATCTATTTATATTGTCTCTTTATGCTTCGCGGCCATGAAGGAGCACAAGAACAGTCTAGCTATAGTACTCTTGACTTTCTCTGTAGTAGCTTGCACACACTCTCCAACAAACACCGAATTTGACAACCCCGCAGTATCCGAAAATGCGGATGCATTAGTCCAAAAAGCAGATTTTATTAGTCCACCACTACTTAGCGATACTCTAGATAATAATGTACTAGCCAATACTAGAAACCATCATCTCATATGGCAACATTTTGAAAATAAATTTGCCTTAACGAATTCATATGATCACCCACATGTTGTTCAGCAAAAAGATAAGTTTTTAGACAAAAGCAAATATTTAGAGAGAGTAACCAAACGCTCTGAGCCCTTTATTCACTTCGTTTTAAGTGAAATTGAAAATCGAAATATGCCCGCAGAACTCGCTATCTTACCGATAGTTGAGAGTGGTTATTACCCTAGAGCTCGTTCGCGCGCGCGCGCCGAAGGACTATGGCAAATTATGCCGTACACAGCCAAAGACCTTGGCTTAAAACGTTCAGTAGGCTACGACGGCCGTCATGATGTTTACGCATCCACTTCTGCAGCACTCGATTATCTTGAACAAATGTACAGCAAATTTGATGAAGATTGGTTACTTGCACTCGCTGCGTATAACGCCGGCCCACAACGTGTTATCAATGCACTGAAAAAAACCAACGCTCACAACAGTGATGTTTACTGGGATTTGAAATTACCACGCGAAACACGCGAGTACGTTCCTAAAATTTTAGCTTTATGCGCAATTATAAAAGACAAAGAACTCAGTAGCACTTTGCTGCACCCAATTGAAGACACTGCTTATTTAGAATCTATTAAACTTAGTAAACGCATCTCACCTGCAAAATTAATACAAGCTGCGAATGCCAACGAAACTGAGATAAAATTACTAAACCCTGCAATACGAAATCTTAGTACACCGATCGCAGCAGGCTACCATTTACTTGTACCCAAACGTGATGCAGAATTATTAGCGCTTGCTATAGATAACATGCAAGAAGCACCTCAACCTACATGGGCAAATCATAGAATTAATCGCGGCGAGTCGCTAAGTGGAATAGCGAGACGATATGGCACCACTATTGGCGCCTTGCGCGAAGCAAACAACATGCAGAATAATAAAATAGTTGCAGGACGTAATTTAGTAATACCACTTCGCCAAACATCTCATAAACAAATTGCGGCGCAAGCTACGCCCAAACCTAATCGCACTCACGTTAAGCCCGGCAGAACCGTCGATGAACCTTACATCTACGTTGTCGCCATGGGTGATAGCTTTTGGAAAATCGCAAATCGTAACAACACCACAGTTAAAAGATTGTTTGAGATTAACGGTCGCAGCGCCGATAAGCCGCTTCAACCTGGCGAAACCATCTTAGTAGATTAAGATCACCGCCTCCTAGCATCTCATCTCACTAGCTTCTATAGCCTTCAAAATGGAAGGAATATCACATAATTCACTGATTTTAATGACTTACGTCCCTAAAATACGATAACTCGTCGCACTCTAGGCCAGCGCATATAGTCGCCTTAGCAGGGTCTGTAGTATGCTCCAAAGCCTTGTAATGCCAATACACTTGGTATGGAAATCAGCACCTTAGAGATGCCTAGTAAATAGGTAATTGCTTGGATGTGTTTTGGAATAACTAACCCTGGCTGGCAATTAATCTACCAGGAAAAGTCATCGATAACTCATGGAACAAATGGATGTGCAAATAAGTCGAGCACCAGACTTGAATAAGCATCATGCTATACATGCTTAGAGAAAATAAAATCAATTCAACATGGTTTGCGCTAAGCCTATTGGTTTCAGTGTTAACCGCCATATTTCTTTGGGTGACTCAACCACCAATCTTAGTCACCCAAGTTGCCGTCATCTCTTTAATCTCAATGGTCGCGCTCGCTTGGGCTTTTATGGATTCGTCTAGCAAAGGTATATCAGACACATCACAAACAGATGCAGCCAGCCGATTTGAATCTCGCAATAATCAACGCAGTGTAGGACTTAAGCTGCAAGGCTTAGGACAGTTAAACTTAGCATTTGAAAAGTTTAAGCAATGCGCACATAACCACGACACGGCTAACTTGTTGTATAACTTAGCAACTGATTTTCAAATCAAAGGTGAACCAAAAAACGCTAAAAAAACATTTGAATTTATCTCAACTTTTGAACCTAACTTTAAAGATGTGCAGGAACGCATTGCATTTTTCAATGGAGATACAATACCTGGAAATTTTGTTGCCAATGAAAACCCAAATAAAGAAATTTTACAAAAAGAAACTCCAGAAAAAATAACTCCAGAACCCGTTATACAATCGCAGCCAACGATAAGCGATAAGACAATTGCTTCAGGAAAAACCATAATTGTAGCTCCGGAGCAAGAGCCAGAAAAAGAAGCCGTACTGTATGATGAATTAAGTGAGTACCCAACACTTTATGGTAGCCGTTATAAAGTTAAAAACGCATTAGGCCAAGGCACCACGGGGGCTGTATTTAAAGGTAAAGACATTGTCACTGATCAAATTATCGCCATCAAGGTTCTCAACCTATCATCAGAACTGGAAGCCAATCAGCTAGAAGAATATAAATTTCGTTTTCATAGAGAAATCGAAACTGCTGGCAATTTAAGCCACCCCAATATAGTAAAAATTCTCGATAGCGGCGAAACTGATGGTTTTGCTTATATTGCTATGGAATATGTTGCGGGGATCAATCTGCGAGGTTACGCACGCGCAGATAGCTTACTACACCCCAAAACCGTGTTAAAAATCATAGCTCAATGCGCGGATGCCCTCGCTTATTCTCATAAACAAGATCTTATCCACAGGGACATCAAACCAGCAAATATCATCTATAACCAAACCGATGATTACGTTAAGCTTACAGACTTTGGTATAGCAAGAATTCCTGATTCAACTAGAACGCGTGCTGGATCCATTTTAGGCACACCCTTATATATGTCGCCAGAACAACTGGCTGGTGAAAGGTTAGATGCACGTTCAGACCTGTATTCATTGGGAGTAACCCTATACCATCTATTAACAGGCTCGCCACCGTTCCGACCAAAAACAATGGCTGAGTTGATGCGCTCTATCACACAAGAACAACATAAAGATATTTCTGAAATCAACCCTAGCACACCATCATGCATAGCCTGGACCGTAAACAAAGCACTCGAAAAAGCACCAGACAAACGATTCCAATCTGCTGCAAGCATGGCCAACAAATTACGCGAATGCGAGATGATGTTAGATAGTTTATGAATCTCAAAGGTACACTAGAAATCGCAGGCCGTTCTAATGTGGGGTTAGTGCGAACAAACAATGAAGACAAGATTGGTGAAGACCAAGAAATAGGTTTAGTAGTTCTTGCCGATGGCATGGGAGGCTATAAGAGTGGCGAAGTCGCAAGTGAAATAGCGGTAAACACGATTCTTGAAGAATTGCGCTCATCAATACCAGATCTTCCTCCTGGTGAAATTGACGAGCAAACGGGTTACACAAAAGAAAGTTTAGCGGCTAGAAATTCTGTGGTTAAAGCAAACGAAGCTATTTTTTCCATGAGTAGCAATGAAGCGCAATATCGCGGCATGGGAACAACCTTAGTAATGGGTATTTTTTACGATAACCAAATCACTATTGCTCATGTTGGTGACTCTAGAATGTATCGCTTCCGCGATGGCAAATTACAACAAATCACCGTAGACCATACATTATTACAAGAACTTGTAGATCGCGGCTTCTACACACAAGAAGAAGCCAATACCTCGTTAAATAAAAACCTAGTTACACGTGCATTAGGCATCGAAGGCAGCATAGCGGTTGACATTAAAGAAGACTTAGCAATGCCTGGTGACATCTACCTTTTGTGCTCCGATGGTCTGACAGACATGGTCGATGATCAGGAAATTCATGCAACCGTAACAGCCTTTAGAGACAATCTAGATAAGTTAGCTGACAAACTTGTCGCCATAGCTAATGATAACGGTGGCCGTGACAATGTCTCGGTTTTGTTAGCACAACCAAATAAAGAATTCCCAGGCAAGAAAAACTGGAAATCAAAATTCGGTAAATTATTGTCGAAATAGATTATGAGCACACCAAAACTAATTATAAGTCTTGATGAAAAAATCGTTGATGAGATCCCAATTGAAAAAGAGATCATCACTATTGGCAGACGTACGGATAACGATCTATGTCTAGATAACTTAGGCATCAGTGGATACCATTCACAAATCAGTACCGTACTAGATGATTGTTTTTTAGAAGACCTAGATAGTACCAATGGCACTTTTGTGAACTCAAAAATTGTCAAAAAACATGCGCTCAAAGATGGCGATATCATCGATATTGGCAATCATCGAATCAAGTATGTGAATCACTTAGCATCTAGTTCAGCTAACAGTGAATTTGAAAAAACACTGATTATGACTGCCACTACTGAGAGAAAGAATGCACTTAAAGAAGAGCAAGACCTGCAAGCTTTAGAGCATCAAATTAACCAGCTTGAAGATGCAATGTGTGACCCTCGTGCTACTGACGAAAATGTAGCGGATTCTTCAGACCAAACAAACGAAGATAACAACAACGAAATTGATGATTCACGCAGCAAAGAAACTACGAGTAGAAAATTTGAGAAGGCCATATCATCCAACCCTGTAGAAAGTTCTATATCTAGTGACGTAGATGATATTCAAATAAACTCACAACCTCCCTCTTCAAGTATTGGTCGTATTCAAATACTGAACGGGAAAAATAGTGGCAAAGAAATTGCGCTAGACAAATCTTTAACCACAGTGGGGAAACCTGACATAGCAGTTGTGGGAATAACCAAACGAAATACTGGCTACTTCATCATGCACATTGATGGAAATAAAAATACTCCATCAAAACTCAATGGCGAAGTGATCGGCGCAAAAGCAGAACCTATTGAAGATCACGACATTATTGATGTAGCAGGAATCAAACTAGAATTTTTCGTCGAGTAACCTAGCACGAACCTGTGTCTGCAAGAGATGCATCCGAACATGCTTTTCAGTTAAAAGCCTTCTTTTCCTAAACATCTACATTCGACCGTTAGGGGTCACTTAATACTTCTGAACTAGCTGAAATCAGCAGTCAAATCAATTTTAGTAACATCTGGTGATATTCTGGGATTAATCTTAGTTCTAGAAATCAATGCTTTGCATTAATTTACAAGTTCACATCCTATCTCAGTAAAGAAAATTGAAAATAAGCCGATATTCTTAGATATTTTGTAAATTATGTGCGTATGAAAATACTGTGAATACAACATTTAAACACATTGATACGTCTGATCTAAAACGAATACGAAAGATTGCAAAAAAAACTATAGATCATAGTTATCGATACTTTCTTGATGATGTATCGGTTGATCACTACCTAGAAAGTGGTCATCTTGAGACATACTTAAATACTAATATTAATAATACTTGGTCATTACATCAGGATAATAATATTCTTGGCTTTTCTGTATGCATTGATAACGTAATAGATTTTATGGTGATTGATTCAGATCATCATCGCCAAGGACTTGGAACAATATTGCTTCAACACTGCGAAGGTCTCTTGTTTGAAAATCACCACGTCATTGCACTTGAAAGTTTTGAGAAAAACACAAAAGCATATGAATTTTATGAAGCTAACAATTGGGAAAAAATAGCTAAATACAAAGATTCTAAATACAATGAAGTGAAGTATATATTTCGCAAGCGTCTTCTTTCTGATACAAACTTATAACACTTTTTTATACACTGAAATCAATCAGTCAAGCTACTTTTTCTGGTGGCACTAACTTAGGTACTGCAGCTAGCAGCTTTTTTGTATATTCATGCTGAGGATTAGTTAGCACCTGCACCACATCACCTTCCTCTACTATTTTACCTTGATACATCACTGCTACACGGTCTGCAAAATAAGCCACCACTGACATATTATGGGTAATAAACAAATAACTAATACCCAAACGCGCCTGCAAATCATTCAGTAGATCTAATATCTGCGCCTGCACGGAAACATCTAATGCACTGGTAGGCTCATCACAAATAATTATTTTAGGATTTACCGCTAATGCTCTAGCAATACAGATACGTTGACGTTGCCCACCCGAAAATTCATGCGGATATCGTAAATGCGTATCTTTAGAAAGCCCTACTTGTTCTAGAAGCTCCAATACTCGTTTTTTACGGGCTGTGGAATCGGCCAACACATTAAGTGCTTTCATTCCTTCTTCAATAATGTCTCCAATCAGCATGCGTGGATTCATAGAAGAATAAGGATCTTGGAAAACAATTTGCAGATTGGTTCGCTGCTCTAGTAACTGTTGTTTATCAATCTTATGGATTGGCAACCCTAAGTACAAAACTTCACCTGAAGTGGGTTGCACTAAACGCAATATGCCTTTACCAACAGTAGTCTTGCCACTTCCCGACTCACCCACGAGTGCAACGGTTTGTCCTGGTGGGATTTCTAGCGAAACACCATCAACCGCCTTCACATGGCCAACGGTACGCTTAAATATTCCTTTCTTGATCGGGAAATGTACTTTTAAATCTGTAACACGCAAGCTGTCTTTTGCTGTGACCTGTTGGCCTACAGTTTTTTCAGTTTTATTGGCTGCCAACAAAGGCTTGCCGCGCTTCTCCATTGCTGGCAAAGCCGAAAATAAATCCCAGCTATAATCATGCTGAGGATTAGAGAAAAATATTTCATTACTCGATTGCTCGACAATCTTGCCTTGCTTCATCACCGCTACGTGATCTGCTACCTGCTTCACCACGCCTAAATCATGAGTAATAAACAAAATGGCCATTTTAAATTTCTGTTGCAGTTCGTTAATCAAGTCCAATACGCGTGCTTGAATGGTTACATCTAACGCAGTGGTTGGCTCATCAGCAATTAATAACTTTGGTTCACAGGCTAAGGCGATCGCAATCATTACGCGTTGCTTCATGCCGCCAGATAACTCGTGTGCAAACGTATCTATGGTATGTGCAGGATTCTTAATATTCACTGCATCCAATAAATCTAATGCTCGTTGCCTTGCTTGCGCTTTAGTCATCCCCTTATGACGAATCAACACTTCTGATATTTGCTTGCCGACTTTGACCACTGGATTTAATGAAGTCATCGGCTCTTGAAAAATCATTGAAATGCCGCTACCTCGAATATCGCGCATTTCTCGCTCCGGAAGTGACAATAAATCTTGACTACCAAAATGAACTGAACCCGTCGTTACACGTGCAGTTTCTGGAAGCAAGCGTATCGTAGACAATGCAGTAATAGATTTACCACTTCCTGATTCACCTACCAATGCGAATGTTTCACCTTCATTCACTTCAAAACTCACACTATCCACTACCGTAAGCTTGCGACCTCCTGATTCAAAAACAGTACTTAAATTCTCAATTCGCAATAGCGGAGATGATTTTGGTTGTTTACCTAAAGTTGACATATTCTCAGACACATTTATTGTTTAGCTATTATGACTTGGCAATTCTAGGGTCTAATGCATCACGCACGACATCCGCAAATAAATTCGCAAATAACACCATCGTGAACATAAAGAACAATGAAGCCGCTAGAGACCACCACACTACAGGCTCCCGTGCCATTTCAAGTCGCGCACTGTTAATCATATTGCCCCAACTATTCATGGTTGGATCGACTCCTATATTGATGTAAGACAACACCGCCTCAGCTAAAACTAATCCGCTAAAATCAAGCACTATGGTAATCAAAACGATATGCATCATATTAGGCAAAATATGGCGGAATATAGTTTGCGCTGGCCCAACACCAAATGCAGATGCCGCTTGAACAAAGTCTACTTCTCGCAACTTAAGTGTTTCAGCACGTAATAATCGACATAAACCTGTCCAGCTAGTTAGACCCAAAATAAGACACAAGAACAATAAACGCAGATCTGCGCGCTGGGTAAGGCTAGCAAACTCTTCTGCATGTTTACCCATGTAAACATTTAACATCAGAACTGCTGCAGCAATTAATAATACTCCAGGAATAGAATTCAAAGTCGTGTACAGATATTGAATAACATCATCAATCCAACCACGGAAATAACCCGCCATAATTCCCAGTGTAATCGCAAACGGTAACATTAATAATGTTGTTAACGTGCCAATTACAACACCTGTGCGAATACTCTTTAAAGCTTGGTATAAAACATCTTCCCCAACTTTATCTGTACCTAAAACATGATATTTAGTGGCCCACTCCGCCCCCACTAATAAAATTGCCAACAAGGCGGCCAAAGTAGCCGCAATAGTGCGCCATGGAATATCTGATTCACCACACGAGATATTTTTAATTACAGTAGAAAATAATTTCTTAGTGCGAACCGACATAATCAGACACAGCAACACCATCAGCACCAACCAAACTACGAATGCTTTAACAATTCCGGCAACCGCTAAGCGTAAAATATCAGCACTTTTCTCCTGCTCTGGGTTTTCTAGATGAACACCGCCCCAAGTTAGACGCGGATACTCGCGCATCTTTGTACCATCCTCTAATTGCACGGTTTCTTTAGCAAACAAATACGCCGCGAATGGTGCTGAATAAGTTTTTTCAGTGCTATTGCGAATATCTGCAACAATAAGATCAAATACACTTTGTATTTCACCACTATATTGAGTTTCCATATCCGCTGAAGAGTTTTCAACTTTAGGATGGAAGTGCATAGAATCAAGAATACCGATACTGATGTATACCAACAAAACTATCATCGAGATCACACCCGCTTTGCTACGAACCACTTGTCTCCAAGGTTTACGCAAGTGCGGTTTGCGCATGGCGTACATGAAGAAAGCGAAGATAACAAACACTAATACAAAAATTAGCACATCCGTTATCAAAAACACTGGCTTAGCAAACATATTTAATCAAATCCCAGCATCAGTTCAACCTTACTCTGGGGTCCACCACAGTGTATGAAATATCTGTTAACAGTAGGCCAATGATGTACAAAACAGCACCCAAGAAAACCATCGAACGTACGATAGAAAAATCTTGTCTATTAATTGCATCAATAGTGTAACTTCCTAAACCAGGTATACCAAAAAACGATTCCGTAATCAGACTCCCCATAAATAACAATGGAAGAATCACGACCACACCCGTAAGAATAGGAATCATTGCATTGCGCAACACATGCTTGAACAGCACCATTTGTTCTGAAATTCCTTTCGCACGTGCTGTACGCACATAATCTTTATTAATTTCTTCTAGAAATATAGTGCGATACCAACGCGTACTCGACCCTATTCCACCGACAATACCAATCAATACCGGTAGGATTAAAAACTTTATACCAAACATACCATCTTCGAACCCAGAAATCGGCACCACGCGCAATATCTTACCCATGACAAATTGCCCACCAATAATGTAAAACAGACTTGATATAGACATTAGTGCCACGCATATCACTACTGCCCAATAATCGATATAGGTGCCACGGAAAAAGGCAATCAACAATGCCAAAGAAATCGTTACCAGCAATCCGATAATTAATTGCGGTACAGCAATCGCTAAACTTGGCCACATACGCTGACTGATATCAAAGCTAATATCTCTACCACTATCTGAACGTCCAAAATCGAACACAAACAAACGCACTGACTTAGTGTAAAAAATAGTTTTTGTTATTTTTTCAGCACCTTCCTCTTCCGCATTATAAAAAAGCGGTTGATGATATCCGCGCTCAGATTTCCAATCTTCAATCTGTTCTTCCGTCACATGCTTTTGACCTAAAAACATACGCGCCATATCATCTGGAGAATTCACAACAAAAAATAACAAGAATGTAAGAACGTTCACGCCAATAAGAATCGGAATCGCATATAAGATGCGGCGGATAATGTAGGCAATCATTTCAAAGTGCTCCGCTCACGTTTTCTAAAAGAAATCACTGCAGGTATTAACGAAGCTAATAAAAATAATCCGATAAATATTAATGGCCAGTAATTGGGCTTATTCCACGCTTCACGTTTAGCTTGCCGCGCTTCACCTACCACACGTTTATATTTCAAAAGATTATTTGCCATTAAATTCGGTTTTACGTTTTGGTACCAATCATGAAACAAAGAAAATGCTTTAGGGTGGAAACCCCATAACCAAGGCGCATCTTGTTGGACAAGATTTGTCATCTCTTTAATAATAGCTAAACGTCCTGGTCCGTTTTGAATGTTTTTCATTTTTTCAAAAAGTCGATCGAATTCCGGATTAGCGTAATTCGCTGCATTTTCACCATGCTCCTTTACCTTCCCATTTGGACCATATAAAAGGAAAAAGAAATTCTCTGGGTCTGGGTAATCTGCATTCCAACCCCACTGAAATATTTGACTCGTACCGTTACGCATTTTCTCCTGGAAACGATTGTAGTCTGTAGCACGTATTACTAGTTGTATGCCAAGCTTTTGATATTGTTTACGCATCCAATTTAATTGCGCTTTTGCATCAGGACCTGCAGAAGGTGTATCAAAATTTAACACCAAAGGTTTATTAGTTTTCGGATCAATTCCGCCTTCATAACCTGCTTGCTTCATTAGATCTATGGCAACCTCAATATCTTTTCTTTTAGGTTCGCCAAATTTCCAGTCATATACAAATGGATTAAGACCTGCTTCACCCTCTATATTTCCAAATATGCCTGGAGGGATTGGGCTCTGCGCAGCAACACCACGGCCATTCGCAAAAATAGAAATGTATTCTTCGTAATCAACAGCAATAGATATCGCACGGCGCAACAACCGAGATTGTTCTGACTCACCCCCTACAACAGGATCAATCATATTAAAGCCCATATAAAGAATAGAAGTCGTAACCGCTGTTGCGAGCTGGATACCTTTCTCTTGCATTAATTCTGTTAACTGCAAGTCGCCACCCGAACCAAATTGAATAGCCTGATCAAAACTATCCGAAGACACACTAGAAGCATCGTAATAGCCTTGCAAAAACTTGCTCCAATACGGAATAGTTTCTTTTTCTAAGCTGTAAACCGCTTTATCTACCAATGGCAGACGTTTCCCCGCATCTTTTAGCAACCCATTCTCTCGGTCTTCTGTCTCACCTTCGGAAGGATAACGCTCATCATGAAAGTTAGGATTCTTTTCCATCACCATGCGCAAGTTTGGATTGTTTTCCGTCAACATGTATGGCCCGGTACCAACTGGATACCAATTGAGAGAAATATTGCGTTCCTCCATACCATCTTGCGCATAAAACTTTTCAGCTTCCCATGGCATAGGAGCAAAGAACGGCATTGCCATCCAATAAACTAGTTGTGGATACTTGCCTTTAATTCGAACTCGATATGTATAACGATCTACTACAGACACCCCCGTGAGTTTAATATCTCGTAGATCTTGCCAACCTTCATTTGGATTTGGATATATCTCACTGGCTTGTTTACGAAACTCGTCAAAGCCAACAATGTATTCACGCATTACGCCTGCAATGGGGGAATGCAAATAAGGACTCGCTACTCTTTTAATTTGATACACATAATCTTCAGCAGTGAGCTCTCGTGAACCTGTTGCTTCAAAATCACTTAACGTATGGATTTCTTCTAAATCTTTTTCAATTAAATTTAAATTAACCGAATTTCCCTCGTCATTTTTTGCAAATGCAGGATGAGGTTGAAATTGAATACCTTTATTTATTTTGATTGTATATTCTGAAAACTGAATACTATCTATTGCGTTTTCATCCACCAGCACTTCGTTCTCACCAAAATAACGCACCTCAGGCAACCGAGAAGCCGTAAGTGGAACCAATGTGTACGGGCGCAATAAATAATGATATTGCAATGGTGGCTCATATATTTGCGCTATAAATTGGTATTCATTAGAACTGTATGAACTAACAGGATCTAAGCGTTTAGGTCGTTCACTAAACGAAGAATAGATAACGTTTGCTGTATCACCTTGGCGATCACTAGGATAAGGATTATTCCATACACCCTCACTACATGCGTTAAGCAAAAACGCTGTGAAGGTAATAATTAGAATTGCTGAACGACTGCTCACGTGATGAGTTTATGATAATCTAACAGTTAAAGATTATTCTTCCCTTAAACGTAAATTGAGTGGCAGTATTATAGACTGTTTAGCAGTAAATGTAGTTCAGTCTTAACAAGACTAACAGTACAACTTTTAACCTCTACGAAAATATAAATCGGAATACAACATGGGATTTTTAGCAGGAAAACGCGCCTTAATCGTCGGCATAGCAAGTAACCGCTCAATCGCTTGGGGCATCGCTGAAGCAATGAAACGCGAAGGTGCCGAATTAGCCTTTACCTACCAAAACGAAAAGCTTCAAGGTCGTGTTGAAAAGTTTGCAGCCGAATGTGGGGCTAAAATTACCTTACCCTGTGACCTTGGAAATGATGACGATATAACCCAATTATTCACTGAGTTAGGCAAATCTTGGGATAGTCTCGATATTGTAGTCCACTCTGCCGCATTTGCTCCTAAAGAAGAATTAGCTGGAGACTTTGTAGACCTCACCACCCGAGAAGGCTCAAAAATAGCGCATGACATCAGCAGCTACAGCCTCACCGCTCTAGCAAAAGCGGCTAGACCCATGATGAAAGGAACCAATGGCGCCATTGTTTCACTTACTTATATGGGCTCCGTACGCGCCATGCCTAATTACAATGTTATGGGCCTCGCCAAGGCCAGTTTAGAGGCCAATATTCGCTACATGGCCTATGCCTTAGGTCCTGATGGTATACGAGTTAACGGCATTTCCGCGGGCCCAATTCGCACCCTTGCCGCAGCCGGAATTAGTGATTTCAGAAAAATGCTTGATCACGTAGAAGAAAATGCCCCGCTACGTAAAAACGTAACCATCCAAGAAGTGGGTAACACTGCTGCATTCTTATGCTCTGATTTAGCTAGCGGAATCACTGGTGAAATTACCTATGTCGATGCAGGATTTAATATTGTAGGGATGTCTGGGTACGGCCGTTAAGAAAAACGCAAGTGCAGAAACTGCACGACTGCATGGAAGCAAGAGAAGGAGATGTCACTTGCCTGAATCTATTCAAACACCTGCTCCGTGGCATCTATGGGTAATCGGTGTAATTGCGCTTTTATGGAATGCAATGGGAGCATTCGACTACGTCATGTCGCAATCTAAAAACGAAGCTTATATGAAGATGTTCACCCCTGAACAACTTGAATATTTTTATAGCTTTCCCTCTTGGTCTGTAGCTTTGTGGGCCATTGCAGTTTGGGGTGGTATGCTAGGCTGCATTCTCTTGTTGCTAAGAAATAAATTAGCAGTATGCACATTTTTAATTTCTTTGATATGCATGACACTCAACACCATTTACATCTATGCTTTTACAAATGGCATTGAAATCATGGGCGATCCATTTTCACTAGTATTTAGTGCTGCGATATTTTTAGTGGCTGTATTTTTATATGTATACTCGAAAAAAATACAGGCTAACAATATTATTGTTTAATGCTAGGAACATCCATACTTTTTTATCAACGCAGCATTGGTTGTGCCTTGCACAATCATACTAAACACAACAACACCAAATACTGCTGACTGTATCGTCCACCAGTAAGGTAACGTTGTTGGTAATGACAATACTAACGCAATCGCGATTGCACCACGCATCCCACCCCACACTAGAAGAATTTGCCAGCCCATTGAAATATTATTTTCTAACGGTTTTGTGACTAAACTACAAATTATTACCGCAACCATTCTTGCAATGAGTGAAGCGACAATCGCAATTATTATTGCAAGCCAACGCTCGGAAAACATATTTAATGTTACTACCAGCCCCATCAACACAAACAGAAAACTGTTAAAAAATAATCCCAACCACTCCCATGTTTCTCCAATACCTTTAGTCAGAGCAGCGT
Organism: Gammaproteobacteria bacterium; assembly: GCA_014075255.1. Taxonomy (NCBI): domain Bacteria; kingdom Pseudomonadati; phylum Pseudomonadota; class Gammaproteobacteria; species Gammaproteobacteria bacterium. The sequence continues at coordinate 1,180,448 of CP046178.1, forward strand.
CTGCTTTGTCTAATGTAAATCGTGTAGTCAATGCTGCAATAGTAACGGCCAGTATTCCAGAGACATGAAAAAGATGTTCTGCACAATAAAAACTTGCAAAAGCCGTAAGTACTAAAATAAATTTGCTTGCAGTTGAGTTTGAAATAAAAACAATAACCAATGATGCTAACAACCCCACCAGCAAACCCACAACAATGCCTCCAAAAAATACAGATGCAAAGTAACCTATATAGTTTGATCCTTCTGGCCAAGTTTGAGTTGCAAAACCCAATACAATCGTAAATAACACAATCCCCGCAGCATCATTAAACAAACTCTCACCTTCAAACAAGGTAGTTAAATCATCGGGCGCATTGTTTGCATGCAGTTGAGAAATTACCGCTACAGGGTCCGTTGCAGCAAGAATAGCGCCAGTTAGCAGTGCTGCTATCCAAGGGAAACCTGCAGAGTGGCCAATACCTAAGTAAATGAGCGCCGCAGTTACAACACAACTAATTAATACACCAACAATGGCTAACACCAAGACTGGAATAACCCATTTTTTTAATAAACTTAGTTTGAGATTCCAAGCGGCTTCAAAAATCAGCACTGGCAAAACAATAAAGAATATAATGTCCTGAAGATTATACGCGCGAACACCGGTATCTATATTAATAAACTCAAGACTCAAGCCCATTAACAAACCCACCAGTGCACAAGAAAGTGTTAACTCAAGTTTTAATATACGATTAACTAATAGCCCAACAATAGTTAATCCACTTAATATAAGAATCTGGCCTGTGACAGAAATTATCATTTTTTTAAATACAGTTATTATAAAATGAAGAAAAAATTACCCAATACATTAATCATAGACCACATTTTGACACATTAACTTTCATTTTAAGCTGATAACTAAAATTAGTGAAATATTATGGAAGGAAATTAACCATCGAAAGAGTACACTAAGCCAATATGGCAACACATCATGCAAACCCTGGTGAAATCGTTGACCTGCAAACATGGGCTGCGGATTTACCTAAAGAACACACAAAAGCTATCGTCAAAACAAGCGGATTGGAGCTTATTAGAATAGTATTGCCTGCTGGGAAAGGCATCCCCAATCACAAAGTATCAGGGCCAATTTCAATACAATGTATATCAGGAAAGGTTGCAATTACTACCATGGGCGCCACACAAGAATTAAATTACAACCAATTACTACATCTTATGCCAGGCGAACCTCATTCTCTGAAAGCAACAGAAGATTCTGTGGTGTTGTTAACAATTATTTTTAAATAATTTATAAAATATTTATAACGAATCAATTTGATTATTTGATGGTAATTGCGAGCCACGCCATATTGAAAATAAAGCAGGGAATACAAATAGCACCATAATTAATGCAGAAGCTACTCCACCAATCATAGGGGCAGCGATTCGTTTCATAACATCTGCACCCGTTCCTGTGCTTAGCATTATTGGCAATAAACCTATAAAAGTAGATAACCACGTCATAAGCATTGGACGTATTCGTTGACTTGCGCCATCAATAATGGCTTCTTGCAAATCAATGCGTGAATTCAAGCGATTTTCATTGAGTCGATTACGCCATGCAATATCGAGATATAGCATCATTAATAAACCGAGTTCAATGGCTAAACCAGCAACAGCAATCATCCCAACCGCCACTGCAACACTTAGTTTGTAGTCCAATACTGCAAGTAACCAAATACTCCCCACTAAAGAGAATAATAGAGCTGTCATAACTAACAATGTTTCTACTAATGATTTTCGATGCATAAATAACATAAAAAATATAAAAAATAGTGTTAGCGGAATGAGGATTTTTAGTTTCGCTTTCGCTCTTTCAAAATATTTAAATTGCCCTGCCCATGCCAAACGATACCCTGAAGGAATAGTAACTTTCTCATCTACTACTTGTTTTGCTTGTTTTACGTAATCTGCTATACCGACTGTATCTTTAACATCAACAAAGACAAATCCGACAAGTTGGCCATCTTCATTCCGCAACATTGGAGGCCCAGTTCTAAACTGAATGTTCGCTACTTGAGTAATTGGAATTTGTGCCCCATCTGACGTGGGAATTAACACGCGCTCAAGTGCATCCACACTATCGCGGTACTCACGCGCATAACGCACTAAGATTCCATATCGTTCTCGCCCTTCTACTGTTTCACTTACCTTAATTCCTCCCATTGCAGCTTCAATTACACTTTGCACATCCCCAATGTTCAAACCAAATCGAGCAGCCGCTGCACGATCAATATCAAAATCAAGGAAATACCCCCCTGTAGTTCGCTCTGCGAATGCACTTCGTGTATTGGATGCAGTACGTGAATCATCTAGCAATGCTCGCTCAATATTTACAGCCGTTTTTTCAATCTGCGCTAAATCAGCACCAAAAACTTTTATACCAAGCGTGGAACGAATGCCTGTAGCAAGCATTTCTGTTCGTGTTTGTATCGGCATCCACCAAATATTCGGCATACCAGGAAATTGCATAGCAGCATCCATCTCATCGATAAGTTTGTCCCACGTCATATTCGCACGCCACTCACTTTTAGGCTTTAACATGATATTGGTTTCCATCATCGATAATGGCGCAGGATCAGTTGGACTCGAGCTACGACCTACTTTACCGAACACAAGCTCTACTTCAGGAAATTTTAACAATTCCCGATCCATCGTTTGCATGACACGCGTGGCCTCACCAATTGACATTCCGGGTAACGCAGTAGGCATATAAAGAATGCTGCCTTCATTCAATGGCGGCATAAATTCGCTGCCTAATTGACGGTATGCAGGTAGGGTAAATACCATCGCAATTCCTGCTGCTGCCAACACGAACCATCGCCACCTTACCGCGAGCCTAACGAGTGGAACGTAACCTGCCTTCAAGCTACGATTTAACCAGCCTGTGTCGCCACGAATTCGACCTCTAATGACGAGAACTGCAAGCGCTGGTATTAACGTAACAGACAACAATGCTGCAAAACCCATTGAATAAGATTTTGTAAAAGCAAGAGGTTTAAACAATCTACCCTCGGTACCCTCTAATACAAATACAGGCAAGAATGAGACTGTAATAATTAGTAGCGAGAAGAATATACTTGGACCAACTTCTTGCATTGCTTTTATGATTAAGCTTGTCCGTGCTTCACCTTGTACATTTTCACCCTGAAGTTTTTTATGAATGTTGTCAATTATTACAATTGCCGCATCCACCATTGCACCAATAGCAACTGCAATACCTCCTAGCGACATAATGTTTGCAGTGAGTCCTTGATAATACATTGGGATGAATGCAAGAAGTATTGCAATAGGCAATGTTACAATTGCAACTAATGCTGAACGAACATGTAATAGGAAAATTATGATTACCAATGAAACAATAAATATTTCTTCCAACAATGTTTTCTTTAAAGTATCTATTGCACGCTCGATCAAACTTGAACGATCATAAACCGTTACAAGTTCAACTCCTTTAGGCAAACCTGCCTGCAATTCCTTAATTCGTTTTTTTACATTATCAATCACCGTTAATGCATTTTCTCCATAACGCATTACAACAATCCCACCCACTGCAATACCTTCTCCATTAAGATCAGCTTGACCACGCTGTAACGCAGGACCCAAACTAACCGTTGCGATATCGGCAACGCGGATAGGAACACCACCTGTACCAATACCTAACACAACCTCTTCCAAATCTTTTACAGATTTCACATAACCACGACCCCGAATAAATTGCTCATGACCCGCAATTTCTAAAACTCGTCCACCGACATCATTATTCGAACTACGCACTGCAGCAGTAACTTTATTAAGGGGAATTTTATATGCCGCAAGTTTGTTAGGGTCAACATTAATCTGATACTCTTTTTCAAAGCCTCCAACCGATGCAACTTCTGCAACACCCTCTACCGCCTCTAACGCATAGCGCAAATTAAAATCTTGTATTGAGCGCAAATCTGCCAAGCTTTGATTTCCAGATTTATCAACCAGCGCATACTGATAGACCCAACCAACACCGGTTGCATCAGGACCCAATGTAGGTCTCACACCATCAGGCAAATCTTCTGTGGCAGAATTTAGATATTCAAGCACACGGGAACGCGCCCAATAAATATCTGTGCCCTCTTCAAATATTGCATACACAAATGACAAACCCATAAAGCTTTGGCCACGCACAAAATCAACATTTGGAGCGGCTAAAAGTGTTGTAGTGAGTGGGTAGGTGATTTGATCTTCTACGAGATCTGGACTACGTCCTGGCCATTCAGTAAAAACGATAACTTGCACATCCGACAGATCGGGAATGGCATCCAGTGGTGCATTCATGAGTGAGCGATAGCCCCAAAAGGCTGCTGCACATACAATCATTAATGTAAGCAGCCAATTTCGTGCAGATACTTCAATAAGTTTTTCTAACAATCCATGGCGTACCGATACATCGTTATCACTTACCATTGATCTATACCCGCTTTTAGTTTTGTTTCAGAAGCAATTAAGAAATTGCCTGAAGTGACCACAATATCTCCTAGTTCTAAGCCGTCTACAATTTCAATTACGTTATTTACACGCCTTCCAGTTTTTACTTTTACGGGTTTGAGTTTTCCTTCACCTAAGTCGACAAATACCACACGACTATCACCTGCAATCATGACAGCCTCTTCAGGCACCACGAGACGGTGGCCAAACTCAGCCACTAATTTAACTTCAGCATACATATCAGGTTTTAATGCACCATTTTCATTATCAAGATTCAAACGTATACGCGCAGTACGACTATCACCCTCAAGATAGGGATAGATGTAATCGACGGTTGCCTCAATAGTTTTCGAAGGCAAGTAAGGCAACGTTATAGTTGCCGCCATTCCTTCTTGAATGAGCTCTAAATCAGCTTCATATACTTCTGCCTCAACCCATACCTGTGACAAGTCTGCAATTCGAAATAATGTTTCCCCCATTTTTATTGCGCCACCTTCTTCAACATTTTTTTCAACTATTGTTCCACTTGAAGATGCATAAATTGGGATGTATTCGCGAGGTCGGTCACGTTTTTCGAGTGCTTTAATTTCCCAAGAAGACATATCCCATAACTTTAAACGTTGACGTGCAGCAATTAACAAGCTGTCGTCTGAGCCACGTCGCGCTAAACGTTTTAGAGTTTCGAGATATTCTTGTTGCGCGGCTAAAAGCTCAGGACTGTATACCGTAAATAACATTTCACCTTTTTTTACTTGAGCACCCACATAGTCTGCAGAGAGCTCGCCCACCCATGCATCAAATTTTAAAGTAACATTACTCAATCGGCGTTCGTCATAAGTCACACTCCCAACAGCCCGAATCTCTTTGCGCATATCACCGTGTATAGCTTTCCCGGTTTCTATGCCAATCATTTGTCTGCGACGATTGTCGATAGTGATAGTTTTAGAAGTGACATCATCATGTGTCACCGCTACCAAATTCATACTGCAAATCGGGCAAGCTCCTGGTGTTGCTGATTTAACAGAGGGGTGCATCGCACAGGTATAGTGAGAAATTCCACTAGGAGTCGATACGATTTGTGTAAGCCCTGGTTCACCTGTTTTAAAACCAAGAATTAGATCACCGTGGCCCAATGACTCTGTTTCTATATCAATAGCTAATGCCCACTCTCCGACTTGCTCCAGCGTAACAGTCCCTTGCAATTGCCCAGGCTGTGTGGATTTAAGCTCAATAGGAATGTTAATCGGTATCTCATTTGAATCTTGCTCAAACTGCACTACAGCACGCCCTTGAATAGGACCAACAAGTTGATCATTTTGATCTCGTATCCAAATCGATAGTGTATGAACTCCAGTCTCAGGAGTTACAGGATCCATTACTGTACGTATACGATAATTTCCAACCGTAACAAATTCTTGAGGGTCAAGCTTTAAGGTAGAAAGCTCTTGAGACTTTTCAGACCCCATAGTTTCTGCATCGCCGCCCTGCATAGGATTCCAATAAAACAACCCCGCACCAATTATCACAACGAGCACTACAACAATACTAATAATATTATTTATATTAGTTTTCATAATCTACTCCTGCGCTAAATGCAACGCGCCCATCAAGTCCGTTACCTGTCCAACGCTCTAGATCTGCTACACGACTAAAGTAATTTGCACGATTACGCTCTAATGCTTCTTCTGTTATAAGTTTCTTTTGCTCAGCAGTTATCACAGATAAAAAGCTCCCTGCTCCACTTTCATAGTCTGCAAGCGCTGCACTTAAATATTCATTTGCTAATGGCACTAAAGAGTCTTCGTAAAGCTCAATGGCCTCAGAAGATTCAATAGTTTCCGCATACGCTCTGGCTAATTCACCAAGCAGTTGCGCGCGCTGGTCAACTAACTTCATTTTCAAACTGTGTTCATTCGCCTTTGCCTGACTTAAAGCCGCTTTGCGTTTACTACGATCGAAGGGAACGTTAATAGACACGCCTACAATTGGACGTTTGTCATGCGCATTCCACAAACTGTTATAACCAGCAAAAAATTGTAGATCGGGATAAAAATCTTTCTCAGCCAAATCAATGCGAGCCGTATTTGCAGCCACTTGTGCGTCTATGCGTTTTAACTCTGGATGCAGCTCAAGCGCTCTTTGCTCTAGTGAAGCCAAGGTGGGTATAGGTGTTTGAATAGCTACATCCGCGACAGATGGAAGTGGTGTATTCGGATTCTGATTCAGTAAGGTATTTATTTGCGCCTGGATAGAAGTTTTTAATCGAATTAGCTGCAATCCATGTCTATCCAGGTTTCTTTGCTCAACTTCAGCTTGCAATACATCTTGTTGTAATGCGCGCCCTGCTGCATACCGTGTTTCAGCAACGGCTCGTAATTCTTCTAGCAGCTCACTGGTTGATTCGTGAATCTGCAATGATCGATTTACAAAGTACCATTCAGCGTAAGCTGACTTTGTTAATGCAATAAGACGCAATCGCAAGGCATTCACATCCTCATGCGCAACTTTTGATTCTTGAAGTGCTTCTTGTTCTCGCGCGGCAAGTGTGCCAGGCCACGGCACTTTCTGGCTTAGTTTAATATTTTGGTTTAATCCTCTACCATCATCAGCGTCTAATGTTTTTGGCGCAAACCCATAACTAAAAGTAGGATCGTCCAAAGAACGAGCAGGATCTATCTGATACTTTGCAGCTTCTTCAATGGCAAGAAGTGCTTCAATACCTGGATTTCGGTCCAGCACCAAATTAACCAGACTATCAGCAGCAATAAGCTCGCTGTTGTTTTGATCGGCATGATGCCCGTGCTCTGCACTAACCCAGCCCGGCACTAATAAAAATACAAATAAACTAAATAATAATTTTTTTCGATTTGATACGGCATCCATATGCCACCTCCATTACGTCGTATTAACAAAGTAATAAACTACTCATGAAGAAATGCGCGCGCAGCACATCACCTACAAGTTAGAGGTTGCTAGATTTAAATTCGAAGACGTCGTGTAACGAGGTAGGTATTAGAACCTTGGCTATCGGGGGGGCTTGTATAGTAATTATTAATTTCCGCGAAACGAATAGGGTTCACCCATTGTTCACTTGCAATTAAAATAGCTACAGGAGGATCCACATCAGAACGAATCTCAACAGATTTAATGACACCTGTCTCACCATTTATTTCATCACTAAAGCCAAGCTCTATAGAAACTTCACAACATTGATTTTCAGGTGTTAACGCATCGCTGCTATCTGAATCTGAACAATGGTTATGATCTTCACAACAACATTCATCCAGGAATACCGCATCCATCATTCCACACGCAAACATTTGCTGTGCTTGCAAAGGCCCTGCTAGCAGCAAGAATATTAGCGTTCGAATGATAGGTCTGCGATGCATCTTCATGATGGTTAGTCTATGACTGGATATACTTAGTTGCAATATATATCACAATTATCATCGTGAAGTTTTACTGCTTGGTATGAATGGACTTTTTATACAGCTATATGAACTCCCACACACCCAAGTTTACGTATAAACCCAGCGAGAAGTACCGCTGAACTTGCAACACAATCTAGTAGATGGAACTACTTTACTATCTGGGTTTACTATCTGGGATTGCTATACAGGGCTGATTAATGTGCCTACTACATGGGTAGCAGGCAACAATAAATTGAGAAACAAGTTACGCGGCTATAACTTTTGACTGCCCTTGCAAGATTAAACTAACCGCTTGATCAGCAGACAGCACAGGGCAAACGATCCTATTTATTCTATTCATGGTTGCTACATCATCTGCTGCATCCTGACAAGAACAAGCATCGCCAATGACAATAGGCATATAACCTTCATCTCTTGCTGCACGTGCGTTACCTTCTATGCACCAATCCATGTGAATACCACACAGCACAATAGTTTTAATTCCAGCGCGCTCAAGCATTAACTTTAGAGGAGTACCTACAAATGAACTTTGGTGAGCATACTCAAAAAATTCTGAATCTTCAGGCCGCGAAATCTCTTTTAGCTCATCCACTAACTCTCCATCCCATTTCTTATAATCTACCGATCTATTTTTTACATCGAAGGCATCCCCCCAACTACCATACTGTGCCCGATCCAGATCAGTCATAGGATAATCTTCGCGAAACACATCGTAACCAATCCAAAAAAACTTCATATCTGCTGCACGACAAGCATTCGCCACTTTAATCGTATTTTCTAGTGTGCCACGCTCCCACTGTTTCTCATCACCTTGCGCGCCCTCAGGCTTATACAAACTATTACACTGACTAATGGAAACGAAAGCCGCGGGTTGAGCTAAAATTTTTACTAAATCAAGACTCGCCCATTGCTCGGGCAATTCAGGCACGGTTGAAGACATAGTGGATCCCTTTGTTATTCGAGTGATATATATGATCTTAGCTAACTGCTAGCACATAGAGCAATTAATAATATGTCTTTGACGAATAAATCAAATCTATTAACAATCAAATGGATCAAACTCACCTAGATCGAATGTTTATTCATCAGTGATTTTGCATTATTTATTCTGTGGATTAATGGCTCACACAATGGCATTAAATCGTCATCTACACGTTGTCTTGTGGGTTTATATTTGTAAACATACTTGTTTACAAGGTCTATATACATCTGACAAATTGCGATTTCATTTTCATAATTTCTAACACTCCTTGAAAACATGGCTGCTTTTTCAAAATATTGCGGTGAAGGAACATCATTAGCGGATTCTGAACGAGCAATTTCATTTCTGCATGCATTCACCGCTTGCAATAAATCGGATTCTTCTACAGCGGTTTTATCAATCGATTTTTCTTTAAGATTTTTACTTCTCTCAAAGAGGCTGGTTAGAGTAAAGCTGCTTTTGCGAATGAGTGAGTTAAGAAGTGTATCTAAAACGCTCATTTAAAATTTGAAGTAAGTAATTAGCATGTATTCGCTATTCTCCTCCACACAGAAGTATGCGGACGAAAATAAACGATTAAAGGTAGAAATTACTGTGTAGTTGAATGTAGATTCATTAATTACTTGATAATTATCAACCATTAATATCTGCATCTATTGTTTCCCAGATAGGTAACGTGATAACGATAGACTTGCTACCAAGCCTACTGCAGCAAATGCAGAAAGAAACATAAAAAAGTGTTGGTGCCCCAGCAAGCCAGGTGAATGATCAACTAACAAACCCGCTACCAACAAGACAAAAATATCTGGGGTAAAACCTATGACGGAAACTAGCCCTACTGCACTTCCTGTAATAGCAATGGGCATTTTCACTTCTTCGTAAATCGCAAAATATAATCCGCGCAATCCAAATATTGCAATACAAGTGACCAATACATTACCCATAAAAATCCATGAAATATTAAGTATGGGTGTTGCAAATGCAAAATACATGTCAGCGAAAAGCAACATTAGAAAACAAATCGAAAGCATTTTCACAACATGAAACCGATCCGCGAGAAGCCCCGCTGCAATAGCAGCAAAGGGTCGAATCCATGACCCTAACGTAACTAATTTTGCTGCTTCAATTTCATCATAGCCATATACATCCACTGCAAATAGTGTGTAGTTATCAAAACCCTTGTAGCCAACATAAGCACATACAACAATTAACGCTTGCAGCCAAACAGCTGGGTACGAAAAAACTTCTTTAATATTATTAAAAATAGGTTTCTGTTGGTTAATCGCAGATACTTTTCTCTTTTTTTTAGAAAAAGAAGCAAATGCAAACCACACATAGAGCCCAATGGCAGCAGTAATGAATGTATAGCCATAAATGACAGTACGAAAGACGTTTGTTTTCTCAACAAAAGTGGCCGAGTCATAACCCATCGGGAAGGAAAAATGAAAAACCATCACTGCAGCGGAAGCCAACACCACTGCGAGCAAACCACGCCCTCCTTCGAGAATTCCAAATGCTAATCCTTGTTCTTGGTGACCACCCCACTCTCTGGTCGCTCGAATTAAAGCACCCCAAAATAGAATAATGGTGGTAAAACCAAAAAAACCATATAACCCAACGAATTCAGGGTAATTTGGCAGCGTCGCCATGAACAAACCACCCAGTGCTGTCATCCATAAGGAGAGTGCAATTAATTTATGAACCGGAAAGCGGTCTGCGATAAATCCGCCAGGAAAATAGCAAAGCATCGCTACAATTCCATAAATACCTTGTGCAGCGCCTAGCTCAGTAGCAGTTAGATTAAACATCTCGAGCATAATCGGTCTAAAAAAACGAGCAATGTGAAACGGCAACGCAAAAATGGCTTCACCTGCCAAAATGAGGCCTAAAATTAAAATCATTCTTTTATGACTAAGCATTGGATGTTTCTTTATGAAATGAAATTATGATCAATTCTATGAAAGCGTCAATTCGATACAAACTTTTTATAAGAATTATAAAAGCTGAAAAAACTAAAGCATAATTCAATGACAATTTTTATTGCAATCTAAAATAATCAGCGGAAAATAAAGTTGCGTATTACAACAAATATAAAAAATATGAATAGAAGAAAGGAAGAAGTTACAAAAACAGAACGATACTACATAGAAACAAATAAAGATCTTAAAATTACTGTTATTTCACTAATAACACTAATCGCAATAATGATTCTTTACTTTTTATACGGATAAATCGAGTCAGTTAGTAACTAATTTAGTAGCTATATTCTTTAGTTCAGGGTGACGATAATCACCTTTAGGTTTTTTTTGGCCATTCATTCAATTTTCACATTCTCTCAACAAAAACTTATACACTGCTCAAGCAGTTTTTCTAGAAATTAAATGAACAATAGTGCGCCATAAAAAAGCGAATCCAATAATCACACCCACCGTTATAAAATAATATTTCCATGTAGCCTCGGGTTTAAATCCTAAGCCTTGTTTCCATATATCTTGAATGGGCCCAAACGAACCCGGTCCATGCCCACCTGCGCCATAGTAGGGCTGTTGCGACACTCTCCATAACACCAAAAACAGGGTTCCTAGCCATGCATAGCGCAACCACATGCTTGGCAACCAACTTGCGATCCTGGCAAATACAAATGCAATGAGCCAAAAAATACCATATGAAATAAGAAAGGTAGCCGCTAAAAATGCAATGATGAGAATTGGCACTTCCCCACTTTCTTTAAGAAATTCTACAATCAGCACAATCAATGCAGAGAGAATAACAGCAGGTGGTATAGTAATGACAACTTGCACTAAAAATATAATAGTTGGTGCCACACAAAGTAATGCGACAAAAAGAATTAGACGAAAATTTTTTTCGCTCATTTTAGCAATAATACTGAGGTCTGCTTTCGGTTAGAAATCAACATTTAACTATTTTGAATATAGTGTAGCAAAGCGACAGCTTGGTTGTGTTCTTTATCACTGGCCCCAAATAGAAGCGTAACGTTTGATTTTTTTAGATGCTGTGTGATTAAATCTAATTCTTCGTCTTTGCTTTTTAGTTCTTTATTATATTTTGTGCAAAATGGTTTCCATTTATTTACATCATGATTAAACCATTTTCTAAGCTCATTTGATGGGGCTATTTCTTTCAACCAAAGATCAATTTTAGCTTCAGCCTTCTTCAGTCCCCGCGGCCATAGTCTATCCACTAAAATTCGATAGCCATCATCTTTGTTTGATTTTTCGTAAATCCGCTTAAGTTGTAGTTTTTTCATTTGCGTAAGAATGCTCGTTTAAGAGATCATTCAATAAGTTTTTGCGCTATTTTTTTTGCCGTTAGCGCTGCAGTAGGGCTTTGCGAAACTTGCGCAGTAACAATTGCGCCTTCTAATAAGAGACATAGCTCATCGGCTAGTAATAAATGATTTTCAATATTGGCTTCTTCAGCAAGCTTAGCTACGTAACTTCGCATTTGCTGTTTAAACTGCCTACTTATTTCTCGGATGGGGGATTCAGATTCCGAGTATTCACCGACCGCATTGATAAACATGCAACCGAAAAAATTATTCTCGTTAAACCATGCACCGGCGACATCGAATATTGCGAGCATTTTATCCTTAGGTGACGGACCCTGCTCTTCAACCGCTCTCATAAAGTTGTTACGAAAAACGCTGTCATACTGTTGTAGCGCAGCGTAAATCAGTTCTTCCTTCGAACGAAAATACAAATACATCGTTTTTTTAGAAACCCCTGCGGTGTCTAAAATACGATCAATCCCGGTAGCGTGATAACCGTGCTCACAAAATAATGTGATTGCAGTATCGATCAAATGCTCTCTTCTACTTTGTCTTGGCATAACATCCTCATTCAAGGATACTATATAGTATCCTTTTTAAATTCAATAATATAAGTGCTATTGCATCCATATCACATACTATTTAGATTAAAATATATCATATTAATCAACAAGTAAACAGCGAGTCACCTTTAAACATTATTAAAATAAACTCTTGACTATGTAAAAATAAAGCCTATATTACGCGTCATTAAGGAAACAGATCGGTATCCTTTTAAGACCATAATTCAACTAGAGGAGTTTATATGTCAATTCTAACCCTAATAAACCCAGCTACAGCGGAAGGTAAAGCCAAAACCTTGTTAGCGGCGGTTCAAAAAGCAATGGGGGCAACGCCCAATATTTTTACCGCATTTGCCAATGCACCGGCCGCATTAGAAGGCTATTTAAATTTAAACGGAGCTCTCAGTAATGGTGTACTGAACGCTCAATTAAGAGAAAAGCTGGCATTAGTAACAGCCGGAACCAACGGTTGCGATTACTGCGCCTCTGCGCATACCTTTTTAGGAGAGCAAGCGGGTATTGAGCAAAATGAGCTCGTTCTTAATCTTTCTGGAGTATCTACAGACACGAAAACGCAAAATGCATTAACGTTTGCTCGTTTGTTAATCCAAAAACGCGGTCATGTAAGCAAGCAAGATATACAAGCCGTTCGTAGCGCAGGGTTCAGCGATGAAGAAATCGTCGAAATCCTTGCTCATGTTGCTTTAAATACTTTCACGAATTACTTCAACGCGGCATTCGATATCGATATCGATTTCCCTGAGGTCAATACAGATAAAGCCCTCCGTGCGGCTTAATCATCTACTTTAAATAATATTTACAAGAGGAAACTATGATGAAGAAACTATTATTACCACTTTTAGCGCTCATGTTTGTTGCGAGTGCTAGCGCCACTGCGGTGCAAGCAGAAGAGATTGTCCATAGCACAGTAGGCGTCCAGGGCTATGGCCTAGTGTCGTACCAAACTGGGAAAAGACCCGTACAGGGAAATGGCAATCATTTAGTCACACATGACGGCGTGAACTATTTGTTCTCAAGTGCTGATAACCAAGAGGCGTTTAAAAAGAACCCTAACAAGTATCTTCCTGCCTATGGCGGTTGGTGTGCTTTTGGTGTTTCTGTAAACAAAAAATTCATCGGTGACCCAACTGTCTGGGAAATCGTTGATGGCAAATTGTACTTCAACCTTGATAACAGCATTAAAAGCATGTGGGTGAAGGACATCCCCGGCAACATCAAAAAGGCGGATGCTAATTGGCCGAAAATCAAGAACAAACACTACTCTGATCTCTAGGTCCCAGCTTGAAAGCCTGTTTATTGCATTCCTAACTCCCCCTGTAGTGCAGGCTTTCTTTTTTATTTTTAGGAGATGATTTATGGAAACAGCATTATTTTATTTAGCGCTCAGTGGAGTACTTACTGTGCTTTTATGGACACCTTATATTCTTGCAAGAGTATTTGTCTGGGGATTACCAACCTTTTTAAATAATTATCCAGAAGGGTATCCAGCACAACAACCTGAACCACCCATGTGGGCACAGCGTGCGCAAGCTGCACATGAAAATATGGTTGAGACCATGCCAGCGTTCATCGCAGTAGTGGTAGCAGCAATGTTTTTATTAGAAGGAAATGTGGAGGCTGGCGCAACAGTTGGCATGTTGGCAAAACTATTTTTCTTTAGTCGCATTGCTCACGCAGTTGTATTTACTCTGGGGTTACCTTACTTACGTACACCCGTATATCTCGTATCTTGGGCAGCAATCTTAATGATTGGCGCAACAATTTTACTGTAAGTATTAAAGACAAAGATCTAAATAATTTATATCGTTTTAACAAACTTAAAATCAACTATTTGTAAATTTTACAACAACCAGGAGAAGACTATGATTACAATTAATCTCATTAAAAGAGCTAGAATTTTTATTCTGCTGCTTTTAACCACAAGTATTTTCGTATTTTCAAGTTTCGCAAACTCGGCATCAGATACCGATTGGGGACCAAAATATAATTCTAAAGGTGAATTAATACTCCCTACAAATTACCACGGATGGATTTTTCTAGGCGCACCACTTACTCCGCATGCACTAAATAATGGAAAAGCAGGATTCCCTGAATATCATAATGTGTATACGCAATATGAAGCCTATACGGCCTATAGAAAGACTGGAGTGTTTCCAGAGGGCACTATTCTTTTAAAAGAACTGCAATTAACGATTGAAGGTACCAACGATGATGGTTCAAGAGGTGAAGCCTCTGGCCGTGGTTATTTCCCAGCAGCTTTAAATGGAATTGATATTTCAGTTAAAGATAGTGAACGATACAAAGATACCAATGGTTGGGGTTTCTTCAACTTTGGTCACCATGCACCGCCATACGCAAAGACAGCAGCTGCCTTACCTAAAGAGGCTTGTGCAGCTTGTCATATCGCTAGTGCAGAGAACATGGTGTTCATAAAGTTCTATAAACCTATTCTTAACGCAAAATAAACGTAATGAATATTAATCAACCCACATTAAATCGACTCAACAAAACATACCTGGGTCGACTTTTAATAAAATCATTTACGGAGAGTAATAAAATGAGTGATGTAGAAATTGAAGGATATTGTCCAGTAGCGTATTTCGTTGCAGATGGCCCGTTAAAAGGTAGTGCTGAATTTAGTTCAACCCATGAAGGGAAAACGTATCATTTGGTTAGTGAGGATGCCAAAAAGGCATTCGATGCTAATCCTGCTAAGTTTGTGCCAGCATTTAGCGGCTCATGTGCCTTTGGTAGATCAGTGAATGAAATATTTCCTATTGACCCAACGAATTACAAAATAGTGAATGATCGTCTTTTCTTATTTTTGAAAAATGAAAAAACGGATGCCTTAGCACTTTGGAATGATGGTAACGAATCAGAACTGATTGTTGCAGCGGATACTAATTTTAGTGCAGCAGCAGCTTAAGCTGAAGTCTTATTAGGCCTATAAAAATGGCAAGCCATAGGGTGCGCCATTTTATACAGAGTAAGAAAAAAGAGGTCTGGCCCTTTTTTTGGTGATGTTAAAGATTAAGTGGCGAACTGCTATGGTTTGTTAGTCACATTTAGTTACTCATCGGTTGGTTCACAACTTGGGCAAATATCCAGATCACAAATCTCCTGTTGCGTATAGCGGGGCATGATGTGTTGTGGACAATTCCTGTCCCAGGCTTCTATATGAATAATATAGGCACGTTCCACTTTGGCTTTGTAATCGGATACTGAAAGTTGTTGAATTAAGCTTGTATCATCTTCATTTATCTCAGCAGTACCCCAGAGTTTGATGCGTGCCCTATTCGGATAATCCATGAAGAAAAGACATACCTTATTGTTATCTTCCAGATTGCCATAAGAGATGTACTGCCTATTTCCAGAAAAGTCGGCGAAACCTAGTGTGCGACTATCAATTATTTTTAAAAAGCCTTTAGGTCCACCACGATGTTGAATATAAGGTTGCCCTTCACTATTAACAGTGGACATATAAAAGGAATCGCATTCTGCAATAAAATCTCTGAGTTGGTGTGTAACTGTATTTTGCCAACTACCTCGCTCCTCCATATTTATATAGGAAGATCGTGAACCTTTTTGATCTTGGATCTTTTTCACCGTATCGGTAAATGCTATATCACTTATGTAATCTCTCATTGCTTCTCCAAATTTTTGAATTTAGATAGTAATCCTGTCGACAACGATTCATCGAATGTCCGATTTGGGGTCTAATTGAACATTCAAACTCCTGGTGGTTTCTGTATTTTTAATATTTTCATTTGATGTGCAAGCGTGGTGGGCTTAATACCTAGCAATTCTGCAGCACCCTCTTTCCCCGAAACTCTCCAGCCACTATGTTGTAGAGCAGCAATGATGTTTTCTTTTTCGCGCTGCTTAAATTCTTTTACGCTTATATATTTAGATTTTGGCAAAGCTTCTACAGCTTTTGTACTACTTGTTTGTGTGGTTACATCAGATTGAAATTGAGCAGAATCCAATTGTAATTTTTTACCAGTGGATAATATCGCAGCTCTTGCAATAACATGCTGTAATTCTCGGATATTTCCTGGCCATTTATAGTTTTCTAAAATTCTTCCTTGCTCGCGGGTAAGATTAAATTCACATTTACCCATATCGGTACAGGTGGCATTTAGAAAATGCATAGTAAGTGGAATAATATCTTCACGTCGCTCACGCAAGGGTGGCACTTCTATAGGGAAAACACTTAGTCGATAAAATAAATCTTCTCGAAACCGGCCTGCTTCAACCTCTGTCTTTAAATCACGATTAGTAGCAGCAATTATGCGAACATCAACTTTTTTTGTTTTTTCATCGCCGATACGTTCGAATTCTTTTTCTTGGAGTGCGCGCAATAATTTACTTTGCTGATCTAATGGAATTTCACCAATTTCATCGAGAAACAGTGTGCCTTCATCCGCAAGTTCAAAACGCCCCACACGATCTCGGTGCGCACCCGTAAAAGAACCCTTAACATGGCCAAAAAACTCACTCTCAAATAATTCTTTTGGTATGGAACTACAATTTACTTTTATAAGTGGTTTGTTTGATCGATTACTTTTACTATGTATGGCACGTGCAGTTAATTCTTTACCAGTTCCTGACTCACCATAAATCAATACATTTGCTGGCGTAGGTGCTACCGCCTCAATTTGCACTAACATTTTTTGTAGAGCGGAACTTTCGCCAACGATTTCACCAAAATTTAATGTAACTTCAAATTCTTCTCGAAGATAGTCGCGTTCTTTCTCCAATGCACAATGTAGTTTTTGTATTTCTTCAAAAGCATGTTGTAATTCTAATGCTGCTTTTTTACGATCACTTATATCACTAAATACAACTACTGCACCTGCAACCTTGCCATTTTCTATAATGGGCGTACTGATATATTCAACTGGAATAGCAATATTATCTTTAGTGAAAAATACTTCATTGTTTTCACGATGCACTTTCCCGTCTTTTAGAGATTTATAAATGGGACATTCTTCTTGAGGATAATGCGAACCATCTGCTCTACTGTGATGATGACATTCGTGTGTGTTTTTCTTACCAAGAAAGTCTTTAAGCTCCCAACCCAACATATCTGTTGCAGATTGGTTTACAAAAGTGGCATGTCCATCTGCATCAAAACCATAAATCCCTTCACCCGCAGCATCTAAAATTAACTCATATTCTAAAAGCCTCTGATTGCCAGATTCTTCTAGTGTTTGTTTAAGATTTACAAGCCGTTCTGACATCAATATTCACTCTAAAATTTTAAATTAAGAATTTAATTACTCCCCAAACGCTCCATTAGGAAAACAACGTAACAACCTAGCTAAATTATACGAAATATTAGGAATCTATTCCCAATATTTTGGGATTAACAATATATTGTAATTGCTGAAATCACTCAAGTACTTGTTTTTATTGAAATAATAAAGTTGGCACGGCCTATGCAATAGAGCCTAGTAAGAACTTTAATACTGAAGTTCTTAAACAAGAAACTACTTAAATCACATAGGAGATTTAATCATGAAATCAAAAGCACTTTTAACAGCTGTACTACTTGCCGCTTCTAACTTTGCATGGGCACAAGGTGGCATATCAGTAGATAACTTTGAGCAACATTATGGTGTTGCTCCGGTTGATACTAGCCAAGCTAGTTCGTTTTCAAGCGACGAGTCTTATGTCGACCTGTCTAAATTAGGCAAGCCTTCTAGCGGACCGGCTTATAGAGGCGGACCTTCTAACGGACCGGTTTTTTTCGACCTGTCTATATTAGGCAAGCCTTCTAACGGACCGACTTATAACGGCCAGTCTTAAGAGGGTTGCGTGTTAATACCAGCACACATGGATGGCTTATGAACAAGGACGTTCTTTAGATATTAATTACGAGGTAGATCATGAAATCACTAATACCTAGCATAATTTTATTAACCTTAAGCACAGTGAGTTATGCAGACAACATAGCTTCAGAACCACACTTTTGTGAATGGCTTGGCGATACGGCAACGTCTGTTGCAAAAAACCGAGCATTGGGAATGGATGAATATGACCTTATCGGAAAGTATTTATCAGAAGGAAAAAGTTATGGAGAACAAAGTGTAATGATTCCACTGATCGATCGTGTCTATGGAATCGAGGGTGATATTAGTCCCGATGAAATTGCTTTTATCGAACAACAGCGTTGTGAAATCGCATTTGTAAATATTTCAAAGTAATTAACTATTTTTAAATAACGCTATGCAAATAACAATCTATACACAACCAAGTTGCCCTTACTGCGATGCAGCAAAGACATTATTGGATTGGAATGAAATTAGTTATGTGGAAATTAATGTAACAAGTACTACCAAACATCCTCATGACACTACTGAATTATTTAAAGATAGTCCATTACCTAAAATATTTATAAATGATGAGCATATTGGTAGCTATCAACAGCTTGTAGAATTTATTTCACAAGGAAAATATAATTCGGAAATTTGAACTTATTCAACTAGAGAAAAATATAGCAGGGACGCTTTTTAAAATCAGTCATTAACTAATCAAAACATTTAGGAGATCGACATGCCATTAATTCAAGTTACCGCCACACAAGACACACTTAATAAAAATGATCAGGATGCGCTAATGTCTAGAGTGTCCAATGCCGTGCTTAAAGCAGAACGCGCACCGATTGACGATGCCGGTGCTCAGTCTTTGGTGTGGGCCTACTTTAATGAATTACCTGAAGGGTCAATTTATGTCGGCGGAGAGAATCTGGAAGATGCGCCTCTGCGCATTGATGTCACCACACCTGAAGGTGCACTTAATGAAAGTACACGTAAAACTCTCGTAGCGGAAATTGGCGAAATTGTCGACGATATCGTTGGCCCATTTGATGGTCGGTTAAATCATTGGACCATGCTCTACGACCTTAATGAAGGCAACTGGGCCGGCGGCGGACAAATCTTCCCTCTTGCTGGCATTCAAGCGGCGATGAATATTAAAACAGCCTGATGGTTATGCCTGCTTCGGCGGGCAGCTTTTATTAAATAAAACAAAGAAATTAAATTGAGAAAATAATGAAAACGTTAACTACCGATGTAGCAATTATAGGATCTGGCACTGCGGGCCTTAATGCACTGCGTGAAGTTGAAAAAGCTGGATTAAGTTGGTTACTCATAGAATCTGGAGAGTACGGCACCATGTGCGCTCGCACGGGTTGTATGCCATCCAAATTATTAATCGCTGCTGCAGAAGTTTCTCATACTATAGATCATGCAGACGTATTTGGTATTCATGCCAAGGATAAAACCATCAATGCTCAATCCGTGTTCGAGCGTGTGCGTAGCGAGCGAGATCGCTTTGCTGGATTCGTTGTAAAAAGTACCCAAGCGAGGCCAGAAGAGTTTCGCATCAAAGGCCACGCTAAATTTATCGATAACAATACCTTACAAGTTGACGATCACACCATTATTAATGCGCAATCGATTGTAATTGCTACAGGAAGTGAACCCTTTATCCCACCTGCTTTTAATAAAATTAAAGATGACCTATTAATTAATGATGATGTATTTGAGCTGCAAGAGTTCCCACGCACGTTAGCGGTTATTGGAACTGGCATTATAGGGCTTGAATTAGGTCAATCATTGCATCGCCTTGGGGTTGAGACGACATTTTTTAGCCGCTCTGACCAATTAAGTGCACTTACCGATCCTGTTGTACATAGCAAGGCTCGTGAAGTGTTAAGTAAAGAGCTTAATTTTGTCTTCAATTCAAACATCACGCATGCAGATAAATCTTCTTCAGGTATACACTTGAAATGGAGAGATGCGAATGATACTGAACATAGCCAACTGTTCGACAAAATTCTTATCTCAACCGGTCGCAAATCTACTTTACAACATTTAAATTTAGAAGCTGTAGGATTAACAAACGAGCAAGTTAGACAAGAATGGAATGAGCAAACTGCTCAAGTAGGTGATTTGCCCATATTTGTTGCAGGAGATGCTGCAGGTCATAGGCAAATTCTACATGAGGCCTCTGATGAAGGACGCATTGCAGGTAAAAATGCAGCCTTGTATCCTAATACCATTGCACAAGTACGTCGTACGCCTCTTGCCATTACCTTTACAGATCCACAGATGGCACTAGTGGGTAAAACCTATAGTGAACTTCAGCCTAAAAACATTGAAGTTGGCGAGGCTTCTTATGATGATCAAGGAAGAGCAAGAGTCATGAACCAACATCGCGGCATAATTCGCATCTATGCAAACAAAACAGATTGCACATTAGTCGGTGCAGAATTGTTTTCACCACGAGCTGAAAATTTAGCACACTTACTTGCTTGGGCGGTTCAGCAAAAAATGACCATTCAACAGGCTTTAGAAATGCCCGTGTATCATCCCGTTTTAGAAGAAGGTGTTCGCACTGCATTACGAGATGTTATGAATAAGTTGAAACTTACCGGGAATTGCCGAAGTATAGATTTAGCGGATGCGCCAGGGGAATAGCATAAAAAAAACATTACTCTGAACTCTTAGCCTCTGCTTTAACGCCTGTTTACTGCTGCCTGTGGTGTAAGCTATTTTAATATTTAAAGTGAGCTAAGTTCTATTGCTTTTCTGTATTATTTTTGCAATATGTATTCGCTTAACAAAAGGTGCGCAATTTGGCAGCAAGTTTGTTGATATTTCAGCTTCAGTCAGTCTTTCTCTGGCAGCATATTGATTAACGAGGCTAATATACATTTCACAGATTGCGATTTCATTCTCATATCGTTTTTCCGCTCTTGATAAGTCGGCAACTTGCTCAAAATGCTTGGGTGCCGGCATGATGCCGGAGTCTTCTGAATTCTGAATTTCTTCCCTACAACACTCTAAAGTTTCATTAAGCTCATGTATGTTTTCAGGAAATAGAACGGGTATTTGATTTATTGCCTTAAGATGATACCTATCTGAATAGCGTCGAAATGCTTTTGCACTTAGCTTATCACTGGTTTTAGCGATAGATTGAATTATGGTATCGAACTTACCCATTGCTATTTCATATAAAAATGAAAGTACAGTTTGGATTATTTCAATGCAGGCGCGTCCCACTTCCCGATAATCGGTTTAAGTAAAACGCTGAATTTTGAACTCAATAAAATTACTTTATGAGTGATACATTTTATTTTGCACAACGAAGATATCTAACTCTTTATTTTCGCTTACGTTATAACAAACTCATGAATATTTTAATGCATTGAGCCGTTTGCGCTGGCATTGTTTGCAACAACATGTGCGGAGCATCAAAAGTTTCAACGGTTACATTCTTACCCAGCTTTTCAACCAGTTTCATTGAGCTTTCATACACCAGTCGATCTTTTTTTGCTCTGAGATATAAAATGGGCAGCTCACATTTCTGCAAAATATCCGCTACATCTACATCTGCTATTTCTCTTAAGCGATAAAAATACACTTCACGCGTTAACTCAGCGGTTGCGGCTTGAATATTACGAATTAAAGTAGTATCCGACACCCCATTCATTAGCATGGTTCTAATATGCCAAGCAGGAGTTTCTTTTTGCAAGTGTTTGGGTTTTAGAAAAGGCCGAATTAATCTAGAGAGAAGAACCTGAGGATTTTTAACAAATGAGACACATAAAATAATGCCTTTTAGGTTTTCATCTGCATATTTAGACAACATCATCGCCAACGGCCCACCGAAGGATTCTCCAAGAAGCACATACGGCGAATTGGGCAACTCATCTTTTAAGTAATGACACAAATCAGAATACGTCATCACCTTATCACTTGGATAAGACAAAACGATTGTATTTACATCATATAGTTCTTTGTGAAGCGGAGTAAATAAACGACCCGAACCATCAAAGCCTGGCAGTAAAACGAGAGTTGGTTTCATTTTTCAGTATATTTAACCATCTGGTTATAGAAATAAGATTAACACTAGACTGGTATATCTCAATCTTGATCACCGATACAGGCTGGTGCTAACAAATTAATAATTTTTGTACGTCTGCTTTCGACCGCCATGGATCGAAGAAGTGCAGGAGCAAGTTCTGTCGGTCAATAGCAAACATTAACCTTTAAGTGTTAAAATATATTCTATTTTATTAACTGAGCTTATGGACAACACTATGTATTATGCGGTGTTGGCCGAGTACTTACTACGTTGAGATACATTTTAATTACTCTCCTAATTTGTTTTCAGTCTTCACTGTTAGCCAGTGAGGCTCAACAAATCAGAGATCCTGATAGCGGACTACTCTCCTGGAAAATAGATAATCAAGGCTTCCATCTAGAATTGATGCAACTACTACCAGATTACATTCGTGCTATTTATGGTTCACACGGGTTTCCAAGTGAAGCCATTGAAAATATTGCCAGTTATTGCGCTTTTGGAACGATCGTTAGAAACACTTCTGAAACGAGTTTGTCTTACCGTGTAAAGGATTGGTATGCAGAAACTGCTGATGGAGTAAAGCATACATTCAAAACCAAGACTCAGTGGTTGGACGAATGGAAAATAATGAACATACGCTACTCCTGGACAATGCTGCCATCAGAACAAACGTTTAACATTGGGGACTGGAGTCAGGGGTTCACTACCATCAAACTGCCACACGAAGAACCATTCGATCTCATCTACAGCTGGAATCTGGATGGTGAAAAGATAATGGGAAAGATCAAAAGCTTACGCTGTGCGCCCATCAGTCTACAGAATAAATAAAATGCGTCACACAATAATACTGCTAGTTATTTATTCCTTATTTGCTTCGCCAGTGTGGGCCGCTGAACAAACACTTCCAAAGCTTGGCTTCCAATTAAATAAAATATCCGAACCTTTTGATGCGCCCGATTTCAACCTTCAAGATATGGACGAAGATACCTATTCTCTGAAAGATTTTCATGGAAAAGTGTTACTGATAAATTTCTGGGCCACCTGGTGCCCACCCTGTCGCCGAGAAATGCCTTCAATGGAAAGGCTATACCAAACCATGAAAGGCACAGATTTTATCATCATTGCGATTAATCAATCTGAAAGCCAAGACCATGTTTTCTCTTACATGGGTGAACTCGGTACCGACCCAAGTTTCCCGATCCTTTTTGATCTGGAAAGTAAGATTTCTGAGGCCTACAAGGTTGAAGGTATTCCCACCACATATTTAGTAGATAAGAAGGGAAAAGTAAGATACCGAGCCGTCGGCGGAAGAGAATTTGATCATCCGGAAGTAGCAACGATCATTCGCGATTTGCTAGCAGAAGAATAAAACAAATCATTTCCGCTTTAGACCACCATGGATGGCGGAAGTGCAGAAAATGTACGACTGCATGGATGCAGGAGGTAGAGCAACGCAGGAGCAGTTGCCGAGGAGCAAGTTTCTGTCGGTCAATAGCGGACCTTAAGAAGTTGTTTCAAATTCAATCTGTCCTACAACCTAAGTGACCTTTGTAACCTGGCAAACAGCAGAAGAAATGTTATTACGTGATTTACTGTTTGTTTAAGTCAGACAAACATAACCATACTGCTGCCCCAAATAATGGAAGGTCTTTTAATATAAATTGACCTGGCATAGGTGACAAAAATGGAAAGTTAAGGCCTTCCTGTATGACTGGACCAAAGATCAAAAACGTACTGGTCACAAGAAGCGTTAACGCAGCCAATCCAGCGCCTATAGCCCCTAGCTTGGAATTCATGCAGCCTATAAAAATAAGAACTGCCGCAAGGATTTCTACAATTCCAATTATTCCTGTAGAAAGTGAATTTCCAAAAATGTTTACTACCCAACTGGTTAATGGATTAGTCATCATTAGACCGCTTACTGCATCCGACTCATAGGTAAAGAATTTTAAAAAACCCATCCATAGAAAGAACCCACCCAAAGTTAAACGCGTCAAGTTTAGCCCTAATGCTGAATTATTATTCATCTCTTGCACTTTACAACCCCTTCATTCTTTTGCTTTAAATTTAATGCTAACCACTACTCAATAAAACCAAGTAACACAAACTGAATGTACGGAAATACAAACAACGGCTTGTTAAAGATAAAAAGCAGTATCCCTTATCGTTCTGAACAACGTTATTTAAAGGATAGTGCCGCCTTTAGCTGCATTTTTCTTGGCTAGCTTTGCGGCTTTCTTTTCTTTTGGTGTTAAAAGCGCTTTCTTTTTAACATTCTTTTTACTGTCTTGCCCTTTACTCATGATAATTTCCTCTTTAATTTACGTATAGTTTTCCATCCCATCTCTTTCTATTTACAAATGTTTTGAACTCGTCCCCAAATTTTATCTGGTATCGAATTTTGCCAAACACCGCTTAGTAATAATGCAAACTTGCTATTGGTTTTTGCCTCTGACTCCACTTTCTCAATTATTTTTTCACCATGATTGGCTAATAAATCTTCTAAGGGACCTGCAGCCAGTACTTTAATTAAATGACTACTCGGTTCTAACGTTAGAATCGCTAGGATTAATTTTAACCCGACTTCTGGTATTTCATGGGTAGCCACGTATTCGAATTCATCTACCCATTCAAATTCGTCTCTTTTTGGGTCATCCACTTCATACGCCCACCTTTCAACCCATCCCATTGCAACTTCGTTTATTTCCATTTACAAACTTACGCCTCAAGTATGCCTTTCTCTCCTTCCGTCCTACCTATAATTACTGCACCACATGAATCACTAAATACATTCACTGCAGTTCTACACATATCTAACACTCTATCGACTGCCAAAATTAATCCAATGCCTTCTGCTGGCAAACCAATCGCAGCTAATATCACTGCAATGGCGACCAGACTTGCAGAAGGTATACCTGCAACTCCGATAGAAGTCATTAATGCGAGTACCACAATCGAAATTTGCGTGCCGATGGTTAAATCTAAACCATACGCTTGTGCAATAAACATTGCGGCGACACATTCATATAACGCGGTGCCATCCATGTTTACAGTTGCGCCTAGCGGCAACACGAAACTGGTGGTACGCCTAGACACCCCTGCACGATCACGCACACAATCCATGGTGACGGGTAGTGTTGCAGATGAGGATGCAGTAGAAAATGCGGTGAGTAATGCAGGCATCATGGCTTGGTAATGTTTGATGGGGCTGACGCCACCTACAAATTTTAATAACAGCGGCATGACGACTGCAATGTGAATAAACAATGCGGCTAGCACGGTAAAGAAAAACAAGAGCAGTGGTTCAAATGCTTCTAGGCCGGATACGATCATTACATTGGCCACCAGCGCAAATACACCTATCGGTGCGAATTTCATTACTAAGTCCGTAATGAGCAGCATTACCTCATACACACCTTCCCAAAAGTTTTTCAGCGAGTTACTAAGCTCTTTTTTAATTTTAATCATGAAAAAACCAAACAATAGACTGAAAAAGATCAGACCTAACATTTGGCCTTCTGCCGCGGCTTTAATAATGTTTTTGGGAACCATACGTAGAAAAACTTCCACCACATCGCCTGCGGATTTGCCTTCTACATTTTTCATTACTTCGTCAGTATTTTCACTAAAGCCTAAGATTTCTTTTGCAGGTACTCCGTCAATAATGCCGGGCTGAGTGATGTTTACTATGGTAATGCCAATTAATATTGCAATGGCACTGGTCATTACGTAATAGCCCAGTGTTTTTCCGCCTAAACGCCCGAACGCATCCCCTGAACCTAGATTGCTAATCGCTAAGATAATGGATGAGACGATCAGTGGCACAATGATCATCTTTAAGGCATTCAGGAAAAGTTTGCCGACGAATTCAAATATCGATGCGAAGGTAATGCTAAAAATACTGGATTGCGAATCAAGAAATAACCCGACTAGCACTGCGAGTAACAGTGCGATAAGAATTTGCCAATGAAGCTTTAGCTGCATGGGCGAAGAGTATACTAGACTTATCTAGTTAACAGTACTAACTAATGGTCTTGGCTAACAGTAGTGGCTTACTGCTCTGGTGTAGAAACTTGATCTTCAAAGATGATGACTTCGCCCTCTTCTTGTATGGCATCGATAACCGCCGAGAATTCTCTACGGCCATAATTCACACGTTGGGACAGCTGCTGAAATTTAGCATCGTCTAATTCTTCAGGACCGGGAGTTACGCCAAATAGCTCAATCAACGCAAAACTACCATCGCCTTGCGGCACGCCATCTACTACGCTTTCACCGTCTGAAGGATGGGGCATTGTAAACGCGTGCTGACTTAAAACTTGTGGCACTCGATTATCATCACGGCGTATGGCGCCATGCGAAATAAGTTCTAAAGAACTTTCACTCGCGATGGAATTTATGCTTGCGCCATTTTGCATCTTCACAAACAAGCCTCGACCTTGCTCGGAAGTGGCTTCGGCCGCTTTACGCAAGGTGACTAAATTTTTGATTTCATCTTTAACGGAATCAATTGGTTTTTGTGCGGATGGTTTATGCTCGACTAAGCGCATGGTAACAACATGCCCATCTGCCACTTCAATTAACTCACTATTCAAATTTTCAACGAGCACATCTTCTGAAAAGGCTAAGGTTTTAACTTTAGGGAAAGCGAAAATTCCCTCATTGCTTGCGGTAGTTAAAAACTCTGTCTGTTTAATCTCTAAATCAAAGCTTTCAGATACTTCTATCAAGTCATCCGGTTGCTCTACCACTAGATTTGCCATTTCATCTGCAACTTCGATAAATCGTTCTTGTGCCAATTGGCTTTTACGCTCATTGATGATTTGTTCGCGCACATCTTCGAACGGTTTTTGTTCTGACGCCTGAATTTCATCAAGTTGTATCACTTGAATTCCTTGCTCGGTTCGAATTGGCTTGCTGTAACCACCGATATCCAGCGAGAACAAAGCATCTTCTAACGCTGTACTGGTGAAGTCTCCGGGTGCAATGAATCCCATTTCTCCGCCTTTTAGAGCAGAGAGCTTATCTTCAGAATTTTTTACCGCAAGCACTGAAAACGCAGCACCGTCTTCTAATTGTTTAATAATGCCTTCAGCTTTTTCAATGGCTTGATCCCACTCTATGGCATCTGCGCCTAGCTCACTGGGGACTTTAAACATGATGTGTCTGGCTTTGCGCAGCTGTGCGGTTTGATAGCGCTCTATTTGTGAATCATAAATCGCTTGCGCGTCCTCTTTACTAACACTAAGGCTATCCGCTAAATCCTGTTCTTTTAGTTCTACATACGCGAGTTTGACTTGCTCTGCAGTTTGATAATGCTGCTTATTGTCATTGTAGTAGGCTTCGATCTCCGCATCGCTCACCGTAATGGTTTCAGGTTTTACAGTGACGATTGCATATTTAAAGTCTCGCGTTTGTTCTGAGATTGTTTGAAAACGCTGTAGCTCGGCTTTCGGAATAAACGAAGATGCCGCTAATGAGTTTTCAAATTGGCGTAATTTATCTTGTTCTCTTAAATCATTTTCCCATTGCGCTTTGCTATAACGCTGCGACTCTAGTAAACGTTGATACAGTGTAGGATCAAACCTACCGTCTTTTTGAAACTGTGGAATCTGTTGGATTCTTTTTATTAGGCTCGCATCACTAATGCGAAACCCTGCTTTATCTGCTTCTTGGCGTAATAGTTCAGTACGCACCATGTCTTTAATGACTTGCTTGCGCACGATGCTTTCATCTGGATATTGCTGTTGATAGTTTGCACCCAGCACTGACTGCAACATTTGTTTGCGCTGCTGCACTTGCTGATTGAATTGCGGCTGAGTAATTTCATTACCGTTTACATTAGCAACGGGTGCTGCACCACCACCGCCAAAATATTCTTGTATCCCCCAAGAAGCGAAGGCTAAAATCAGCAGACCGATGATGATGTAAGCCACCCAACTGCTGGCACTATCTCTAATATCTTGTAGCATAATGATGAATTACTTTCTATGGCGATGAGCGTTTATAAATAAACAATAAGCTCATGTGAATTCTGATTGTTTAAGACCTAATTACTTTTCTAATATATTTATACTATTGATATTAACCAGCACTTATTAAGTACTGGTTAATGACTACTACTCTTTACTACACTGCCGGGTTTTCATAGGTCAGGTCGCTATTTATTTTTTGGGAATAAATGGCGGAGTGGACGGGATTCGAACCCGCGACCCCCGGCGTGACAGGCCGGTATTCTAACCAGCTGAACTACCACTCCGTCATAACTGTGGTGGGTGCTGAGGGATTCGAACCCACGACATCCGCCTTGTAAGGGCGACGCTCTACCAGCTGAGCTAAGCACCCCAAAAGGCGCGCTAGTTTACGGCATCCTTCAAGCCTTTGCCAGCCTTGAAGCTAGGCACATTTGAGGCTTTAATTTGAATGGTTTCACCGGTGCGTGGATTGCGTCCCTGGCGAGCCGCTCGTGCTTTTACCTGGAAGGTTCCAAAGCCCACTAATGAGACCGTATCACCGCTCTTAAGAGTCGATGTGATGGAATCTATAACGGCGTCTAATGCTCTTGCGCCATCTGCTTTAGAAAGACTTGCCGCATCTGCTACGGCTTCTGCTAGTTCAGATTTATTCATTGAGCCAAGCTCCCCTATATAGGTTGATACAACCGGTTAAGGCTGTACGTTGTTAAGAATAAAAAAATAATTGCTCGTTAATCTCAGTAGTACTACACGAGATGAATTGAAAGGACATTGTTGGTCGCAGTTTTTTGATGATCGCGTAGTGTTTAGATCATTGAACGCAAGTGTTATACCAAGCGCTTCGGAAGCAAGTCAACAAAGGATAGCCCTTTATTTACAACAAATTTACTTTTTAATGTGCCTGTACAGGCTTATTTTTTGCTGCAGCTTTCTTACCTTTAGATCGCAAATTGCCTACCGTATCCGCATCATCGAGTGGCTCGGGCATCTTTACAAGTGCTACTTGAAGTACTTCATCAATCCATTGAACTGGAATGATTTCAAGCTTTTGTTTGATATTGTTAGGAATCTCAGTTAGATCTTTTTCATTTTCTTTTGGAATCATCACGGTTTTAATTTCACCGCGATGAGCGGCCAAAAGTTTCTCTTTTAGGCCTCCAATAGGCAGTACTTCGCCACGTAAAGTTATTTCACCTGTCATCGCCACATCGGCTCGAACTGGGATCTTTGTGAGGGCTGAAACGATCGCGGTGGTCATACCCACACCGGCACTTGGGCCATCTTTTTTCACGGCACCTTCAGGGACGTGAATGTGGATATCGGCCTTCTCATAAAAATCAGGCTTAATGCCTAATACCGATGCACGGCTACGTACAACGGTATGTGCCACTTGGATTGACTCCTGCATGACATCTTCCAATTGACCGGTACGGCTGGTCTTACCTTTACCTGGAACCACTACGGCTTCAATCGTTAATAATTCACCACCGACTTCGGTCCAGGCTAATCCTGTTACCTGTCCAACTTGGTCTTTTTCCTCGGCAGACCCATAGCTGAAACGTTTCACACCTAAGAATTTTTCTAAACTTCTAGGCGTAATCGAAGCTTTTGTCGTGTCTTTATCTTTGCCTTTTTTAAGTACAATTAACTTAACCACCTTACGGCAAATCTTTGATATCTCTCGCTCTAAATTACGTACACCGGCTTCGCGCGTGTAATAACGAATGATGTCACGCACTGCGTTTTCGGCAATATGAAATTCTTTATCTTTAAGTCCATTGGCCTTCATCACCTTAGGTACAAGATATTTAATTGCGATATTTTTCTTTTCGTCTTCGGTGTAACCCGGCAAACGAATTACTTCCATACGATCCAATAAAGGTCCTGGAATGTTCAAAGTATTAGCCGTCGCCACAAACATGACATCGGATAAGTCGTAGTCCACTTCTAGATAATGGTCACCAAACGTATGGTTCTGTTCAGGATCGAGCACTTCCAACATTGCTGATGCGGGGTCGCCACGGAAATCCGCTGCCATTTTATCAATCTCGTCCAACAAAAATAGCGGGTTGCGCACTTCTACTTTGGACAAGTTTTGAATAATTTTACCCGGCAAAGAACCTATATACGTTCTTCTATGTCCGCGTATCTCGGCCTCATCACGTACACCACCTAATGACATACGGGAGAATTTGCGATTCGTCGCACGCGCAATGGATTTACCAATTGAAGTTTTACCCACACCTGGAGGTCCCACTAAACATAAAATAGGGCCTTTAGATTTTTTCACTCTTTGTTGCACAGCTAAATATTCAAGGATACGCTCTTTGACTTTATCTAAACCAAAGTGATCTTCTTCAAGAATATCTTCTGCGGCACCGAGATCATTACGCACCTTAGATTTTTTCTTCCAAGGCACACCCACTAACCAGTCGATGTAGTTACGCACTACGGTTGCCTCTGCAGACATCGGAGACATCATTTTTAATTTGTTTAATTCAGAATCCGCTTTTTCTTTAGCTTCTTTAGACATGCCTGCTTTTTCAATTTTATCTGCAAGCTCATCAACCTCATTAGGCACATCTTCAATTTCGCCTAATTCTTTCTGAATGGCTTTCATTTGCTCATTCAAATAATACTCGCGCTGAGATTTTTCCATCTGCTGCTTAACACGGCCGCGAATACGCTTTTCTATTTGCAATACGTCTAACTCACCTTCAATTAAGGTAATAAGATGTTCTAAACGCAGTTGTACCGTTCTTATCTCTAATACATGTTGCTTTTCATCAAGCTTTAACGACATGTGCGCCGCAATGGTATCGGCAAGTCTAGATGGCTCATCTATACCCGCCAATGAAGTTAATACTTCTGGTGGTACTTTTTTATTTAGCTTTACATATTGCTCGAACATTGAAGTTACTGAACGTGCTAAAACTTCTAATTCTTTTTCATCATCTGCTTCTTCACTTTCTAGTAACGCAATTTGCGCACTAAAAAATTCATCGTCTTCTGAATAATTAATGACTTCTGCACGCTCTACGCCTTCAACCAATACTTTAATGGTTCCATCTGGAAGTTTAAGCAATTGCAAAATGGTAGAAAGTGTTCCAATTTGATGAATCTCATCTATTTGAGGATCATCAATTTCTGCGCTCTTTTGTGCGACTAACAATATCTGTTTGTTATCCGACATCGCTGCATCTAGCGCTTGGATAGATTTTTCTCGTCCTACAAATAATGGAATGACCATGTGCGGATACACCACCACATCGCGCAGTGGGAGCACGGGTACCGTCTGGCTAGCATCATCGATTACATCATTTGAACTTGAATCTTCACTCATATGTTTTATATACCGTTGGTTAAATCTATTTATTTACGTAAGGCAAATTAGTTGATTAAATCAATTATTCTTATGGTTATGGGAAGTTTGCAGGTAAATCAAAATATGGGGATATTTTGTAGGGAATTCAAGGCCAGCTTGGCTGACTGTGCACATAAATGAGTTAAATAGAGTTATTTTGCCCATTTATTAACCAATTAGTCGTCAGAGGCAGCCTTCTCGTACTCAGTGCCTTCATAGATAAGATAAGGCTTAGAGTCTCCAGTGATCACTCCTTCATCCACCACCACTTTACTGATGCTGTCTTGGGAAGGTAAATCATACATGGTGTCTAACAATACATTTTCTAAAATGGTACGCAAACCTCTGGCACCGGTTTTACGGTCCATGGCTTTACGTGCCACTGCATACAATGCATTTTCTCTAAATTCAATATCAACGCCTTCCATATCGAATAAACGCTTATATTGTTTAGTAATTGCATTTTTTGGTTCAGTAAGAATTCGCACTAAGGCTTCTTCATTTAATTCTTCTAACGTCGCTACCACCGGTAGACGACCAACAAATTCAGGAATCAGTCCGTAGCGAATTAAATCTTCCGGTTCTACGTTATGCAAAATTTCGCCAATGTTTGCTTTTTTCTCTTTGCTACGCAATTCTGCAGAGAAACCAATGCCACCTTTTTCAGTTCGGTCGCGTATTACTTTATCTAAACCTGCAAACGCACCGCCACAAACAAATAAAATGTTACTGGTGTCTACTTGCAAAAATTCTTGTTGTGGATGCTTTCTTCCACCTTGTGGTGGGACTGATGCGATAGTACCTTCAATAAGCTTTAGCAATGCTTGTTGCACGCCTTCACCAGAAACATCTCGAGTAATGGATGGGTTGTCAGACTTACGTGAAATTTTATCGATTTCATCTATGTAGACAATACCCGTTTGCGCTTTATCTACATCGTAATCACATTTCTGTAATAACTTTTGAATAATGTTTTCAACATCCTCACCCACATAACCTGCTTCAGTAAGTGTTGTGGCATCTGCAATAGTGAAGGGAACATTTAATAAACGCGCTAAGGTTTCTGCAAGTAATGTTTTACCCGAACCTGTAGGTCCTACCAAAAGAATATTACTCTTAGCAAGTTCTACTGCATTCTTACTAGCATTTTTTGCATCTAAACGTTTGTAGTGATTATAAACCGCAACGGACAACACTTTTTTAGCGCGATCTTGACCGATTACGTATTCATCTAGAATTGCATTGATTTCGACTGGCTTAGGAAGTTTAGTGGAGCCGGCTGGCGCCTGATCCTGCATTTCTTCACGAATAATATCGTTACATAACTCGACACATTCATCACATATAAATACTGACGGGCCTGCAATTAACTTGCGAACTTCATGTTGGCTTTTACCGCAGAAAGAGCAATACAACAGCTTGCCGCTTTCTTGATCCTTGGTTGTATTGTCGTCACTCATTAAGAATTACCGCACATCTTCGTATAAATTAAGATGCTGATATTTGAATTAAGTTCTATGTGGAAATTGATTATCCCTAAAGATAATACGCTCTAGTTAAGGCAACTATACGCTTATTTCTAGAGTTTTGTAGTAGACCTAGAAGGCACTTTTTGCACAAAATTTGAGCGTTTTCACAACCTATTGATTCCGAGTTAGTTCTAGCGAGCTAAGCTCCTGATTTCTTGCTGGAATTTTGACGCCAGGTTATTTAGCTCTCGGTATCTTGCGTGCGTTTATCCAATACTTCGTCAATTATCCCGTATTCCTTAGCGGTTGCACTGTCCATAAAATTATCACGATCAGTATCTTCACCAATCCGTTCCACAGATTGGCCAGTATGTTTCGCTAAAATATTATTTAGCTCTTCACGAATTTTTAAGATTTCACGCGCATGAATATCAATGTCTGTTGCCTGACCTTGAAAACCGCCTAAAGGTTGATGAATCATTACTCGTGAATGTGGCAATGCATAGCGTTTGTCTGCTGCTCCACCTGCCAATAATAATGCACCCATGCTAGCAGCCTGCCCAATACACAAAGTACTAATGTCTGGGTTAATAAATTGCATGGTGTCGTAAATAGCCATGCCAGCTGTAACAGAACCACCAGGTGAGTTGATATACACAGAAATATCTTTATCTGGATTTTCAGATTCTAAAAAAAGTAATTGCGCTACTACAAGATTGGCCATTTGATCTTCAATGGGTCCTACAATAAAAATCACTCGCTCTTTTAATAAACGCGAATATATATCATAGGCACGCTCTCCGCGTGCAGACTGTTCTACTACCATTGGCACAAGACCTAAGGCTTGTGTATGTTGAGCACCATTTTGTGAGTCTGAGTGTTGTGAATTATAGTCAGGCATATTTATTTCCTACTAATTATTAAGCTGAAAACTTAAGTTTGTTTGTTAACAAATTCATCAAAGCTGAATTTTTTAGACTTCTTTTTAGCCTCGCCCAGTACATAGTCTACCACTTGTTCTTCCATAACCATCATTTCTACATTGGCCATCGCTTCACGATTGTTTCTGTAGTATTGAATCACCTCATCAGGCTTACCATAGCCCGCAGAGATTACTTGAAGTTGCTGAGCTACCTTATCCTGGTCAACTTTGATTTCTTTTTTCTGTACTATTTCGCTAATGATTAAACCAAGCGATATTCTTTTCTTCGCCTCTTCTTCAAATAAGCGATCTGGAAGCACATCATCAGGCAAGCCTGAGTTATCTGGCATTTGCATATTACTCATTGCTTGACCACGTAACGCTTCAATTTCTTGCTTTTCCAATGCATTGGGTATGTCTACTTTGATTTCTTCAAACAAGCAATCCATTACATTGTTCTTTTCAAAGGCTTTTTTACGCTGCTCTAATTCAAGCGTCATGTTTTCGCTTAATTGTTTGCGAAAAGCTTCTATCGTGCCTTCTTGAATACCAAATTCTTTAATGAGTTCTTCATTAAGCTCTGGCAGCTCACCCTCTTCAATTTTTAAAACTTCAATTTCAAAAGTGGCGACTTTCTCTGCAAGATCTTGCTGCATATAATCTTTTGGAAATGTTACCTCGAAAGATTTTTTGTCGCCTTTTACAACACCTGTTAGTTGCTTCTCAAAATCAGGCAATAAATTACTAGAACCTATTACTGTTGGAAAATTTTCTTGGCTACCGCCTTCAAATGCTTCGCCATCAATTTTACCAACAAAATTCATACTTACTTGATCATCTTGTTTCGCTTTACGCTCAACTTCAGTCCATTTCATTTTCTGTTTAAGAAGTTTTTCCACAATATCATCTATGTCACTATCCGCAACTTCAACGTCAGCCACTTCTATTTCAAACTTACTGGCGTCGGCTAATTCGACCTCAGGATACACTTCAAAAGTTGCGATATATTTTAAATTTTGATTAACCTCTAAACTGACAGGATCAATACTTGGGCTACCTGCAGGGCGAAGTTTTTCTTGCATTACCGCTTTTTGAAAACTTGTTTGCATGGTTTCTGCAATCACTTCTTGCGTTACTTTCTTTCCGTACTGTTGTCGCACTACACGCAAAGGTACTTTGCCTGGACGAAAGCCTGACATTTTTACCTGTGTACTTAGATTTTTTAGCTTAATTTCGATAGCAGAATTAACTTCTTCAGCCGGCACTTCTACCGTCATTTTGCGTTCTAAGCCTTCTGATGTTTCTAGAGATACTTGCATGGGATTTATATTATTCTATTGATTATGAAAATATTATGAAAATATTATGGAAATTTCAGCGTTTAATTATTGCGCCCTTTTGTATGTATTATTTGTACAGCCCTAAACCATTCTAAGCTCTTTTTGATCACTCACTTGCTCAACTCTAAACCAATAAGCGCCCTTCTTTAACTAAGCAGTTGGCTCGGTTCTAGACCAACACTCCTTACATTTTTCAATTACTCTGCCTTAGGATGGTGCGAAAGGGGAGACTCGAACTCCCACGGGTTGCCCCACTGGTACCTAAAACCAGCGCGTCTACCAATTCCGCCACTCTCGCAATATTTAACTAGGCAGGAGACCCATACATATGAGCCGCACAGAATTATAACCGAATTTATTTATCAGAAATGTAGCTACAGCCATATATTCTGAAGATATATTAAACTTATAATTCCTCTATGCCTGCACTTTTAATCTTTATTGCCTATTTTGCAATAGCACTTTTGAGTGGGGCTGCTATTTCATATCCCCTACATACCTTTTTGGCAAATTGGTTTGAGCTGGATTTTGATCGAGTAGCCAGCCGCAGCGTTTTAATTGTAGCAATCATATTTTTTATAGCACTGTATAGAAAACTCGGTTTTGGCTCATGGCAGGAAATTGGCTTTAGCTCGGATAAGAAACAGTTCTTCAAAGACTTAGCTAAAGGCATAGGCTTTGGCATATTAATAATGTCTCCGGTCATAGCCGGTTTATTGATCACCCAAAACCGCATGATCGATATGGACTGGGAAGTATCTCTGTTCAATATACTCAAACTAGCCATTACCGCTTTAATTTCCGGCTTAATCATTGGCATTTTAGAGGAAACTCTTTTTCGAGGAGCGATGCTAGGGGCTATCAAAAAATACAGCTCTGCTATCTTTGCAGTGGTTGTCACCAGTTTATTTTATGCGCTGGTACATTTTATCCAGCCTGATATCGAATTGAATACAAACACTCTGAATTGGATGAGTGGATTTGTGCTGTTAAAAAATGCGCTGCCGAATTTTGCTGACATTCCCCTTATTATCGATTCGCTTATCGCTTTGTTTTTAGCAGGCGCACTACTTGCGATTGTGAGAATACGTACTAACCGTATTGCGCTTTGTATCGGTATCCATGCTGGCTGGGTTATCTCAATTAAAATATTCAAACGCGTTACTGATACAAACATATATTCAGATTATGCTTTTTTAACTGGAAATTATGACAAGGTAATTGGTTATCTCGCAGCTGTGTGTATTGCTGCCTTTATCGTATTGCTGCTAAATATACAAACACGGAAAACGCAAGGCTAGATTATATTTTTAGTTAGTGTTTAACCTGGGCCACTCGTTTCCAACCTATTAAATAGGGATCTAATAACCAGATGCGATTTTCAGACTTGGTATACGCAATTTCTCGTGCATATTCAGCTTGCCATTTTGTATTACTAAAATTCTGTTCTGCAATTTTAATTGTGTGTAGTTTTTCATCGATGGCGACCACGACTGCAACATGCCCAGTGCCTAAATAGTCTTTACCATAAATTAACAAATCGCCTCTTTGTGGTAATTCAGCAGCACCATTTACAATAGAATCAAAACTTAAAACTTGTTTACTAAACGGATTATTTACTTGCTGCATCCCCCAGATATCAGCCGCTATATCTACATCACCGAAAACAACACTCTGTTCGCTCAATAACCATCTTCTTGCATATTCAACACACTGCCATTTTATACCCGTGTAGACATCGTTCCGATGATTAGGCTCAAAAATGACACAATTTGAATTGCAGTTTGAATATGCAGATACACCCGCCGGTGATTTACCTATTTCACTCCCGTAGCGGGTTTTGCAATCTGTACTGCATTGCTGAGGAATGGTGTCAGTGCTCTCCAATAATGCATCTGCTAATACATCGGCATTTACAAGCAAACAGATAAGTATGCTGAATGCTGCCCAGGCAGGCGCCCAATTAGATAGTTTTTTCATGCCAGATAAACGCTTTTTTGAGATGATTCATGACCGGCCCACAGGGTTTTGCATGTAATTATAGGTGATCGCTTCAGCGATGGGTCTTCGAAAATCAAATAACTTCTCACCACTGACAAACGACCCACTTAAATTTATTGGTTAAATATGAGCAAAATTATTAAATTTTTGTTATAAATCGCAACTTGATAACTGTATTTTATTATTTGGAGTAAGTGTGGGCCTTAAAGTGAACTGTTCTGATTTGGCCGCCATATTTGGCGTCAGTCAAACTAAAATTGATACCTGGGCCGACCAGGGATTGCCTTTTTCTATTAAACCGAAAAAAAATACTGCTCAGCCTACTACTTCAAAAGATTATATTTTTGATACCACGGAAGTAATTGAATGGTGTATCAAAAACAAGATTTCCTTATAAATAAATTCTCTTGCTATACACCCAGAGCCTGAAAATTAAAGAATAATTTGGTGGGGTGAGCGATGGGGATTGAACCCACGACCACAGGAATCACAATCCTGCGCTCTACCAACTGAGCTACGCTCACCATAATGAGAAACGGATCTTAACGTATTTCTAGTTAGATTGACTATGTTACTAATTAGAGAGTAAGAATTACCTCGTGATCAAATATTAGCGTGTAATACCTACACGCAAAGTCCCGAGAGGATTACAAAATACTTCCTCGTATTTTGCCCTTCGGGCCATCGCCTTCGGCGATGTTCAAATTCGTTCCATACGAATTTGTCGTACCTGGAATTCAAATATCAACGAACATACCATTTAATTTATGGCCTTTCAGGCCATAAATTAAATGGTGCGCCCGAGAGGATTCGAACCTCTGACCCTCGGCTTAGAAGGCCGATGCTCTATCCAGCTGAGCTACGGGCGCTCACACCGAGTAAGTGTATCACTAGCCATCATTCCCAGTGAATGCCAAATATAATGCCTGTATAGAAATAGAATTTGGCCTAGCTCAGAAACTAATCTGTGCGTAAGCGCTTTCAGCCTAGAATTTCGTAAACTAGTAACTCGTTTTATTTTTAGCTATTAGAAAATGCTGAAATCGTGCGATGATTTGCGGATAGGTATAAAACCAAATTGCTTTAATATTAGTCAGCTCTAGCATTTTGAATTTAGTCGAAGAAAATTTATTGGTATAAATATTCGGCTCAACATCTCTTAAATACCCGAGCAACACGCCTAACGAAAGCAATAATAAAATAATGGGCAACGCTAAAACAGATAACAAAACCAAACCACCTACAATAGTCAATTTGGTCGCGGCCAATGTCACATAGATTATCCAATTCATTTTCGCCACCTTCCCTGTACGATCATGATGAGTATTATTATTATGACTCCACGGTAATCTAAAAGTTTTGACCAACTTCAAATAAGCAGATTAATTAGTGGATATACACAACAAAAATAGCAATAAACATGTAAATACGGTTAACTCATACCTCTTATTAATAAATTTAATATCGAGAGTATAATGACTCAGAACTTGCTAAAATAGCGCTCCTTTACACATGCCTAAACTTTTAATCCCTCTTCTTAAACTTCTTTCGTTTTTCCCTCTTTCCTTCCTACATAGTTTATCTTGGCTATGTTATCTACTTCTTTTTCATGTGCTTAAAGTTCGTAGAAAACTCACACTTAAAAATATTAAAGCTTCATTTCCAGAATACTCAGAATCTGAATGCCTTAACCTAGCCAAGAAGCATTACAAAAGCACTTGCATGGTAATAGCTGAAACCATCAAAGCACTTAGTCTTAGTAAACAAGAAATCAAAAATCGTGTTGAATTTAAAAACTTACATGTATTAGAAAAATATTTAGAACAAGATCAATCTGCAATAATAATTACTGCGCATTATTGCAATTTCGAGTGGGTACTTTTAGCTTGCGCACAACACCTAAACTATCCAGTAGACACTGTATATCGCAAACAACGCACCGATAGCTTAGAAGAATTATTTTATTATTTACGCACACGCTTTGACGTAACCCCATTGCCAATGGAAACCTGCGTGGCTGATTCGTTGAAACGATCGAAAATTACACGCATGCTCGCTATGGCAGCTGACCAATCCCCAAAGAAAGAGGATGCAGTATATTGGCAACACTTTTTAAACCGTGATACTGCTTTTCATACCGGATCAGAAAAAATTACCCGTGCATTCAAATATCCGATAATCTTCATGTCGTTAAAAAGAATGCGTAGAGGACATTATCAGGCAACCTTAAAGTTACTTGCAGAACCTCCTTATACTACGCAAGATCCTAATCAAATAATGCGCGCCTATGTGTCTGAACTTGAAACATTAATACTAGAGAACCCAAAAGATTGGCTATGGGCATATCGAAGATGGAAATTCGAAAAACCTGCTTGCAACTAATATTATTTTTTTAATTATATTCAATACATTTCTTGCGAAAATTCACTTTAAAATGCATTGCGGCAATACCATTGCCGATACTTTATGGCTTATCTTGGTCGTTATATATTCTACTATTTTATATAGTACGTTTCAGGCGCGACATTGCTGAAAATAATATACGCAATTCATTCCCAAAACTTAGCAAACATGAACATCGAGCATTACTCAAGCTACATTATCGAAACTATTGTGACGTTATCTTAGAGATCCTAAAAACAACTAATCTAAAACCAGAACAACTAAAACAATGGGTCAGTTTTAAAAATTCTGAAATAATCGAGAAACCATTAGAAAAAAACCAAACGATTATTTTATCTCTGGCACACCAATGCAATCTTGAATGGGCCACACTAGCCGCAAGCCTACACACTGCTTATCCAATTGACGGCATATATAAACCATTACATCAAAAATGGCTTGATGAATTAACGCTTGAGTCGCGCTCTAAATTTGATATCACACTAATCCCTGCTAAGACCTGTGTCACCGATTTAATCAAACGTGCGAAACAAACACGCATTATTGCTATTGCACCAGATCAAGCGCCAAGGCGTAGAGACGAGGCATACTGGGCCACGTTTTTAAATCAAGAAACGCCGTTTTATTTAGGTTTAGAAAAGATCGCCACCTTATTTAAGTACCCAGTATTTTTTATGCAATTAGAACGAACTAGCAGAGGGAAATACCAAGCCACCTTTAAACAGCTTGCACAGCCGCCTTATGACAAAGAGTCTTCTTTGATTTCAAAATCTTACGTGCAGGCTGTTGAAGAACAAATTCTACAACACCCCCAGGATTGGTTATGGATTCATAAAAGATGGAAAAAGAAAAAGTCTTTAAACGACTAAAGACTCTTTCGTTTTTATATATTGAGCAAGTGTAGCAATAGAAGGATGGTCAACTAAGTCTGTGATTTCAATTTTACCAGGATACAACTCATCCAATCCTGAATGTATTTCTACCAAAGAAAGCGAGCTTGCCCCAATCTCTAATAAACTGTCATCAATGCTGAATGTTTTCTCTGGTAATGCTTCCTGACAGATATTTTTGATCGCATTCACAATCTCATCATCGCTCATTTGATCAGCTTGCACGCTTACATTTTGTACGGGCGCTAGTTCTTGCAACACATCATCAAACTCACCATTTAGAAATTGATCTGCAAGCGCAGAACGCTGCACTTTACCACTGGTTGTTTTTGGCACCTTCCTTATTGGCACAACATGATGCACCTCAATACCATACTGCTCATTTACTTTTGTTCTAGCAAGTGCACTTATTTCTTGAAAATCGTCTAACTTCCCTTTGTGCAAGATAAACACTAACACTTGCTCAAGATCATTTTTATCAGATGATATCCCGCTCACCACAACCTTGCCTAATTCAAGCCCCGCTAATTGATGCAACGTTTCTTCAATATCATATGGGTAGTAGTTTTGGCCATTTACAAACAGAATCTCTTTATAACGACCAGTAATAAATAACTCTTGGTCCGAGACAAAACCAAGATCTCCCGTGTTCACCCAACCGTTATCAAAAAATATACTTCCGTCATCTCCAATAATCTCTTCGGTTACATTGTTTCCAGAAATATGTATATGCCCAACGACACCATCTGGTAACGCCTCACCCTCTTTGCTACTAATCCTAACGTTGCAATGCGGAATCGTTTTGCCAACCCCTACCAGAGTTGAAGTTGAATCCATTTGCTGCAAAATTTCTGCTTTCGCACCAATAGCTAATGATGTTCGCTCTACATTAATGATTTTTAAAT
This sequence comes from Gammaproteobacteria bacterium, assembly GCA_014075255.1. Taxonomy (NCBI): domain Bacteria; kingdom Pseudomonadati; phylum Pseudomonadota; class Gammaproteobacteria; species Gammaproteobacteria bacterium. The sequence goes on from CP046178.1 coordinate 1,222,373, forward strand.
CTGCCCCTACTGCAGGGAAACTAACTGCCAAACTGGCTTCTGCTAAACCATACACTGGAAACATACTATTTTTTGGCAATCCATACTGCGACAACTCACTGGTGAACTGCTCACACAAATTTACCGAAATAGGTTCGGCACCATTAAAAATTAAACGCATATGCGAAAAATCTACATTTGCCATGTTTTTATTTTCTTGACCTTTCCGACTATAAGCATTCAAAAAATGCTTATAACCAAAATTAGGAGAACACAACACATTGGCTTTTTTATCACTTGCGGCCATCATCCAATATAGTGGGCGGCGTATAAATAAATCAGTACGCATAATGTAATGATTGTAGTTACATACAATTGGATTAAGGTGAAAACCTATCAACCCCATGTCGTGAGTAAGCGGCATCCAACTTAAGCTAGTGTCGTCTTTAGTAAATTGTGCAGCACGCTGAATTCCATCGATATTAGCCATCAAATTACGATGCTTTAGCACAACACCTTTAGGGCTACCGGTAGAACCTGATGAGAATTGAATAAAAGAAATATCTTCAGGAGCTACATCAGCAACCTCCCCAAATTTAGAGAGATCAACCACATCATCTGTAAGAATTACATTCTCAGATAATTCTTCATAGGTTGAAACTTCTGCTGGCTCACGAGCACTCGCCTGTAATTTCAGAAGTGTTTTACGGTCTGTGTATAAGTAAGCGCTATTTATTTTTTTATTGGTTAACTTTTTATTGCTTAATTGGCGGTATACATTTAATACTTTGTGTCGATGCTGGTCGCTAATCCCTAGTGCTAAGGGCACGGGTACAATGCCACCAAATTGGCAAGCCCAAAAAACATCCACTATTTTCTCATTGTCGCTTAAATTCAACATGAGGTAGTCACCTTGCTTCAAGCCTGTTTGCTGCAACACGTACAACAACCCTAAGGCACGCTCATATAAGACATTAAAGGTAATGGTTTTCTCTTCATCTTGCCCGTTTATGAAACCCACAAAACGGTCTTCACTTCGGTTATGCGTTAATGCATCGACTAAAGTTTTAAATTGCATGAGGGAAATGTACGGGAAGTGATCTATAAAACAAGGTGCTTAACGGCATATAAAAGACAACAAGAAATGGCTTCGCCATTATTTACTTGCGTGTAGTACCTACACGCAAAGGTGGTCGGGACACGAGGATTCGAACCTCGGACCCCCTGCTCCCAAAGCAGGTGCGCTACCAGACTGCGCTATGCCCCGACTGATTGCGGATCATACGTGGTACTGAATAATAAGGTCAATGCCACTAAAGCAGTGCTTAACTCGTAAAAGCAGATATTGCAGATTTATTGCTACTTTAAAGGCCCTCACAATCTATCCGAGGTGAACTATTGGCTGGTTTTCCAGACCAATATATGGAATTATCCACACTCACAAACGTACTGGAGGCGAAATGAATACACTGCGTAAGCAAATATTTCTAATAGTATTCATACTTTTATTTACACTCACATCTAACATTCAGGCAGAAACTACAATGGTAAAAATGGATACTAATCAAGGAACAATCATGCTCGAACTCGACGCAGATAACGCTCCTAACACTGTGGCAAATTTCCTAACTTATGCAAAAGAGGGTTTTTTTGATGGCACAATTTTTCATCGTGTAATCTCAAATTTCATGATTCAAGGCGGCGGCTTTACAGAGGACATGAACCAAAAAGATGTTCACGACCCAATTAAAAACGAAGCTAATAATGGCCTAAAAAATGACAATGGCACCATTGCGATGGCGCGCACCGGCGACCCACACTCAGCCACTGCGCAATTCTTTATTAATGTTAAAGACAATGACTTTTTAAATTTCAGCAGCGAAACCGCTCAAGGCTGGGGTTACGCAGTCTTTGGCAAAGTTACTGAAGGCATGGATATTGTAGAAAAAATTAAAGCTACAGAAACGACTACCAAAGGCCCTTATCAAGATGTGCCGGTTGAAGCCATCATTATTGAAAAGGTCACCATTGTTGAGTAAACCTATCTTCACGCAAGTAACGGAGTAATGTCTCAAACTTTATTTGTTTCTGACTTACACCTCGATCAAAAAAGGCCGCATATCATTGCGGCCTTTTGTCGTTTTCTACATGAATGTTCCTCTGCAGATGCGCTATATATTTTAGGTGATCTATTTGAATACTGGATTGGAGATGATGACCCTGCAATAGGATTAGAACCTGCAATCAGCGCTATTCGAAAGCTCAGCAATACCGGTGTACCTGTATATTTTATTCACGGTAATCGAGATTTTTTAATTGGCAAACGATTCGCCAAACAAACTCAGTGCAAAATTCTAAAAGAAGAAACCGTTTTAGATTTATACGGCACCCCTACACTTATTATGCATGGCGACACACTGTGCACTGACGACATTGCTTATCAAAAATACCGTGCCAAAGCCCGCAACCCATTTATTCAAAAACCATTATTGATGTTAAGTGTAAAACGGCGTTTAATAATTGCAGAAGGTCTACGCAACAAAAGTAAATCCGCCACACAAGACAAACCTGAAGACATTATGGATGTTAATCAACTCACCGTTGAACAAGTGATGCAGAAACATAATGTTAACCACCTCATTCACGGCCACACCCATCGACCCGCAAAACATGAATTTAATTTGGGCGGAAATTTATACAAAAGAATAGTGCTTGGAGACTGGTACGAACACGGCAGTGTTCTACGCTGTACACCAAATTTGATGAAATTGGAAACAATTAATACTTAAATGTCCAGCTACGACCGCCATGGATGGCGGAAATGCAGAAATTGCAGGAGCAAATTTCTGCCGACTCAAAGCAGACATTCATGATCTATAACGCGATCCAATTTCTCGCATAGAAATCATTCTCTCCATTTACTAAAAACGTAATCATTTTCTTTTTGTGAGATGTGACAAGCAAAGCAGGCAGTTTCATAATCAGCGCCCACAACTCTATTGTCAGGATCTCCAGCTCCAAATCCTTCAAAACCCCATCCAGCAGTATTCGAAAACTTTTGTAAGTCTTTTTTCATTATTCCAAGCACCTTGCGTTTTCTTTCCGTAATAGAATTATCAGATTCGACTGATTCTAGTAAATCAAAAATAATGACTGAGCCATCCGGAAACTTACCAGACTGATAACCTTGTAAAGCTTTATCATTCGCATATATATGATGGATTCCTCCAAATGATGCATGTAGCGGATGCCCCTCTTGGATGATCATGCTTTTTATATGAGTCCAATTCCGGTATTCCGCAGGGTATTCAATCAATGAATCTGATGCATGTGCAATGATGCCTATTAATAATGTAATAACTGTTATAACTAACGCCCTTTTTGTTACTGTATACATGATGATCTCCTTTTATACTTCGTTATAAAGTATGTAAATTTAGTGCCGCAAACAAGCACGCACTTTTTGGAAAGGTAGTTACAAATCGGTACAAATTATGGAAAAGCAAAAGAAAAATAGAACTCAAATAATTCCTGTTTCTCGCATGGTTGAAGATATTATTGGATGCAAATGGTCTTTGTCTGTTCTAAAGGCAATTAGAAATGAACTGCAAAGACCAGGGGAGATACAAAGATCAATTGATGGAATTTCCACTAAAGTCCTAAATGAGCGATTTGTAAAAATGATGCGATATGGAATATTAGTTAAAAAAGTACACCCAGAAGTACCGCCTAGAGTGGAATATAATTTGACTGATTTTGGCAAAAAATTTGTTGCAATATTAGATCAAATTGAAAACTTACAAAATGACGTTTCTTAGAAATAAATTTAGGGGTTAATATTAGATTTAAAAAGTGATGTCTGTTATTGGCCGAAAGCAATCATTTTAATTTTTCATTGTCATAAGCCATCCAATTACTAAGCTGGAGACACCTATCACACCAGCCAGAGGTTGCTCCAGTATCCAAAATATCAATTTTTGCATCGCTTTCCATTCCAAGTCTAGAAGCCCATCAAAACTAACTCCTAAATACTGCAACGGTTTGTATAAAGGAATCGGTAGCCACTCTCCATTTCCAAGCCAGTGATAAAACTGATAGCCAAATATGCTGATTGTAATAAAAAGCCCGCATCCAATCACAACATAACCACAATCACTAAGTCTATTTTCTTTTGTGTTATTTCCCATAAGATCTTTCCAGGTCAATACATCTATACGTTTTGTAGTGCTTGCAATTCTAGGTCACTAAACCCTGCTTTCTTTCGCGCTTCTATTTCAAATGGGCCACGCAACTCGCCAGACATGTATTCCTTTAACAATTCTTGAAATGTTTCTTCTGGCAGTTTATTTTCCAAGCTACATGCATAGTTGAACCACTGACTGCCAATCGCTACATGACCTATTTCTTGCTCAAATATAATTTTTAAAATCTCAACCGTCGCAGTATCACCATGCCCCTGTAAGCGTTTAATCATTCCTGGCGTAACATCCAATCCTCTCGCTTCTAAAACACGTGGCACTAATGCCATGCGTGCAATCACACTGTTTTGGGTTTTCAGCGCCATCTCCCATAATCCATTATGCGCATCAAAATCCCCGTACTCACAATCTAGTTCTTGCAAGTGCGCTCGTAGCATTGTGAAATGCTGCGCTTCTTCAAATGCCACTTGCATCCAATTTTCATAATATTCCAATGGCATATCTTGAAACCGATACATAGCATCTAATGCCAGGTTGATTGCATTAAATTCTATATGTGCAATTGCATGAATTAATGCAATTCTTCCCTCTTCTGTAGCCAAATTGCGGCGCGGCACTTCACGAGGCGAAACAAGTTTTGGTTGATTAGGCCTGCCAGGAGTGACAATTGATTCTATTTTTTCGGATTTCGAAAGATCAATGTCTTCTTCATTAAAGCGAGCCTGCAATGCAAACACCGCTGCGCATTTTTGTTCGGGCTGCGCAAGCAATAAACAGGCTAGAGTTTCTTTAAATACTGCAATCATGATTACATTACGAGGACACTAATTTTTGATAATAACCAAAGAAGATACGAGCAATTTATCAAAAAGATCAATGACGTCTGCATTTTTCATGCGCACACATCCAATCGATGCAGCTTGGCCAATCAAGCCTTCTTCATGTGTACCGTGAATATAAATATAGCGCTCATAACTATCTACGTTATGGCCTTCAGAGTTTTTAGCTTTATTAAAACCTTCTTCTAAACCCTCTAACCAAAGTATTCTAGAAGTTATACATTCTACTTCTGTACACACTGCTTCATGTTCGATGGATGCTAATGAGTTTGTCCGTACTCTGGATAAAAATATTTCAGCATACTCAGCTTCTGCACCAATTTTTTCTTTAATACAGTGAACACCAATAGGTGTTTGATAAGATCCTTCTTGTTGACCCACCCCATGACGTGAAGTTGAAACTGGATAGCTACAAACAAACGAATCTTTTTCAAAAAGAGACAAGGTTTGTTCACTAACACTTACGATTGCAGTGGGAAAATCTACATATTGAGGATATTGTTCACGTGCTTGCTGCAATAAGGGCAACAGCTTTTCAGCTGATTTAGAGTCAGACATGCAATGAGGTTTTAATTACTATTATGTAAATCAATCCCTGCATACTCTTTTTCACGCTCTTGCTTTGAATCATCATTGCGAGAATTTTCTAGGTTTTCAAAATAACCTTCTTCAACCCCGGTTACATAATCACCATTAAATACCGAAGTATCAAATTTTTCTAAGCGCAGATTGCCTTGTTGCACAGACCAGATTAGGTCATCTAAATCTTGATAGATGAGCCTATCTGCCTGAATTTCTTTACAAATCCCATCTACATCACGATTAAATGCTATCAGTTCACTACGAGCCGGCATATCAATGCCGTAAATATTTTGGTAGCGAACGGGTGGCGAAGCAGAAGCGAAATATACTTTCTTTGCACCTGCGTCTCTTGCCATCTGTGCAATTTCTCGCGATGTGGTACCACGCACAATGGAATCATCCACTAATAAAATATTCTTACCCCGAAACTCTAAGCCAACAGGATTAAGTTTTTGACGTACTGACTTTTTGCGTTTCTTTTGCCCAGGCATGATAAATGTTCGTGCAATGTAGCGATTCTTAATGAACCCTTCGCGGTATTTAACACCTAACAAATACGCAATTTCAATTGCTGTAGTTCTACTGGTATCGGGTATCGGCATAACTACATCAATATCATGATCTTTCCAATCTTGAAGAATTTTCTTCGCTAAACATTGACCCATGCGCATACGCGCTTTTTGCACGAAAACATCTTCAATTACTGAATCGGGTCTTGCAAAATATACATACTCAAATATGCAAGGTGTATGCACAGCGTCTGTAGCGCATTGTTCGCTTGCCACTTTACCGTCTTCATTAATGAAAATAGCCTCGCCGGGTGAAATATCTCGCACTAGACTGTATCCAAGTAAATCTAGCGCAACGCTTTCCGATGCCACCATGTATTCCATGCCATGTTTGGATTCACGCACACCATAAACAAGTGGCCTTATTCCATTAGGATCACGGAACGCAACGATGCCTCGCCCGGTAATCATCGCAACCACTGCATAAGCACCTTTACAACGTCGATGCACACCTCGCACTGCAGCGAATACATCTTCTGCACGCAGTTGTAATGATTCTTGTTTAGCGAGCTCGTGTGCAAAAACATTTAGCAAAATTTCAGAATCGGAATCGGTATTAAGATGACGACGATCTTCTAAGAAAAGTTCTTTCTTAAGTTGTACGGCATTAATTAAATTACCGTTATGCGCTAAAGAAATACCAAATGGAGAATTCACATAAAACGGTTGTGCTTCAGCAGAAGATGATGAACCAGCGGTGGGATAACGTACATGACCAATGCCTACATTGCCTTTTAAGCGCTCCATATGTCGGCTTTGAAATACATCACTCACTAAACCAATAGACTTACGCTGAAAAAGCCTACCATTATCATAAGTAACGATTCCTGCCGCGTCTTGCCCACGATGCTGCAACATCAATAATGCGTTATATAAATCTTGATTAACCGCGCTGTTTGCAACGACGCCTACTATGCCACACATGCGTTAAGCCTTAATTTAATTAGTAGTGATAAGCTGAAGCTTGTAGATCCGCTTCATCTAATGAAAAATATTTGGAGAATTCTGGCGGCATAAACTCAATAACTTTTTTAGCCACCAGTTCAAAAGGCGGTAAAATCTGTGAAGCTTTCCATGTATCTGATAATGGAAAGTTTGTATAGGAAGCCGCTAATATAAGTAATACAACTATAGCGGTGCCACGAAAAATACCAAAAAAGCCTCCTAAAAGACGATCCACCCCTCGTAACGCACGATTTTTTGTCAAATGACTAAGAATATAATTCAGCAAAGCACCTGCAATTAAAGTGCCGATAACAATCAATACAAATGCTATCCCTACACGCAACTTACTCACCTCAATCTCACTTTGCGAAAGACTAAAAGTGGCATCATCAATACTTGCAGGTAAAAATAACGCGACTTGATTTGAAAAGTTTATTGCTAACCAAATGGCTGCAATCCAACTTACTAAAGACACAGCCTCTTTCACAAAGCCGCGGAAGATGGCAACAACAACCGAGACTAGTAGGATGAAAACAATCCCTATATCAATCCAAGAAAATTCCATATTTTATTTTAACAATGTGTATCTACTAGATTTAATTTAAACCCGCATAAGCTTTTAAACATTACAAAAACATCATTTATGGATGTTTAGTGACGAAACTTCCTTTCAAACCATGTTCTTTTTCAATCTTATCACGCAATTTATCTGCATTCTCACGCTGCAACTCAGGCCCAACTTTCACTCGATAGACTGATTTATCACCACTACCCGATCGCTCAGTAAAAGCCGATAATTTGCTTGCCAATAACTTCTCTTGCAACGCTAATGCTTTGCCTTTTTCACCAAATGCAGCCACTTGTACAGCCCAGGCGGTTAAAGCTGGATTTGTTTTAATATGATTTTCGGTAGCTTCTACCACTTGCACCTTAGCAACTTGAGTAACGGTAGTTTTAGTTTCTTCAACCGGTTCAGGCAAAGTTTTTTCTGCCTCCTCCACCTGAACTGAAGCATTAATATCGGCATCTTCAGGCTTTTCTATTGGTGGTAACTCATCCAACTTTTTAGTGTCGGGTAAATCACTATCAAAAGTAAAGGTGGGCTCTGGCGGTACTTCCATATTAAGTGCCACAGATTCTTGACGCCCTGAGCCATCTAATATCATCGGCACAAAAATTACTGCAAGGGCAATAATAACGGCTGCACCAATTAAACGCTGTTTTAATGTAGTTTCCATATAGATAATATTTTGATTTTGAAGTCTATTTGACCTCTAATCCCTCAATCAGTTTACAATCCATGCATATTTAGACATAGAAATATTTGTCAGAATTATACTTCTAGGCTCAGTACTTCTGCTACTGTTAAAAAAGATCCAAATACCACAATGCGCAATGATTCATCTTGCGTGTTTTTAGCAGCATTATAGGCCTCTGATATAGAGGAATAAGAATATATGACGCAATCGTGGCAACAGTTATCAAGCTGCTTTTTCAGACTTTCTTTCTCAAGCGCTCGTTCAGAATCTAACTGAGAAATATGCCACTCATCAAACATCCCTCCTACACACTCTATAATACCGCAGACATCTTTATCTGCTAACACTGCAAAAACTGCGATGGTTTTCTGTACAGGCTTCAGTTCCCGTAGGTTATTAACCAATACCTTTGCACTGTCCAAATTATGCGCTACATCTAGAATGATTTCACAAGGTCCTGGAATACGTTGGAAACGCCCAGGAAGACTAATTTTACTTAAACCTCGATCTACGCTTTCCCGAGTAACGGCTAAGACACTATCAAGTCGAACTAATGCCATCAATGCGGTTGCTGCATTTCCAATCTGCACCTCACCATAGAGACTCGGCATGGGCAAACCATCCCAGTTCACACTTGCTCCACTAAACGACCACGTATCATCGCTGCGCTTAGTGTAAGAGTAATCTTTATTTATTAATAATAACTCTGTACCCAGTTTTTCAGCATATTCAATTAGACTATTTGGCGGGTTTGTATCGCCACAAATTGCAGGTCGGTTTGCTCGGAATACTCCAGCTTTTTCAAATCCTATTAATTCTCGAGTAGAACCTAACCATTGCACATGATCAATTCCTATACTCGACACAATCGCGACTTCAGCATCAAGAATATTTACTGCATCAAGACGACCACCCAGCCCGACTTCATAGATTGCTACATCTAAGTCCGACTCAGCAAAAATTTGCATCGCTGCTAGAGTGCCGAACTCGAAATAACTAAGACTCGTATCTCCCCGCGCGCGGTCAACTTTATCAAAAGCATTACATAAAGAACTATCATCTGCATTCTGCTGCTGAACACGTATACGTTCATTGTAGTGTAGTAAGTGTGGCGAAGTATAAGCGCCCACACGATACCCAGCATGATGAAATATAGACTCTAAAATAGTTACGATAGAACCCTTACCATTAGTGCCTGCTACAACAATAGCGGTATAATTAGGTTTGCCTACATCCATACTGTTAGCGACATCTAAAATGCGCTCAAGGCCTAGCTCAATTTTTTGCGAGTGCAAGGTTTCTTGCCAAACCAGCCACTCTTGCAATGTAGAAAATCTCATTGCATCCCCTGCTTGATTATTATGCAGATACGATTAACGCTGAAATTCAATAAAGCAATTATTAAATATTTAATTTTCATAGCAGCAGTCTTTTGCAAATTAAAACAATTTAAATAAAGTCGGCTTAAGAGATACATAGATCTCTAAGACAACTAAGAATTTAAGAAAATTGAATTATCAGTAAAAGTTCTATAGCTAACGTAACTAGCTAAACGGTGATTATTCTTATTTTAGTTTTATTCTTCTTTAACGATATCCGCATGAGTGAGAATGCATAGCATCTCATGCAGTTGATCACGCATATTATTTCGATCAACAATCATATCTAGTGCGCCATGCTCCAGCAAAAATTCACTTCTTTGAAAACCTTCTGGCAAGGTTTCGCGCACGGTTTGCTCGATCACTCGTTGCCCAGCAAAACCTATCAAAGCATTGGGTTCAGCAATATTTAGGTCGCCCAACATAGCAAAACTAGCAGAAACTCCACCCGTAGTTGGATCTGTTAATACAGAGACAAAAGGCACACCATGTTCGCGCATTCGTTCTAGCACCGCACTGGTCTTGCTCATTTGAAATAACGACATTAAAGCTTCTTGCATGCGCGCGCCCCCACTAGTCGAAAAACAAATTAATGGTATTTCTTCACTAAGTGCATATTTCGCTGCGCGTAAAAATTTTTCACCCACTACCGAACCCATTGAGCCACCAATAAACTTAAACTCAAAAGCCACAGCAACTATTGGCAATTCTTTCAAATAACCTTTCATTATAATCAAAGCATCTTTTTCACCAGTAGCTTTTTGAGCAGCACTAATGCGATCTTTATATTTCTTACTATCTTTAAATTTCAAAAAGTCGACAGATTCAATATCTGCAGCCAACTCTTCTTGCCCTTCTTGATCAAGAAACGCTTCTAAACGCGCACGTGCGCCGATTCGCATATGATAATTGCATTTTGTGCAAATTTGTAAATTACGCTCTAAATCTGAACGATATAACACTGCACTACAACTCGGACATTTTTCCCACAAACCTTCAGGCACTTTGCGCTTACTGGTACCTTCAGTACGAATGCGCGAAGGCATTAATTTTTCTAGCCAACTCATGCAAATTTTCTCATTATTATCTTAAGCAACTTCTTCATTGCCGTGTTCATTGCTCAATGTATCACAGGTCACATTATCCATAGCTAAGCGCATGGTAGACAGCAAAGATTTTATGTTTTCTAACATAACATCTTGGTCAGATGCATGGGCTTCTATTTCACGAATAATTGCGCTACCCACCACCACGGCATCGGCTATTAATGCAATCTTACTAGCACTTTCCGCATCCTTGATGCCGAAGCCTACACCCACTGGCAATGAAGTTACTTTCCCAATTTCTGCTACTTTATTTGCAACTTCCGCGGTATCGAGATTTCCTGCACCGGTTACCCCTTTTAAAGAAACGTAATACACAAAACCTGAAGAATGATCGCAAATATTTTTAATCCGTTCCGAGCTTGTTGTTGGTGCTATTAGAAATATATTATCAAGCTTGCATTTTTTATATTCGTTTACAGTATACCCAGCCTGCTCAATAGGCATATCTACGGTAAGCACCCCATCAACTTGTTTTTGCTCAGCTTGCTGTGAAAACTTTTTAACTCCCATCACCTCAATTGGATTTTGATAACCCATCAGCACAACTGGTGTGTCAGCATCTTGTTGCCGAAATTCTGCAACCATATCTAAAACTTGTTGCAAACTTGTGCCATGCACTAGCGCACGTTCACATGCAGCTTGTATAACAGGTCCATCTGCCATGGGATCTGAAAACGGTACACCTAGCTCGATAATATCAGTGCCTGCTTCGACTAAGGTATGCATAATTTTGACAGTTTGCTCCGGGTGAGGGTCTCCTGCAGTAACATATGAGATTAACGCTTTGCGATTTGATTTTGCTAACTTATCAAAACAAGCTTGTATACGACTCATATCGTTATACCTTCGATATCTGCTACGGTGTTGATATCTTTATCACCACGACCCGATAAATTTACAATAATCTTTTTATCGCTAGACATTGAGCTAGCCAACTTTAATCCATACGCAACTGCATGACTGCTTTCTAAGGCCGGAATAATTCCTTCAACCAGTGTTAACTCATGAAATGCGGCTAGCGCTTCATCATCAGTTATCGATTCATACTCCACTCTGCCAATATCTTTTAGCCAAGCATGCTCTGGACCTACACCAGGATAATCCAAGCCTGCAGATATAGAATGTGTTTCAACAATTTGCCCGTTATCATCTTCCATTAAATACGTTCGATTCCCATGCAACACACCTGGGCGTCCTGCATTTAATGGTGCCGCATGCTTACCGGTGTCAATTCCCAAACCGGCAGCTTCTACGCCAAACATTTTGACGCCTTCATCGTCTATAAAAGGATGAAATAAACCAATTGCATTTGAACCGCCGCCTACACAAGCAACCAGCGCATCTGGCAAATCACCAGTTTGCTCATACATTTGAGTTTTTGCTTCACGACCAATTATCGCTTGAAAGTCTCGAACCAGTAATGGGTATGGATGCGGTCCTGCAACGGTACCAATAATATAAAAAGTATCATCAACATTGGTTACCCAATCTCGCAGCGCTTCATTCAAAGCATCTTTTAGCGTTTTTGAGCCTGAAGTGACCGGCACAACCTTGGCCCCAAGTAAACGCATCCGATAGACATTAGGCGCTTGGCGATATATATCTTGCTCACCCATATACACTACACATTCAAGCCCTAGACGCGCAGCCACGGTAGCACTGGCAACACCATGCTGACCGGCACCTGTTTCCGCAATAATGCGCGGCTTGCCCATGCGTTTAGCAAGTAATGCTTGGCCTATCGTATTGTTGATCTTATGCGCACCCGTATGATTCAGGTCTTCGCGTTTTAGATATATCTGCGCACCCGCGTATTTCTGACTCAACCGTTGTGCATGATAAAGCGGGCTGGGTCTTCCTACATAATTAGCGAGATCTGCATCAAATTCGGCTACAAATTCAGGGTCATCTTTATAATGGAAATAGGCCTGTTCAAGCTCTGCCAGCGGCTCTATTAATGTCTCCGATACATATTGGCCACCGTATTCACCGAACATACCTTGTTTATCTGGCATCTCACCTGAAATATGGTCTCCCGCTGCTCGGGGCGTAGTTTTTTGTGCAATCCTAGTCACGATGTACTTCCTTAATGAATTGCTCCATTTTAGCGGGGTCTTTGATACCTTTGCCAGCCTCAATTCCACTACTCACATCAACCGCATAAGGGTTCACTACACGTATCGCCTCGGCGACATTGTCTACTGTTAACCCACCTGCAAGAATGATGGGTTTATCTATACTTTTGGGGATTGCGTTCCATGTAAATTTTTCGCCACTACCTCCCATCTGGCCTTGTGCGTGACTATCTAATATAAACCCTGTGGCCGAAACATAACGCTGACAAAAATCCTCAAGTGATGAGGTGCTCGCCATAGGTACTGCTTTTAAGTAAGGCATATTAAACTGCGCACAAAACGTCTCTTCTTCGTCTCCATGAAATTGCAGTAAATTTAGTTTCACACGTTTTATTATATTTTCAACTTCAGTAACTTGCATGTTCATAAATAAACCAACTTTAATAATAAATGGAGGTACTTTACTAACTAATTTCACAGCAGTTTCAACATCTATATTACGTGCACTATTTTTTACGAACACAAACCCCAATGCATCCACACCCAGTGCTACTGCATTTTGCACATCTTGCTGCCTGGTTAAACCACAAAATTTAATACGTGTTTGCATTTGAAATTTTTTACTAAAAAATTAACTACCCGCAATAGCAGGCCACCTTATTTTGGCATCTAAACCAAAGCCTTCATCATACTGCACTTTAACTAAATATAAGCCCGCTGCGGGCGCAGTAATTCCGCCTAATGTGCGATCACATTTTTGCAAAACTTTAAGCGACCAGTCTTCAGCTTGCTCGCCCTTAGCAATAGTCATTAATACACCCATGATATTTCTCACCATATGGTGCAAAAATGCATTGGCATGAATATCCATGCAAATAAATTCATTATGTTTTCTGAGTGTAATCTTACTTATGGTGCGTATAGGACTTTTTGCTTGACATGCTACTGCACGATATGAAGTAAAGTCATGTGTGCCCAGCAAATGTTCTGCAGCATGCTGCATTTTTTGCAAGTCTAATGCCGCATATTCCCAAGTCACCAGATGATCTAGCAATGCAGGACGCGTTGCATGGTTGAATATTACATATCGATAAAGCCTGGATAGCGCACTATATCTGGCATGAAATTCATCTTGCACCTGCTTAGCCCACAACACAGATACTGTATTAGGCAAATATCTATTCACCCCCTGCACCCAAGCTTTAAGCTCACGTTGAATATCACAATCAAAATGAACAACTTGTTCCGTAGCATGCACGCCAGTATCTGTTCTACCCGCAGTAGTAATTACGGTTGGAGTATTCGCGACTTTTGATATTGCTTCTTCTAGACGTTGCTGAACAGAATCCGCATTCGATTGGCGTTGCCAACCATAAAATTGACTACCGTTGTATTCAATCCCTAAAGCGATACGCATCGGTTTAATTGTATGAATTTGTAGACAGCTTAGCTACAAGTAAACTATTTCGAATCAAATAAATAGCAGACGCAAAGCCTACAGAGATTTTATTAAAACAATACTATTTCGAGCTACTGCTGGATTTTAGCTACCCAGCTTATCCATTAAATCTTTGGCAGCTTTAATTTGCGACTCATCACCTTCATTAATTACTTCAAGTAAAGTTTCTTTAGCAGCATCCGAGTCACCCATATCCACAAAGGCTTTAGCTAAATCAAGCTTGGTTCCCACTTCTTCAATTAAAGAAGGTGGGCCAAGTTCTTCTAAATCAGTATGGGTTTGCGCTACAGTTTGCTCTGCTGGATCAAGAAATTCTGTATCCATATTGCTGGCATCAAATTGCTCTGTATCATCACCATCCAATGCATCGCTTAAAGAACTTGGTGTATAGGCTGCAGTCGCTTCTGGATCAGCTGGCGAAATTCCAGTATCGACATTCAACTCATCCGCTTGCATGGCAACAGTATCATCTAGCGCTTCAGATATATCAATCTCATCTTCATCAATATCTAGTGGCTTTAGATCGTTCATCGTTGTCTGCATTCCGATCTGCTCTAACTCTTGAGTAAGATCATCCATGCTCGCGGTCTCATGTAAGCCAGTAGCAATCGCATCGATTTCAGTATCCTCTGCATCATCGTCATTAAGTATATCGTCAGACAAATCATCCACTTCAAAATTCAGAATATCGGAAGTTTCATTAGCTTCCATAATTTTACTGGCAACCGGATCATCTTCGAACTCATCTTCAATTACTGGATCGTCAATATTAAAATCCAGGCCGTTATCATCGTCGCTAGCATCATTATCAAGCATTGTGTCTTCCAAATTCGCATCTGATAACGGATTATCAATAACGGTTTGTAAACCGATATCTACATCAGCAGCATCAGGCTTATCTGCACCCGAAAATGCAGCAGCACCGACTGCAGCCGCCCCAGCAAATAAAGCACTGCCAGGTGCAAGCTCTTTACCCATAGCCATGATGTTTTGCCACTGACTGCTGGATTCTCCAACTTCATCTTTAATTTTCTCTGCGTATTGTTCGAAACCTTGCTGATCTTTTTGGCTGTAATACACTTCAGCAAGCTTAGCTTTATATTCATTGTTGCCAGGCTCTTTGGCGATAGCATCGGTTAATAAATCTTGTGCTTGTTGATGTAAACCATAAGATATATATACATCTGCTTCATCCAACACATCTTCGCCAACCTCAGCATCTCCAGAAGCATCTGACATCGGGCTGAAATCTTCCTCATCATCCAATCCCAGGTCTTCCATTGTCCCTAGATCATTATTACTCACCTCTGCCGCTGCATTTGCTTGTGGAGTTACAATCGTCTCATCGAGAATGTCATCAAAATGCTCATCGTCTTCGCCAATATCTTCTAATGGCATTTCTCCAAGCCCTGTCAGCTCGATGGTTTTCACACTCTTCTTACGCCAAAACCATAAGCCGCCCAGTAATAATAAAACCCCAGCCACTAAAGGAACTACTGCGTTTTTAGCACGCTCTTTTAGAGAACCCAAAAAACCTAAAATACCTGGTGCAGCTTCTGCCACCTTAGGTAATTCAGCTTGTTCAACTTCGGGCTTAACTTCGACTGGTTTTTGTTCGGGCTTAACTTCGGCAGGTTTCTCAGCGGGTTTTACTTCTGCGACGATCTCTTCTTTAATCGGTTCAATTTCTGGTAGAGAATTCCAATCGGGAAGTGGTTCTAATCTTGGTTTACTAATTACCTGTTCAGCGACTATAGGTTCCTTAAATTCGGGTAACGGCTCCACAACCGGTTTTTTAATTTCTTGAGCAACTGGTTTTTCTGCCGGCTTAACTGCAGGTTTGACTTCAGGTTTAGCTTCTTCTTTAGCTGTGTTTTCTTGCAACATCTTTTCTGCTGCGGCAGCTTTATCAGCCTCTGTACTCAACTGTTGCTGTAAATCTTTTAGCTGTTGGTTTTGAATATTTAAAATCTTCTCTTTCTTTTCCAACATCGACTCAAGCGCTTCAACACGGCTCTTCAATTCTTCAGACTCTTTAGTTTTCGACTCAGCAAGCTCTTTGCTTAACGTTATTTCATTTTGTAACTTCTTAACTTCTTCTCCACCTGCTACTTGTGCATTGCCTTTTGATTGCTTGCCATCATCCGCAGCTAAAATATTAAGGTCCTGTTTTGCAGTATCTGGTTTTTCTGTTGTTTCTTTAAGTGCCTGTTTAGCTTGCTTTGCAACATCACTCTTTTCCTTTACCAATTCAGGAGCATCCACATTGGTTGCCGCTACTTGGGAAACATTACCTCGATACTCTCTCCACAATGCATTTTGTTGTGAAACCTTTTGACGCGCATCAATGGTCGATACAATCTGTGCCTCTCCTGCATCAGGGATACGCAACACCGCGCCCTTCTTAAGTAAATTTATATTATTGCGTGTGAAGGCATTTGGATTGGCTTGTTGAATAGCAATCATCATCTGGTTAACTGACAAAGCACTTGATCTACTTGCAGGCCTAGCTATTGCATATAGAGTATCACCAGCAACCACGGCATGCTCACCAGCAACGCTAGCTTCTGAATATACTTCTGATTCAGCAACAACTTCTGAGTCTGTGTTATCTGCAATTTCAAGCGGCACAGTACTATCTATTCCAAGCGTCTCATCCATATGCGCACGAATTGATTCAAGATCTTGCAATTCAGATTCATTCATCTGTTCATTGGCAGAAACATCCTCTGGCACAACAATATCATCCGCTACTTCTGCAACGGGCTGGGATTCTTCAATGGTTTCAGCCACAACTTCTTCTAGTTGCTCTGCTGTAGGTTCTATCGTCACAGTTTCTTCGACAATAATTTCTTCTTCAACATTTGTGATCGGTTCAGAGCTATCTATCCCTAATTCACGATCCATATGTTCACGAACCGCTGCAAGATCAGTAGCAGGCTCAGCAATAACTTCTGCTGGTGTTACAACTTGTGGAGCAACGAGCTCGGCTTCAACCACTTGCTCCTGGATAACAGGAGCTGTAACCGGTGTTGCAATTTGCGGCGCTTGTTGTTGAGCAAACTCAGGGGGATCAAGTAGAACGGTGTACTCTCTTAACAATCTTCCTTTTGGCCAGGTAACTTCTACTAAAAACGTTAAAAATGGTTCACGCACAGGATCTTTCGAGGTAACGCGAATAGCGGTACCACCACCTGGCAAAGAAACAGGTCTAAATATTAGCTGGGTTAAAAAATAGGGACGGGGAACACCCACCCGATCAAACACGTTTGCAGGAGCTAATTCAACTCGCATTTCTTCTAATTCATCTGCACGTGCTGAAATTAAAGTGATATGCGCGTTTAGCGGTTGATTCAGCGCTGAATCAACTTCTATTTCGCCCAAACCCAATGACAGCAATTGCCCAGGAACTAGTAGTAAAAATGAAATAAGAAGAATATATATAGATGATTTACGCACCATTTTTGTGCTCCACCTTAATTGAGTTGTGTGCTTAAAAGATTGTTCGTATTTTATATGTCAGCAAAACTAAAAAACTCTAAGAATTTCTTTGAGTTATCGAATTAATTCACTAGGTAACTATAAATTAAATATGGCCTTTTATCAAAACTTCGGCGATCTGGATACTATTCAATGCAGCCCCTTTTCTAAGGTTATCGCTTACCACCCACATATTTAGACCGCGTGGATGGGAAATATCTTCACGAATACGCCCTACATATACAGGATCCGTGCCTTCACCCTCCGTTACCGCAGTCGGATAACCACCATCTTTATGCTCATCCATGACCACAACCCCAGGGGCTGCTGCCAATAAATCGCGTGCTTTTTGAGCAGATAGCTTCTCTTTTAACTCAAGATGTACAGCCTCGGAATGCCCATATTTCACTGGAATACGCACAGTAGTTGGGTTCACCAGAATTGAATCATCTTCCATAATCTTTTGCGTTTCCCAGACCATTTTCATTTCTTCTTTGGTATAGCCGTTATCCATGAACGTATCTATATGTGGCAAGGCATTGAAGGCAATCTGTTTCGGATAAACGTCGCAATTAATCGGCTTATTGTTAATGATATCTCGGCTTTGCTCATCCAGCTCATCGACCGCCTCTTTGCCGGTGCCTGATACGGCTTGATACGTCGCTACATTGATACGCTCGACACCTACCGCATCATGCAGAGGTTTTAAGGCCACCAGCATTTGGATGGTAGAACAATTTGGATTCGCAATAATGCCGCGAGTTTTATAATTTGCGATTTGGTGTGGATTCACTTCTGGAACGACTAATGGAATATCATCGTCATAACGAAATTGCGAAGTGTTATCTACCACCACACAACCTTGCGCAGCGGCTTTAGGGGCATATTCTTTAGAAACACTGGCGCCTGGAGAAAACAAACCAATCTGAGTTTGAGAGAAGTCAAATTCAGCCAAGTCCTGCACTTCTAATTCAACATCACCAAAAGAAACTTTTTTACCTGCTGAACGAGAACTCGCTACAGCATAAACATTGTTAACCGGAAATTTTCTTTGCGAAAGTATAGAAAGCATTTTCTCACCTACCGCACCAGTAGCTCCAACTACCGCAACATCATATTTTTTCATTTCTATTTAATTAGTTCTTATCTGTAATTAATTTTGATCATTTAACATAAGGCACTGATAACTGCATCGCCCATCTCATTTGTGCCAATAGCTGAATGCTTGCCTGCGATGTCTGCTGTACGTAAACCCTCTGCAATGACCTGTTGCACAGCCTGCTCTACTTTATTGGCAAGATCTACTTCATTTAAGCTGTAACGCAACATCATAGCGATCGATAGAATAGTGGCTAAAGGATTAGCAATATTTTTGCCTGCGATATCTGGCGCCGAACCATGGATAGGCTCATACATTCCTTTATCATTACTATCCAACGAAGCCGAAGGCAGCATGCCGATCGATCCAGTCAGCATTGCTGCTGCATCAGAAAGTATATCGCCGAACATATTACCCGTTAATACCACATCAAATTGATTAGGCTCACGCACCAACTGCATAGCAGCGTTATCTACATACATATGACTTAGTGCTACATCTTTATATTCTGCATGCACATTCTCTACCACTTCACGCCAAAGCTCTGATACTTCTAACACATTAGCCTTATCCACCGAACAAAGCTTGCGGTTACGCTTTTGCGCAATACGAAATGCAATATGCGCAATTCGAGTTACCTCATTTTCGTCATACACTAATGTATTAAATCCCTGACGAATACCATTCTCTAGAGTACGTATTCCACGTGGTTCGCCAAAATAAATGCCGCCTGTTAACTCACGCACGATCATAATATCTAGATCCGCAACCAATTCAGGCTTGAGCGAAGATGCACCCGCTAACGATTTATATAATATAGCTGGGCGAAGATTTGCAAACAGATCTAATTCTGACCGAATACGCAACAAGCCTTTCTCTGGGCGCATTTCGCGCTCAACCTCATCATATTTTGGCCCGCCCACTGCACCTAATAAAATAGCGTCGCTTGCTTTAGCTAATGCAAGCGTTTCATTAGGCAAAGGTTTTTTGAACTCGTCATAAGCACTGCCACCAATTAAAGCTTGTTCGATTTCAACCTTAAGTCCGCATTCGCGACGCAAATGCAACAATACTTTTTTCGCTTGCGCAATAACTTCTGGACCAATGCCATCACCTGGTAATAATAAAACTTTACTCATCTTTTTTTATTCTGCCGCAAACAACCAGGGACTGGTCTGTTTTAATTGTATTTCGTAGGCTTTAATTTTATCTGCATGTTGCAATGTAAGATCAATTTCATCAAAACCATTCACTAGACAATACTTTCTAAACTCATCGATCTGAAAAGAAAAAGACTTATTTTTATCACCCGTTACGGTTTGTGAATCTAAATTAACATTACATTTGTATGCCGAATCAACACTTATTTTCTTAAACAAATAATCAACTTCGTCTACACTTAATGACACAGGTAATAAACCATTTTTATAGCAGTTGCTACAAAAGATATCAGCAAAACTTGGCGCAATAACAACTTCAATGCCGTAATCTAAAATAGACCAAACAGCGTGCTCCCTAGAAGAACCGCAGCCAAAATTTTCTCGCGCCAATAAAATTTTAGCGCCTTGGAACTGCTTTTGGTTTAACACAAAATCATCATGTAAACGCCGTTGACTATGATCTTGCCCAAGTACACCAGGATCTTGATAACGCCAGTTATCAAAAAGGTTGACGCCAAAGCCAGTACGCTTAACGGATTTTAAATATTGTTGCGGGATAATTGCATCCGTATCTACATTGCTGCGATCAAGCGGGTAAAAAGCCGCGGTTATCTCTGTAAACGCCTTCATTTCACACCTCCCTGCTTACATTCACAAAATGACCATGCACTGCAGCCGCCGCAGCCATTGCAGGACTTACTAAATGCGTGCGACCACCTTTACCCTGTCGACCTTCAAAATTTCGATTAGAGGTCGAAGCACACCGTTCACCTGGTTCCAACTGATCCGCATTCATTCCTAAACACATCGAACAACCAGGTTCTCGCCACTCAAACCCCGCAGCTTCAAAAATTTTATCTAAGCCTTCTTGTTCTGCTTGCTGTTTAATTAAGCCTGAACCCGGCACCACCAAGGCTAATTTAATATTATCCGCTAATTTTCTTTGCTGAATGACATTGGCGGCTTCACGCAAGTCTTCAATTCGTGAATTAGTGCATGAACCAATAAAAACCTTATCCAATTTAATTTCTTCCATGCGAGTGCCTGGCTGTAAATCCATATATTGCAGTGCACGTTGTTGGTCAGCGGTAACATTACTTGGAACCGCTCCATCCACTCCCACCACCATTTCTGGAGAGGTTCCCCAGGTAACTTGTGGCTGCAACTCACTCGCGTCTATTTCAATTGTAGAGTCAAAGTACGCACCTTCATCAGAATGCAATGTACACCATTGCGCTACTGCTAAATCCCAATTTTTATCCGTTGGAGAAAAAGGTCGACCGGCAACATATTCAATGGTTGCATCATCCACAGCAATCATACCGGCACGTCCACCTGCTTCAATCGACATATTACAAACTGTCATGCGCCCTTCTACTGATAATGCACGTATTGCACTACCTGCAAATTCAATCGTGTGCTCATTCGCGCCTGCTGTTCCTAATCTACCGATGATAGCTAAGACAATATCTTTTGCTGTCACGCCTACTTTGCATTGACCATTCACTTGCACCAACATGTTTTTAGACTTTTTCATCAACAAACATTGTGTCGCTAGCACATGCTCAACCTCTGAAGTGCCGATGCCAAATGCAAGCGCACCTAATGCACCGTGTGTAGAAGTATGTGAATCACCACAAACAATAGTCATCCCTGGTAAAGAAGCGCCTTGTTCTGGGCCGATCACATGCACAATACCTTGTCGAACATCTAGCATAGAAAATTGCGTTAAAGAATAATCTTTACAGTTTTGATCTAAAGTATCGACCTGCGTTTTAGAAATCACATCGTCAATACCGGCACTTCTATCCGTAGTGGGAATATTGTGATCTACCGTTGCTAAAATTGAATCTTTACGCCATAAATTACGCTTCGCTAAGCGTAATCCTTCAAATGCTTGCGGCGAAGTTACTTCATGCACTAAATGTCGGTCGATATAAAGCAAGCTCATACCATCGTCGCGTTCATGCACCACATGGCTCTGCCAAACTTTGTCGTAAAGTGTTTTATTTTGCATTTTCTTCAATAAAATCTATAAACAGTATCAATTCAATCCTAGGTTAAACTAGTAAACCTAGGCTTCACAATCCATAAGTACTGAATAAGGGCGAGCAATGCTATACACATCGCCAATAAATATACATAGGAAGGCCCGATTGAATTCCAAGTATACCCGCTCACCAGACTCCCAAGCGAGCCGCCAAGACCAAAACTTATGCTTGCAAATAACGCTTGGCCACGACCCTGGATACTGCCCGAGAAGTATTTATCTATAAGGTGAATCGCCGAAGCATGAAATAGCCCATATGAAGCTGCGTGCAATAATTGCGCAAATAAAAGTATAGATAAATACTCCACATAGTAGGCAATTAGCCACCAGCGAACCACCGTAAGCATCATCGCGACTACTAGCAACAATTTTGCCCCAAACCGCGGCAACCATCGATACATGAAGTAAAACACGACCACCTCAGCCAGCACCCCTAGCGACCACAACTGCCCAATTAACGTTCTAGAATAACCATTATCTTCCGCATATATACTAAAAAAAGTGTAGTAAGGACCATGACTAGCTTGGATTAGAAAGCACGCTAACAACAACGCAAATACCTGTGGCTGCAAACAAGTCTTCAACATCGAGGGACGTGCAATTTTATGCAAACTTGGCGGAGTCTCATTAACCAATAATGTATTCATCCAAGTAAATAATAAGATCACTAGAATGACCCATGGCAAATGCTGAATACCAAACTTTTCCAACGCTGGCGCCAACAAGGATGCGGTAACAATAAAACCGACTGATCCCCACAAACGAATACGACTATACATATGTTTGCTGTCACCCAAATTATTCATAGTGGCAGCTTCAAATTGTGGAAGCGTTGCATTCCAAAAAAAACTAAAGCCCGCTAATATAATTAGTAGTGACCAATAACCTTTAAGCACTAACGCTGCAGCAAAAATCACCATGCCAACAAACGACGCTAAGCGAATTGCCGATAAACGCTTGCCCGTGTGATCCGCGACCCACCCCCAAATATAGGGCGCAAAAATTTTTGTAGCTAATAGTACTGCAGAAAGTTCACCAATTTGACGTGCTGAAAATTCGAGATGCCTTAGATATAAATTCCAATACGGAAGAAATGCGCCAATGCTGGCGAAATAGAAAAAATAAAATCCTGCAAGCGATTGATGCTCTGCAGATGATTTCTGCTTAACAAACATAATTTAGCGAAGACTTGGATACAGCTACAGCACTAAATGGACGCTGGTATATCCGGCGTTGAAGTAATTACATCTGCATTTTGCGCGCGATGACGCAAGACATGATCCATTAAAACTAATGCAAGCATAGCCTCAACGATAGGCACTCCGCGTATACCTACACAAGGATCGTGCCTACCCTTAGTAACTATTTCAGTAGCGTTACCCTGCCGATCAATCGTTTTACCAGGAATACGAATACTTGAAGTTGGTTTAAATGCAACACTAGCAAGAATATCCTGCCCTGAAGAAATTCCACCTAACGTTCCACCTGCATGATTAGTAACAAAACCTTGTGGTGTGATTTCATCACGGTGCTGCGAACCTTTTTGGGCAACGCTATCAAAGCCTGCACCTATTTCAACACCTTTAACCGCATTAATACTCATCATGGCATGTGCGATATCTGAATCTAGCCGATCAAATATAGGCTCACCTAAACCGATTGGTATTCCACTTGCCACAACATTCACTCGCGCACCAACCGAATCACCCTGCTTACGCAAGTCATCCATATAGGCTTCTAGTTCAGGTATTTTACTTTCATCCGCGCAAAAAAATGGATTATCTTCTACCACTGCCCAATCTTTAAGCTCGACAGCAATTTCGCCAAGTTGCGCCAAGTAGGCTCTAATTTTTATACCTAGCTTTTCATTTAAATACTTACGCGCTATTCCACCCGCTGCGACACGCATTGCAGTCTCTCTTGCTGATGAACGCCCACCACCACGATAGTCACGCAAACCATATTTTTTAAGATAGGTGTAATCCGCATGACCTGGTCGAAATTTATCCATAATTTCGGAGTAGTCTTTCGAACGTGCGTCTTGGTTGTAAATGATCAAACCTATTGGGGCACCGGTCGTTTTGCCCTCAAATGTTCCAGATAGAACTTCAACCTGATCGGGTTCACGCCGTTGCGTGGTATGACGAGACTTGCCTGGCCTACGGCGCTCTAAGTCATTTTGCAGGTCTCCCTCACACAAAGCCAAACCTGGAGGACAGCCGTCCACAATACAACCAATCGCCTTGCCATGGCTTTCGCCAAAAGTGCTAACGGTGAATAATTTACCTATAGAATTACCAGACATTCTCGAATTGTAACTTATCAGTGTAAGGAATAGCAGCATACTGATTGATTACAAAACTATTCACTATCTATTCTGCTTGGTATACACAAATTTTGGCTATGAAATAATATCCACATGAACCAAGTCTTGATGCCTAAATACTCATTTCAGCATGGCAGTAGTTTAAATATTTTGCTTGTAGCGATAGCTACATTCGCAATCGGAGTGGCGTTTTATTCATATAAGAGCTCAAAAACAATAAGTGTAGATAACTTACAGAAAGCAACTTCTTTATATAGTAACCCACGCGAACTTCCAAAGTTTTCATTCACAGATCATTCCAACAAAACATTCAGCAATAAAGATTTAATCGGCTCTTGGAATTTAATTTTTTTTGGCTTCACTCATTGTCCTGACGTATGCCCACTTACACTTAACATACTAGATCAAGTGAGCAACAAACTTGAAAATACGAATCTTACTCTACGTAACCTATTTATATCTGTAGACCCTAAACGCGACTCGCCTGAAAAATTAAAAGAGTATGTAGAACATTTTGATCATGATATGGTTGGCTTAACTGGCGATAAACAACAAATCGACACCCTCACCCAATCACTTGGTGCCATTTATGCTATTGCTGATGATTCAACAGAGAATTATTTAGTCGATCATAGCGCACATGTTTTTGTCGTCGCTCCGAATGGCGAAATGGTTGCTTTGTTCAGCACCCCACATGATACAGAAGTCATAGTTGAAGACTTTAAAATAATCAGTGCACTCTACGAAAAAAAATAAAAGTTATCTTTAGATATTATGTGGAATCAAACCAAGGGATTTTTATTCCTCTTATTCCCTCATCATTTAGTTTCGCGCTTTACCTTTTGGTTAACACGTTTGCAAACACCGCTTAAAAATCCTGCAATTCGACTTTTCATACGCGCGTTTGATGTTGACATGAGTGAGTCAGAACACCAATCTGCAGAAAACTACATTAGCTTCAATCAATTCTTTACCCGCAAATTAATCGCAGGCTCACGTCCTATCGATAACAATACAAACACAATTGCTTGCCCTGCGGATGGACGAATTAGTCAAATTTCACACTATAAAGATGGCCAAGTTATTCAAGCCAAGGGGCAAAATTTTTCTATATCTCAATTATTAGGCGGGAAAAATAATTACGGTACACTTTGTGAAAGCGGAAATTTTGCAACCATTTATTTGTCACCTAGAAATTATCACCGCGTACACATGCCTTACGATGGCGAATTAGTTGAAATGATTTACATACCTGGCAGATTATTTAGTGTAGCGCCGTATTCTGCAGAAGTAATCAAAGGTTTGTACAGCAGAAATGAACGTGTGGCATCTATCTTCAAAACTGAAGTGGGTTACATGGCCGTCGTCATGGTGGGCGCGGTAAATGTTGCAGCGATTGAAATGGCCTGGGAAGGATTAGTTACCCCTCCACACGGCAAAAATATTGTTAGAAAAACTTATGGAAACGTTAAGCTAAAAAAAGGCGACGAACTTGGTGTCTTTAATATGGGCTCAACAGCCATCATGGCATTTGAAGAAAACAAAATAGAATGGCACAACAACTTGCAATTACAGCAAGCCGTGCAGATGGGCCAGACTATTGGGGCGACCCTAGGAGAAGTAGTCAACTAACCCAAAGAGAAAGACAAAACATTTTTAATATCATCTACACCCAACATTGCCATCAGCAGACGATCAATCCCTAACGCAACACCTGCGCTTTCAGGTAACCCCGCCTCAAGTGCTGCAATAAAGTCTGCATCGACCTCTAAAGCCTTTTTACCCACCAGTATTCGTTGGCGATTATCTTCTTCAAAACGAAGCAACTGTTCTTGCGCATCCGTTAGCTCCTGAAACCCATTAGCAAGCTCAAGCCCACCAAAGTACAATTCAAATCGTTCAGCACAGTTTTTATCATTTATTTTTGCTAACGCTGCCCGTTCTGCAGGAAAATCATATACAAATGTCATGCGTAATTTTTCTATTTTAGGAATAATTATTTGGTCAAGAACAAGATCTTGGTATTGATCAGTGTTTAGCACGGAATTCATTTTTATCGAATGATCTCCACATACTTGTAAGTAGTCTGCCTGATCTGCAGTTTGGATATCAATAGCTGCATATTTTTTGAAAATTTTCTTATAGCTAATATATGTGACATCAGGCGGCTCAAGATAATTGCTCACTAAAGTCGTAATTATCTCGGCAACTTCTTTCATTAAGTCTTTATATGTCCATGCAACGCGGTACCATTCGAGCATAGTAAATTCATTGCTATGCTGGTTTCCTCTTTCGTTGGCTCGAAACACTTTGCATAATTGATAGATATCACACTTATGAAAAGCCAATAATCTTTTCATCGCATATTCAGGCGAGGTATGTAGGAATTTAGAGTTGCCTGCAGTCATACTATCGATATGCAAATCCGTTACAGCATAGCGATTAAGGATTGGCGTCTCTACTTCAGCGACATTCCGTACTTGAAAGAATGCACGAATTTGTGCATTAACTTCTGCACGCATATTTAGTACGTTTAGTGTAGCTTGAGGCTCCCAACTCATTTAAACATGCTGCGGTTCATTAAAGACCAAAACGTATAGATTAGACTTAACGACTTCAGACTACTCTAAATTCAATCTTTAACGCGAGACACATATTCTCCGCTTCTTGTGTCTATTCGTAAAATTTCACCCTCTTCCACAAACAATGGCACTTTCACAACCGCACCTGTTTCTAAGGTAGCCGGTTTGGTACCGCCTTGTGCAGTATCACCTCGTAGACCAGGATCTGTTTGAGTAATCTGCAATTCGACAAAATTAGGAACGGCCACTGACAACGGCAAACCATCTAGCAGGGTCACAACACATTCTTCTTGCCCTTTTAGCCATTGAGCGGCCTCTGCAACAGCTGCTTTAGAGATTGCAAATTGCTCAAATGATTTAGGCTCCATGAAATGCCATTCTTCACCATCGTTATAAAGATATTGCATCTCTGTATCCATCACATCTGCAGCTTCAACAGTTTCTCCAGATTTAAATGTACGGTCTACCACGCGTCCTGTTTTAAGATTACGAAGCTTTACACGATTAAATGCCTGACCTTTACCTGGTTTAACAAATTCATTTTCAACTATATTATAAGGATCGCCATCTAAAATTAGCTTCAAACCTGACCGAAATTCATTACTATTGTAGTTTGCCATAATTAAAAACACGAAACTTTATGAGTTCATCGAATATCCATAGTCTAACACGAGATCGTTCAAGCTCTAAAGATGAACAAGATTCTAAAATCAACATTGAACCAACATTAATAACACAGCCACCTTCTAACTGGCAGCTAGAATACAAAACATCGATCACTAACATTGAGCAACTTTGTCAAACATTAGGATTAAGAATTGAACAGCTGCCCATTAGCTCACAAGCAAACAAACAATTTCAAATAAGAGTTCCTCAGAGTTATGTAGATCGCATGCAAGCGTCTAACCCTAGTGACCCATTACTTTTACAAGTCTTACCCACAAGTTACGAAGAAAAATCAATTGAGGGATATTTAAAAGATCCAGTTGGAGATTTAAACAGCGCCAAAGCACCCGGCTTACTGAAAAAATATAATGGCCGCGCTTTACTACTTGCAACCAGTCGTTGCGCTATACATTGCAGATATTGCTTTCGCAGACACTTTCCTTACTCTGCACAAAATCCACGTCATGATAACTGGACACAAGCAGTACAAGAACTTCAACAAGATCACAGCATTACAGAAATTATTCTAAGCGGTGGCGACCCACTAGTACTAGATGACTCAGAATTGGCAAAACTTGTTTCAAAACTAGAATCTATTGAGCATATACAAAGATTACGTATTCATACTCGCCTGCCAGTAGTGATACCAAATCGTATTAATGAAAAATTACTAAACTGGATTAGTAACTCTCGATTGAATGTAATTATGGTTCTGCACATCAATCATGCTCAAGAAATTAATTCTGCTCTTCATGACGGCCTGCAAAAATTGAAAAAGATAAACTGCACACTGCTAAATCAAAGCGTGCTACTACGAAACATAAACGATCAATCATCCAGCCTAATCGATTTAAGTGAAGCATTGTTTAATGCTGGCATTCTTCCTTATTACTTACATCTTCTAGACAAAGTCGATGGCGCAGCACATTTTGATGTATGCAAAGAAAATGCTCGCAAACTCATGCAAGAAATCACCAGGCAATTGCCCGGCTACCTAGTTCCTAAACTAGTCATGGAGATTCCCGGAAAGCAATCTAAGAGCTTAGTAAGCTACTGAGCTGCATATTTTCAATCACCATGCATAGTCGTCCAATATGCCAACACGGTCACACTTCAAAATAGCAAACACTCTATTCAGACATTCTTCCGGACAAACCCACAAGATTTAGAGACAAGTCGCAGGGCAAATACCACTGCTTTAGCTAATAAATCTATACACTTATATAGAATTTATTTGACTAAATTAGCACTTGCTAAATCATTGTTTATGTAAGGAATTATGCTTCTCGATACACACATCTCCATGCCCAGCCAAGATCCAATGGCTGAGAACAAATTTTCATTGCTACCCCGTGACTTACGTAAGTGGCTAAATAATTTACCCTATGTAGACCAAGATCTTGCTGTGCAGCAGTTCTATGATGGATTAAAGCGCTCTAATCGACAGGCACATGCCACTAAACAAAGACTTGCTGCAATTGAAATTATGCGCCCAGTTGCCCATGATTTTCTAAAAAACCAACGAAAATATTTATTATCTCAGCCATTTCCATTGTCAAAAAAAGCTACCGAAGTTTTAAAGCTTCAGCAAAACATACTCAATGAGCTAGCAGTTGTTTATAAAATAATTATTCAAGAAACAGTAAACCGAGATAATCGCCTCAGCAGCAAAAAATTAATCACTTGCGTTCATCATGCGATGTATTACCAGTTAGAACAATATATAACGTTAGCTCAAGTTTATTCCGAACCACCACAGAGTTTTTGGCAAGATTTATGTCAACTATATGGAATTGCGGAACATTTTGATCTAACAGACATGCAAACTAAAAATGAAATTGATCTAGTAAGCCCTAAATCTTCGCCTGAAGACTTGTTTACCCAAGCATGCCTTTTATCACTTTCCAATTTACATACTTACGGTCATGGCGAAGCTGGAAAAATTGCAGCGTTCCTAAGTAAGACAAGCCAACTAGCAGACTTAACAGAAAATTTTCCTACAAATCGTGAATATACGTTTTTTATTAACCTTGCCTTGCGCAAACCTGTACGCCTTATGCCTGACGAGGAAATTCCGATATCTTCAAAAAACCGCTATATCGATGCTACGTCACTAATAAATAAATTAAATGAAGCAATTAGCTCTAATCATAGCGGCGAAATTGAATCAAACTATTTGCCGAATGATTTAAGCAAATCTTTATCCAAACGCTTGCTAAAAAAATTAACTAGTAAACCTAAACGAACTTCTAAACGAGCAGTTCCTGCGAAAGGTAGACTGCATGTAGTAATGGGCATGCGTGACACAATTGATATTCTTCAAACTGGACATAGCACTGCTAAGAACATTCCAAACCCTGAAAACAACAAATCAAACTTAGAATTAATGCCGATCGATAACTCTCGAGTAGCTACATTTTTTAATGACAACCACAATGAAGATGAAGAAAGTTATCTTGTTTCAAGTTCGGATGCCTGGGACTGGATAAGTCGCGGCAATGTAGTTTCAGGTCAGCAAGATCACGAGAAGACACAGATCGAGATTGAAAAAAACCAAAATATCTGCCTCAATCCTGTTGTACAGACTTGGGATATTAGCAATGCGAGCAAAGGCGGTTACTGTCTAAGCTCCAATAACATATCTGACTATCAATCCCAGGTGGGCGATATCATTTTAATTCGACTTGAAAACAAGCTAAATGACGAGTGGCGCCTAGGTGTTATTCGCTGGATGCAATCATCATCAGAACAAGGTGTGAAAATGGGCATGGAAATCTTGCATGGCTCTGTTGAAGTACTGGAAGTTATCGACGCGCACCAAATTTATAATAAGTCTATAGAGCTAGATTATATTCTGCAGGTAACCGAAAACACACCTAGCGGAATTTGCAAAACCATCATCACACCACCAAACGCAGCTACTAATGGCGACCACCTAGTCATACAAGTTGGCAGGAAATCACAAAATATTGTCTTTCAAGATCGATTAGAACAGACCATCTCATTTGCAAAATTCTCCTACAGCGAGACACCAACCATGCCGAATGGGAAGCAAGAATAATATATGATTAAATTCTTGAAGTACCTGAAATATCAAGTAATTTACTCGTTTCTACGCAACCCAATACCGTTCAGAAGTGTAAATAAAGGCATTGTCGTCTGCCTATTGCATAGCCTGCGCTACTTGCCAAAATGTCAATTGGCGCCAATAACCATCTAAAGTACGGAATACTCGAGATATTATGAATCATCCGCTGCAACTCATTTTCGTTGACAGCAATCCTAATGATGTTGAAGAAATGGTTAGTTCCATAAAAACATCGGGGATTGCTGTACGCTCGCGAATTGCTCAAGACGCGGATGATTTAACAACTCTGCTGAACGAAGCTCAGCCGCATATTATTCTGCATGCTCTCGAAAATAACGAAGTAAGCTTAGAACAAACCGTCTCTACTATTAACGGCCGCGCACCTGAAATACCCATAATTGCCTTAACAAAATCTTCGGAACAAGACCCTGTCGCGTATATGCAACAAGGCGCTACAACATTAGTAAATAAAAATAACACTGAACATCTGAATCTAGTTGTAAACAGTACTGCGAAAACTCAATTTCATATTCAGGAACTTAAAGGAGCTGCCGAAAACTGCAATGAGCTTGAAAACCGCTGCCAGAGACTCATGGAAAGTTCTCGCGATGCAATTTGTTACTTACACGAAGGCATGCATACATATGCAAATGAAAAATATTTAGAAAAATTTGGCTATACCAACAGTGAAGAACTATATGGTTTGTCAATCATGGATTTGGTCGCACCTGATGACCAATCAGCAATGAAAGACTTGCTCAAACAATTCTCCAAATCAAAAGAAGCCGGAGAAAAAAACCTTACATTTAAGAAAGAAGACGATGAAACGTTTTCTGCTAAATTTAGCTTCAACCCTGTTAGTGTATCCGGCGAAGAATGTGTACAAATTGTTATACAAAGCGCCAGTGGTGGTGGTGACACCAAAGAGCTAGAAGAGCAACTGAGCTATCTTAGTGAACGAGATGTACATACTGGCTTCTACCATCGCAGATCTATTATGGATCAACTAGATGAGGCAGCGAATACAGCCAAGCATGGAAAAATTTCACAAGCCTTTATTCAAATAGATATCGCTAACTTCAATGATATTAAAGATAAGTTTGGTATTGCGGCAATCGACAAAGTCAGCAGCAACGTTGCTAGCACACTACGCGACTGCTGCACTGAAAATGAAACACTTTCCAAGTTAACTGAAGAGTCATTTGGTGTACTCACATCAAACATAGACACTAAATTCTTAATGGCTTTTGGCGCCAATGTCATTAAAAACTTAGGCGAGTTAATTACCACCTCAGGTAGTGATTATATCTCTATCAAACCTGCCGTAGGCGCGGTGAAGATTGACCAATTCACATCCGATGTTCCAGATATCTTAAATAAAGCTAAGAATTGTTGCGATGAAGCCTGGGAGAATGACGCAAATAAAATCGTTATTTATAAGCCTAATGACGCTCAAATGGGCGAACAAGAAAAAGACGAACGATGGACTCTCAAATTACGCGAGGCAGTAAAAGAAAATAGACTGGCTCTTCTATATCAACCCATCATTAGCTTGCATGGTGAACCTGGTGAGCGTTACCAAATCTACACTGCTCTTCATAATAAAGACAATGAGCTCGTACCGGCTAGTGAGTTTGTTATGCGCATTGAGCGCACCGGCTTTGGCAAAATGCTGGACCGGTGGATCATATTAAATGCCTTGAAAAAGCTGTCAGAATTGCGCACTAAAGGCGCAGATATGCGTTTATTTATCAAGTTGAGCTCTAACTCAATTCTAGATAAAGATCTACCTGGCTGGTTAGAAGCTCAATTTAAAACAAATAATATTTCACCTAGTTTTGTTTGCTTTGAAATTAAAGAACAAGTATTAATATCAAATTTCAAAGAATCAAAAATATTAGTTAGCGCACTACAAGGAATGAAGTCAGAAATCGCAATTGATGCTTTCGGCGCAGGCGACAACCCATCGAAAATTCTTAAAGCAATTCCAGCAAACTACGTAAAAATCTGTCATAGCTTGATGTCTGATGTAAGTGACAACCAAGAAAATCAGAGTGCTATTCGTGAAATTGCTGAAGCATTAAAACCAATGGGTACAAAAGTAATTGCTCAATTCATTGAAGATGCAGACACCTTGTCAATCTTATGGAGTTTAGGTATCAACTATACACAAGGTAATTTCCTACAGCCGCCTAGCGAATATCCAAATTACGACTTCTCTCTGTAAGTTTTTTCACACCTGAAAAAACATCACTAACAATTCAGTGTATCCACTTTACGGATTTCTTATTCGTGGTTTCTAAGTGCAGCAATACGATCTTCTAATGGTGGATGGGTACTAAATAACTTCCTAAGCCCATCTTTAACCCCACCAGAAATTCCAAAAGCTGCAAGCTGTCCTGGTAATTCTTCAGGTTGATGCTGAGCTTTTAAACGCTCCAAGGCTGCAGCCATTTTCTCTCTACCTGCTAAGTCAGCACCACCTGCATCGGCTCGGAATTCACGCCTACGTGAATACCAACTTGCAATCATGGAAGCCAACACTCCTAAAATTATTTGCGCAACGATACTGACAATAAAATAACCAGGACCAAAACCACTTCTAGATTTAAATACAACCTTATCAACCAGAATACCAACAATACGAGACAAGAATATTACAAAGGTATTTAACACCCCTTGTATTAGCCCCATCGTTATCATATCCCCATTTGCAACATGACTAATCTCATGCGCCATAACGGCTTCTGCTTCGTCTCGACTCATTGCATTTAACAAGCCGGTACTTACCGCTACCATCGCACTATTACGTCGCATCCCTGTAGCAAAGGCATTCACTTCTGGAGTATCAAAAATTCCCACTTCAGGCATACCAATGTTAGCTTGTTCCGCTTGACGTTGAACGGTATCCACTAACCATTGCTCTGCCTCATTAGAAGGCTGCTCAATCATTTGCACACCCATAGATCTTTTAGCTAGCCACTTAGACATCGCCAAAGAAATAAAGGAACCACCAAAACCTATGAGCAGAGACATAATAAATAGCCCAGTCAGCTGACCCGACATACCATTTTGAGCAAGAATTTTATCTAGCCCAAAAACTTGTGCTGCAATTCCGAAAACAGCCACCACTGCAAAATTTGTAGCGATCAATAAAAATATTCGTGCGCCCATTAGGAAACCCTCATAAAACTTAAGTTGTTCAATCTATATTTAATTTAAACCTTGCTCTTGGTCGTCCTTGAAATGCACCTCTATAGCATCAATATTTCGATATCCTTGAGAAAGCTTTAAGCCTCTTTGACCACGTTCACCCTCAAAAGTGTCAATCTCGTCGCCTTTCATTTTTTTAGTACGCTTACCCGAATATAAAGTTATCGCCTCACCATCCTGTACCAACGCAATGGCACGCATAGATTCTTCGCCACTAACAACCTTCTTGCTCGGTATATTAATAATTTTATTGCCTTTGCCTTTTGGTAAAATTGGTACATCGCTCAATGGGATAACCAACATATTCCCCTCTGAACCGATAGAAACCACCCAATCTTCTTCAATGTCCCGCACCCTAACTGGCGCTAATGCCAGCGCCCCCTTAGGAACGGAGAGCAACGCTTTACCCGCACGATTTTTAGTAAACATATCCTCAAGTTTTCCGACGAATCCATAACCTGCACTACTTGATATTAAGTACAAATCTGATGGTTCGCCCATCATTACACCAACAAACACTGCGCCATCCGCAGGTTTCAGTTTGCCGCTTAAAGGCTCACCTTGGCCACGCGCAGAAGGCAATGTATGCGCAGCTAATGAATAACATCGCCCTCTCGAATCTAAAAACATAGCGTTTAGATTCGACTTTCCATATGCGTGAGCTTGATAGGTATCTCCAGACTTATAATTTAGTTCGCGCACATCCACTTCAGTACCTTTAGCCGCGCGCACCCAGCCTTTTTCTGATAGCACCACAGTAACTGCTTCTGAGGGCACTAATTTAGATTCATCAATTGCAGCAGCTACTTCGCGTTTAACTAATTTAGATCGACGTTCATCTCCAAACTCTTCAGCATCTTGCTTAAGCTCTTTTTTAACTAAAGTTTTTAAACGCGCACTAGAACCTAATGTTTGCACAATGGATTTACGCTCTTCGCTTAATTCTTTTTTCTCAGCCTTAATTTTTATCTCTTCAATCTTTGCTAAATTACGTAATTTTAAATTCAGAATAAATTCGGCTTGTTCATCACTGAGTTTAAATTTTTTAATTAATTTAGCTTTAGGATCATCTTCGGTACGAATTATCTTGATGACTGCATCAATATTTAGATATGCAATTAACAGTCCTTCTAATTCATGTAATCGCTTTGAAACTTTATCTAAACGCCATTGCAATCTTCGTTTAACGGTTTCAATACGAAACGCCAACCATTCCTTGAGAACCATTCGAAGATTTTTAACTTGAGGTCGACCATCAATACCAATCATATTTAAATTGGCACGATAGTTACGTTCGAAATCAGTAGTAGCAAACAGATGTGACATTAAGTCATCCATGTCTATTCGATTA
Source organism: Gammaproteobacteria bacterium (assembly GCA_014075255.1). NCBI lineage: Bacteria > Pseudomonadati > Pseudomonadota > Gammaproteobacteria > Gammaproteobacteria bacterium. The sequence continues at coordinate 1,257,779 of CP046178.1, forward strand.
TTTTTTGGCGTAATCACAATTCGAATTGGATTTTCGTGATCAGACTCATCACGCAAATCTTGCACCATCGGTAACTTCTTTGCTTGCATTTGTTGGGCAATTTGCTCAAGCACTTTAGCCCCAGATACCTGATGCGGTAGGGCAGTAACCACGATATCGGAATCTTCTTTAACGTATACTGCTCGCATCCGAATCGAACCATTACCAGTTTCATAAATTTCTTTAATTTCTTTCGGATCTGAAATAATTTCAGCATCAGTGGGATAATCCGGACCTTTAACAAACTTGCAAAGGTCTTTAACGGTCGCCTTAGGGTTATCTAGCAGATGCACACAAGCGCCCACAACCTCTTTTATATTATGTGGAGGAATATCAGTCGACATTCCCACCGCAATGCCCATGCCACCATTTAATAAAACATTGGGCAATCGTGCAGGTAAGACAAGTGGCTCCTGCATAGTCCCATCAAAGTTCGGCGCCCACTCTGTAGTACCTTGATCTAGCTCTTGCAACAAAGCTTTAGCGTATCTGGTTAATCGCGACTCTGTGTAGCGCATCGCGGCAAAAGATTTTGGATCATCGGTTGAACCCCAATTTCCCTGCCCATCTATGAGAGGATAACGATAGGAAAAAGATTGCGCCATCAACACCATGGCTTCATAACAAGCACTGTCTCCATGTGGATGATATTTACCTAACACATCACCTACGGTACGAGCAGATTTTTTATGCTTTGATACAGCAGATAGACCCAGCTCTGACATAGCGTAAATTATTCTGCGCTGCACAGGTTTTAAACCGTCACCAATGCTAGGTAAAGCCCTATCAAGAATTACATACATGGAATATTCCAAGTACGCTTTTTCTGCAAACTCCTGGATAGGCAGCTTGTCTGAAGGATCAAAATCCATTTCTAAATTATCACTCATAATTTATTCATTTAATTTTCTAAATTTCAACCAAATTACCTTTCTTTTGTAACCAAGTTCGTCTATCAGCAGAGCGTTTCTTAGCTAGCAACATATCAATCAGTTGAAAGGTTTCTTTTACATTGGTTAACGAAAGCTGCACAAGACGTCGAGTATCTACTGCCATCGTGGACTCTCTTAATTGCATGGGATTCATTTCTCCCAAACCTTTAAAACGCGTGATCGTTATTTTACCGGTTTTCTTTTCGGCCTTAATACGATCTAACACACCTTTCTGCTCTTCATCATCTAAGACGTAAAACACCTCTTTACCTACGTCGATTCGATAAAGCGGAGGCATCGCCATATATACGTGGCCGGCTTCAACTAAAGTTTGAAAATGCTGTAAAAACAGAGCGCATAATAGTGTCGCAATATGCAAACCGTCTGAATCTGCATCTGCAAGCACACAGATTTTACCATAACGAAGTCCTGATAAATCTGAACTTCCGGGCTCAATACCAATAGCAACAGAAATATCATGCACCTCTTGTGATGCTAAAACTTGATCCGAGGAAACCTCCCAAGTATTTAGAATTTTACCGCGCAACGGCATAATCGCTTGGTACACGCGATCTCGCGCTTGCTTGGCTGAACCGCCTGCAGAATCGCCCTCCACTAAAAATAATTCAGTACGCGACAAATCTTCAGAGGTACAATCCGCCAGCTTTCCAGGTAGTGCTGGACCACTAGCAATTTTTTTACGTACAACTTTTTTACTTTTTCTTAAACGAGTTTCTGCATTGCTAATAGCAAGTTGTGCGATCAACTCGCCTGATTCTGCATTTTGATTTAACCAATGTCCAAATGAATCTTTAGCAACCCCAGCAACAAATACAGCGGTCTCTCTAGAACTTAAACGCTCCTTAGTTTGGCCTGCAAATTGTGGTTCTTTAATTTTTACAGATAACACATAACAAAGCCTTTCCCATACATCTTCAGGAGTAAGCTTTACTCCACGTGGTAGCAGCTTGCGAAATTCACAAAACTCACGCAATGCTTCAGTTAAACCGGTTCGTAAACCAGAAACATGCGTACCCCCTTGTGCAGTAGGCACTAGATTCACATAACTTTCTTTTAGACCTTCCCCTTCTTCCAACAACCAAGTAATGGCCCACTCTACTGCTTCTTCATCGCCTTCAAAGTGTTCACAAAAGCCATCTTGTGGAAGATACTCAAGCCCTTCTATCGACTCCAATAAATAATCTTTTAAGCCATCCTCATAACACCATTCATATTTCTTCTTGTTTACCTGGTCATCAAAACCAATTTTTAGGCCAGGACAAAGAATCGCCTTAGCGCGCATGGTATGCAGTAACTTAGAAACTGAAAAATTATTACTCTCAAAATATTTAGCATCTGGCCAAAAGCGAATAGTGGTTCCAGTATTTCTTTGCCCTACCGTCCCTACCACCTCAAGCTTGGAGCTCTTTTTGCCTCCTTTAAAAGCCATGTTGTATTCTTTACCGCCACGACGTACCCAAATCTCAAGATTCTTTGACAAAGCATTCACTACGGAAACACCTACACCATGCAAACCACCAGAAAAAGAATAATTTTTATTAGAAAATTTACCCCCAGAGTGCAATGTACTAAGAATGACTTCTACACCAGGTAGCTTTAATTTCGGATGCTTATCCACCGGCATGCCACGCCCATCATCTGCTACCTCGAGCGAACCATCTTTATATAACTTGATATCAATAGACTTTGCATGTCCTGATATCGCCTCATCAACGCTATTGTCGATTACTTCATGCGCTAAGTGATTAGGTCGAGTGGTATCGGTATACATCCCTGGACGTTTACGAACTGGGTCCAATCCACTCAATACTTCAATATCTGAAGCGTTATATTTCCCTGCCATTTATATATCCAAAGTTAAACTAAAATATTATTTATCAAGTTCAGCCAAATAATTGTAGGAATGAAACCACACCAGTATGCTAACCGAATGGCTCATCAAAAATCTAATTCAGCAAATTCGAAAGAGACTAAAGCTGATAAGACTGCACTCGCAATCAATCCTGAGGCAAATATCGCTGTATTCGCATCTGCTGGCAGCGGCAAAACCCATCTCCTCGTACATAGAATTCTAAAACTACTACTTAGCGGTGTAGAACCCTCGCATATTCTTGCGATCACATTCACGCGCAAAGCAGCCGCCGAAATGCAGGAACGTTTAATGAAAGTTCTAGCAGAATGGGCTAATGCGAGTGAATCACAAGCTAAAACCATACTACAAAATCTCTCCCACCCCCACGATGGCGCAAGCATAGCAAAAGCTAGGAAATTATATGAAGAATTATTATTTTCAGAATATGAAATACGCATAACTACTTTTCACGCATTTTGCCAGGATATCCTAAAACGATTTGCTATCCATGCAGGTGTGCCCGCGGGCTTTCACGTTATAGAAACCAACGATGAGCTCAAACAGGAAGCGCGTAAAAACTTATTTAAAACGGCTCAGCAGGGTGATCAAGAACTAAGCAGAGCTCTTTTCACTCTTCTACAACATTGCAGCACAGTAAATAATGTACATGAGGTGCTTGATACGTTCATCGACTCAAGAAGCGATTGGCGGAGCTTTACTGAAAACCAAGAAAACCCTGCTCACTATGCGAATGAATGCCTTGAAAAGCTGGTTTTTCCCAAACAAAAAGAGGCAGACAAAGACCTTAGCCTGCTCATACCAGATTTAAATAAATATCTAGCTTACCTATCAATCCACAAAACGAAAACCTATCAGTCTTATTGCGAAATACTATCTTCTGCTTTAGAACACAGGCCGTTAGAGCGTGATCAACTAATGGCTATTACACCTATATTCTTCACCAGTAAAATGGAAATGAGGGAAATAAAAGCAAGCAAGGCATTAGAAAAAAGTTTAGGTGCCGAAAAGACACAAGATTTTATTTCTTTGCACATTAAATTAAGCGCGCAAATTTCAAACTACTTAGATGTGATAAAAAAAGAAAAATTGATCGAATTCAACCAAGCATGGTTTTACGCAGGACATCATCTCTTAGAAGAATATCAAAAATTGAAATTTAACCAACACGCTTTAGATTTCGATGATCTGGAGTGGTATACCTATTTGCTCCTAAATCAACATGATAATGCAGCTTGGATTCAGTACAAGCTGGACCAGCGTATTCAGCATATATTAATAGATGAATTTCAAGATACGAATCCAACTCAATGGAATCTACTCTTTCCCTTACTAACTGAATTAGCATTCGACTCACACGAAAATCATAGAAGCTTATTTTTCGTGGGTGATGCTAAGCAGTCAATTTACGGATTTAGACGCGCGAACTCTGATTTACAGTTTACGGCAGCCGAATGGGCAAAAGAACATCTGAACGCACAAATATTAGAAACAGATGATTCTTACCGCTCATCTCCTGCAATCATAAGTTCTATAAATAAAATTTTTTCTCAACAAGACATTGAGCTAAATAACTTTAACTCTCACCAAGCCATCCAATCTGAACTATGGGGCCATGTTCAAGTTACTGCGCTAACACATGCTGAAAATTTAGAAGCAGAAAACTTAAAACAAACAGGCTTTCGAGATCCTTTACGTGAACCTAAAGAAATTTTTGAAATCGACAGTCATTTTCTAGAAGGACAGCAAGTCGCAAGTAAAATTAGTAAATTAATATCTGACTCTACACCCATTATGGAGAATCAAACTCCACGAGCTATTAAATTTAGCGACATCATTATCCTTGCCAGAAACCGAACTCATTTGGCACAACTAGAACTCGCACTAAGCGAACAACATATTCCTTATAGCAGCACTTATGATGGAGACTTCCTAAATAAACTCGAAGTCCAAGATATACTGTCATTGCTCACTTATTTGATTCAATCACATAATGACTTGGCACTTGCACAAGTGTTGCGATCACCATTGTATGGGATGAACGACCAAGACTTGATGGAGATAGCCTGCATGTCTGCAAGCTCTTGGCATGAAAAACTAAAATCCTATACAGAGACATCAACTAACACACTTGCGAAACAAGCATTTGAGCAATTGCAAAACTGGCGTAACCTGGCTAATACATTGCCCGTACATGACTTGTTAGACCACATCTATTTTGAATCTAATCTGTTATCACGCTACGCAAGCAGCTTACCAAGCGAAGAGGTGGGCGGACTAAATACCCAAGTACTCAACAATCTAATTGCACTTTTACAACTGAGTTTAGATTTAGATGCCGGTAGATATTCAAGCGTTCAATCGTTTTTAACCTCATTGCAATCAAGCCCTGCCATTGGCATGACACAGCTACCGCAACATGATGATGCAGTACAGATCATGACTGTACATTCAGCAAAAGGCTTAGAGGCACCTGTAGTCTTTCTTGTTGACAGTGGCCCCAAAAAACCACAATTACAAACTTATAAATCTATGATTAATTGGCCTTCTCATGCACATCGGCCCGAACAATTTTTCTTGCTTGGACGCAAAGATGGTATAGATATCACCACTCAATCCATTATCGACCAACAAGCAAATATTAATTGGAATGAAGAACTAAATTTATTATACGTAGCACTTACTCGCGCAAAACAGTATTTATATATTAGCGGTACTGCAGCAAAACTAAGCTCAGAAAAATCTTGGCACTCTATTATTTGTAATGCGTTATGTGAAGAATCTCTAGATGCAGAAAAACCTGTGTGGAAGTTCGAATTTGGCTCACCGCCATCGATTACAAAACAAAATCCGACTAAAGTGGTTAAAATCCCATCAATTAACTATGATCTAAGCAAACCCTTACCAACACAAGAAACCATTAATGACGATGCTCAACAGGCAGCTCCAGAAAACATAGAGCACGCCAATTATGGGACGCTAGTGCATAAAATTTTTGAGCTGTTTGAACAAAAGCATACTAGAAATGGTTCAGCATTTAAGATAGCAGTAGAAGCTTCACTTGGGATTAAGATTAATTCTAAAGAATTTGAAAATGCAGTGAATGAAGTCACTAATTGCTTAAAGTCTACCGATATTAAACATGTGTTCAGTTCCGTTAACGGTCGTGAAGCATTAAAAGAAGTACCGATCAGCTTTATCAGAAATGGAAAAGCTTTATATCGAGTCATCGACCATTTAGTAATTGACCATAACCAAGCATGGATTATTGATTACAAGACAACACGTGACGTTAATACTGATTCTATGCATGAAACTGCAAAGCAGTACCAGCATCAAATCAGCACATATATTTATGCGGTAAAAAAACTTTACCCAGGAAAATCTATTCGAGCATCCATCTTATTTACAGCAATCCCAGCGCTATATGACATTGAACTAGAATAGATAGTCCAAAAGCACTGCGATAAATTTCAGTGCTACTTAGCTTTATTCGCTCCCTCATCTAACATAGCGGCTAAATCTTTTGCAGGGCGATATCCCGGTAATAACGTGCCATCATCTAAAAGCAATGCCGGAGTGCCGGTTACACCTAACTGCTGACCTAGATTAAATTGCGCAGCAATTGGATTATCACAATTTGCTTGCGGAAGACTTTCACCAGCCTTTGCTTTAGTCATCGAAATTTGTTGATCTTTAGCGCACCACACATTAACCGCTTTCTGAAAAGATGGAGTGTTTGGACCACTTCGTGGAAACATCATATAACGTACTTCCACACCGTAACTATTTAGCTCATCCATTTCCGCATGTAGTTTTCTGCAGTAACCACAATCAATGTCTGTAAACACGGTTAAAGTATGACGAGGTTTCTTTGGAGAAAACACAATCATCTCTGACTCATCCAGTTTACCCATCAATCCTTTACGAATTTCGGTGCGCGTGGTTTCAGTGAGGTTTTCATTCGTATCCAAATCCACAACAGCACCTTGAAATACGTAACGACCGTCACCAGAGGCGTAAAAAATATCCGAACCAAAAACAACTTCGTACATTCCATTAATTGCGGTTGGTCTTATAGAATCTGGCTTATCCTGAGGTACTAATTTTTCTAAGCGTTCATTAATGTTCGCAATATCTTCAGCCTCACCCGCCGATGCAATTTGCACACAAAAAATGGCAATAACGAAAGATATGATCAACTTATACATGGGTATTTCCCTATTAGATTTGAATTGGTTATGTAGGCTTCTTACGGCCCTACTATATAAGACCTGGATCTTGGAGAATAATTTCATCCAATAGAGTGGTGAAATTACCCTCTTGGGTGGTGTTTCCGGTGTAACTCCTGCAATCTCGTCTGGGCCACATGAGTGTATATCTGTGTAGTAGATAAATCACTATGTCCGAGCAACATTTGAACTACCCTCAAATCCGCCCCATGATTGAGCAAATGTGTAGCAAAGGCATGGCGCAATGTATGCGGAGAGAGATGTTTTGTGATGCCGACATTTTTCGCATGCTTTTTAATTAGATGCCAAAATGCTTGGCGTGTCATCGCCGTGCCGCGATTAGAAACAAACAAGGCATCACTCTGGCGTTTCTTAAGTAGGTCGGCACGCGCCTCATTAATAAATTTTGAAATCCATTCGTTCGCTTGCTCGCCAAATGGAATCAATCGCTCTTTATTGCCTTTACCCGTAACGCGTATCACACCATGATTCAAATTCACTTGACCCAAGGTTAAACCGATTAATTCACTCACGCGCAAGCCACATGCATAAAGCACTTCTAACATTGCCCGATCTCTTATCCCATGAGATTTATTAATATTGGGCGCTGCAAGTAAACGATCTACTTCTTCTTCAGTTAAGGTTTCAGGTAGAGGTCTGCCTAATTTAGGAAATTCGATTTGCGAAGATGGATCTTTTTGCACAGCCCCTTGGCGAACAAGATAACGATAAAAACGACGAATACTAGATAACAACCTGGCCGAGGTACGCGGCATACTCCCCTGCTGTACCCGATACGATAAATAATCTAACAAATGATCGCGCCGAGCCTCAGTAATATTAACCGTTGCTTTAGAGAGCCACTTAGACAAACCAATTAAATCATTACGATAAGCAGATAAAGTATTTTCACTTAAACCATGCTCAACCCATAGCGTATCTAAAAACGCCTCAATAACTGGTTGATCCGGTGGTAATGAGTAAGATGAATTGCTCATGAACAGGAATAGAGAAATAGATATACTCGTAGATAAAATACAAGTTTATGAATTTCACATAATAAAAGCAACTTTTGTACAATTTCTACAGCACATCATGCAAACTCAAAAAGAAGACAGCATTCAACACATTTCATTATTGAGACGATTCAGTGCAATTCTTTATGATTCCTTTTTGTTACTCACAGCTTTATTTATTGCTTCTTTTGTAATTGTCATTCCCACAGGTATTAAACCTGAAGACCCATATTTCTTTTTATTTCAAGCGTATATCTTTCTTATTGCATATCTTTTCTTTGCATGGTTTTGGACGCGTGGTGGCCAGACACTGGGGATGCGCACCTGGAAAATGAAAGTGGTTAATCATGATGGAACAAAAATTAGTTACGAAACCGCATTAATCCGTTTTATTGTTTCCATAATTTCCTGGTTGCCATTTGGCCTAGGATATCTTTGGAGCCTATGGGACAAAAAACACCGCACCTGGCACGACATGGCATCAAAGACAAAGCTTATAAGAACATAAAGCTTACATGGACGACGGCCATGGATGGCGGAAGTGCAGTAATTGCACGACTGCATGGGGGCAGGAGGTAGAGCAACGCAGGAGAAGTTGCCGAGGAGCAATTTTCTGCCGACGTGAATAAAATAAATCTTTTTCTCGAATGTCCGCTTTCGGCCAATAGCGGACATTGGACGACCAGCCTCAGTGGCAGCGAGTTGCCAACTGAAACCACTGGTTAGTGCTTTGTTATCTCTGAGCTTAACCAATGATTGTATTGCTCTATTCAAATTATGCGCGTTTATTCATCCACCAGCCAAATAAACCGCCACTAAAAAACATAATCAATGAATAAGTAACAGCTGGAATCATCATGACATCATTGCCAATTAATGCTCCTGCAACGACTAAGGCTAACGTTCCATTCTGAATGCCAACTTCAAAACCAATTGTTACGGCCTGGGGATGTGAAAGTTTTGCAAATTTAGAAAGTCGATACCCCAAAATTAAAGCAGTCAAATTAAGCACTAACGTTGCTAATCCTGCTTGAGAAAAATAACTAGTCATATTAGTGTTATTTTTTAATACAATTAAAACAATGATAAAAATCAGAAATAAAATTGAAAGCCATTTGAGTATAGGCTCAATTTTTTTTGCGAAATTTTCCCAACGCGACAAGACGAACATACCTAAAACAACAGGAATAACAGTAATGACTAACAATTGAATAATCGTTTTAACAATAGGTAAGTTAAATGCTGTATTGCTACCCATAAAATAATCCATACTCAAACCAGCAAGGATAGGAATGCTGAAAGGCGCAATTAAACTTACTATTGCAGTTAAGGTAATGGATAAAGACACATCGCCCTTAGATAAATAAGTGAACATATTTGATGTTGCACCTCCTGGAGCTAACGCAATAATAATTAGACCTACAGCAATTTCTGGCGGTAGTTTTAACGCAATAGTAATAATAAAAGCGATCAATGGCAGTAAGAGCGTTTGCGCGCAAATACCAATGGCCACGACTTTTGGTGATTTAACAATCTTCTTAAAATCTAGTGGCCTTAAAGAAATGCCCATTCCAAACATAATGCAGAAGAGAGAGATTGGGAGAATTACTTTAGTAAGAAAATCAGCTTGCATATTTTTCTTTTTTCTTTTGGCTATTCATTACTTAGTGGAGAGCTTTACTAATGTCTGCTTTCGGACAATAGCGGACATTCATCAAATCAGTGAGTTATTACATTTCTGCAAGTTTTTGTAGTTAATTATAAAATACTTCTGATAAAAAATATAAAATATTAAACGGGAGAGACTATGAATAGGATTTTATTCTTATGTATTCTATTAACGTTTGTATATGGATGTGCTTCTAAAGCAAATCTTGAATTAAGTCTAGACACTTGGGTTGGTAATAGTGTGCATGGACTAGTTCAACATTGGGGGACACCATCAGATGTTAATAATCTTTCAAATGGTAGTACATTATATACTTGGCTGTTTGACGACGGCATAACTAATTCACCTATTAGCGGCTCTATTAATGCAATAACTATATATTGCAAAATTACTGTTGATGTTTCTAAGAACGAAACGATTCAATCGTGGCAAATAGAGGGTAACGATTGTAAAGCGTAATAGAGTCTATAATATATATTCCATATAAGTGTTTAATATGTCCGCTTTGGGTCGTTAGAAGTCATTTTAAATGTGTAATTTAGTGATTCCAACCTAAATCCCTTTCGGTAGTTTAGTTTATGTCTGCTTTCGGCCATAAGCGGACATTCAATCATCCGTTGTTTGTGCTTTTTATAAGTCCATGCTTATTTAGAAAGCTCTGCTGCTGTATCAGCAAATACACCCTCAAAGTCATCAGCTTCTCGTTCGGTCTGTCCACCATGTTTTAAAAATGCTGCGATGATTGTCTGTGTTTTTTGCTCTTTAGCACGCTCTAGAAAGTGACGTAATTCAAGCTCTGTACCAGCTTCTTCATCATTAATTGATGCAGCGATAATTTCTTTATACATAACAATATCGCGAACTTCTAAATTTCTGGCAACTAAGAGTATTTGTTCAAGAAAAGTGTCAATCTCTGCTAGAGGTACAAACTGAGTAATGATATTAAAAGCCTCAGCTTGTTGAGCGGTAAAGTCTGCGCCGGTTAATAATGCTTGAAGTGCTTTGCTTTTACCCAGTCGGCGGGCAAATTGAACTCCGCCTTGGCCCCCTGTTGGAATATTTATATTAAGTTCTGGCTGGGCAAATGCTGAATTTTCAGTACCGTATGCCAAGTCACAGGCCATAACAAATTCATTGCCGCCACCGCGTGCAATGCCATCCACGAGAGCAATAGAAAGCTGCTTCATGGCCTTAATGTTATTAATCATATGACTGAACTCAATACATGCAGCTTGCCCTCCCGGCGTGCCATTAATGACATTCAAATCTAAGTGAGCCGAGAAAAACTTATCATTCGACGATTTAAATACAACTACTTTGGTATCGCGATCGTCCTTTAGTGAGAGGACAAATGCATTGACTTCGTTAATCAAGTCAATTGTCAATATATTTGCTGGTGGGTTATTAATGACAACACTCTTTACCCCATCATTACTGGTAATAGTCAGTATATTCATATGCTTCTCCTGAACTTATTTTTCTTAGGTAAGAACGTTTCTGAATGTCCGCTTTGGGTCGTTAGCAGACATTAAGAAAAAAGATTGATCGGCCGCATCATCCCTGATGCGTCTCTAATTCGCACATCCTGTGCTCACGCTTTGGGTCGGGAAAATATACTCCTCGTCAACTGCTCCTGCGTTGCTCTACCTCCTGCCTCCATGCAGTCGTGCAAATTCTGCACCTCCACCATCCACGGTGGTCGTAGCAGTGGTTTAATTTTCAAGCCATTTTCCGCAACGCAATAGAGGCAATTGCTATAACAATTAATGTTGGCAAAAAAGCACCCACCACTGGCGGGATGTCATACACCACACTGGTATTGCTTAGCACTCTGCTTAGCAAATTGAATATCACCGCAACCCCAATTCCCAGTGCAATACGTTGACCTAAACCTCCTGCGCGTGCAGAGCGAAATACAAAAGGCACTGCGAGTAATAGCATTGCGATACCTGATAGCGGCACTGCAAAACGGTTAAAATAGGCGAGTTGATAACGTTTTGAATCTAGCTCGTTATCTTCTAAGTAACCGATATATTTTTTTAACTTAATGGCCCCCATAAATTCAGGCTTAACGGTGATCACATCAAACAATTCTGTCGAAACCAGTCGTTCCCAATGCTCCTCTTCTGCAGCCACGGTTTCTACACCGCTATTTGAAATTAAACTATGTTTTATATCGGACAACCTCCAAACATCGTTTTCATACACTGCTTGTTTAGCAAAGCTTGCGCGTTTTAATTTGTATTGCTCGTCTAATTCATAAATCCAAATATCTCGCATTCGATAATCAGGGTAGATTTCTTGTGCATTGATGTAACGATTATTATCGCGCACCCATATCCCGTATTTTGAGCGTAATGATATTTTCTCAATGTCGCCGATCTCTCCATTAGTATTTTTCGCATCTCGAACTTGGCTTTTACTTAAACTATTTGCATAGCCTTGAGCGGTAGGCACCACCATTTCTCCTACCCATACACTAATCCCGATTAACACTATCCCAACCTTGAGTACCGACCAAATGATTCGTAACTTGCTTATCCCAACAGAACGCAACGCGACTAACTCACTTTTAGCAGCCAATCCGCCCAAACCAATTAGGGCGCCTAATAAAAGTGCAGTGGGCATAAATTCATATAGACGCTGTGGCATTTCAAACAACAGTCGTAACATGACATGTCCAACGGTGAACCCGCGATCATCCACAGATTCAATGTCGTTTATAAAATCGATAATCGAATCAATAGAAAATAGAACTAATAACGCAAATAACGTGCCGACAAATACAGTTCTTCCTAAATAACGATCAAAATGTTTAAACACATTCATGCTAAGCACCTAATCGTTGTCGCATACTCAGCACAATCACCAACACAAGCATGCCCGCATGCACTACAAACATACCTGGCATTAAGGGAAGCTTTCCGTCTGCTACCCATGTTTCTGCGAGGATGAGTAAATTTGAATAAATTAAGTAAATGACGATTGCAATGGCCAAGCCTGCAAATCGACCCTGCCTTGGGCTGGTTACACTTAACGGAAATGCCAGTAAAGCCAGAAGCACTGCTGCAATCGGTACAGATATACGCCACTGAAACTCTGCTATATCTGGCAACTGTTTTGATTTCAACAGTTCGGCAGTAGATTTGAATTCGGGATTTTGATTATCCATATTTAAATCAAATTCAGGTATGCGTATTGCATGTTGATTAAACGAAAGCAAGGTAAAGCCACCCTCTCCTGGTGTACCTTCATAACGCTGGCCTTTTTTTAGAATCAGCGATTCGCCCCCCAGTTCTGCTAAATTTTTCTGCTCCGCATATTGCGCCGTTTCAATGGCAACATTTCCATCTCTTCGGTCGTAAATAAAAATATTTTTAACTTCACCAGACTCTCTGTCAGATTGTTCAACAAAAACCACCCAATTGCCTTGATTCGATTCAATAAACTGTCCAGGTGTTAAACTATAAATATCGGTAAAACCCCCGGCCTTTTGTTTTATGATTTCAATTTGTTGCTCTGCCCAAGGTGCGGAAAATACTGAAAGGTATAACAGAAATATAATCAGCGGTATAAAAAGCAAACTTGCATAACGCAATAATGAACGCGAACCAATACCACTCGCTTTAATGGCATAAATTTCACTATCACGATACAGGCGACCCAAACTAAGCATAATCGTCAGCAATAGCGCAAAAGGAATTAATAATATTGCAGACTTTAAAATTCCAAGCCCTAGCATCGAAACGACAACATCTGCCGGCAACTTTCCTTTCATTACTTTTGCAAGCAGGCTTACAAAGGACTGCCCCACTATCACCAGCAACAACACTATGCTAACTCCGGCGAAAGTTTGAGCAAGTTCTTTAGAGAAGTATCGGTTTAATGTAGAAAACATATGTGCTTTTTATTGATACAGACCAGATCCTTTGGTTACATTTAGCCCAATATTAGCAATAATGCAGTAAACACAGACAGTTTAATTGAGGAAAACCATGGATTACATTGCAAAAACCACTTCCGTAGACAAAGAAGCCGCAGATTGTGTCGTAGTGGGCATATTCAAACCCAAACGTCTTAGTGATTCTGCCAATAAGCTAGATAAGCTTTATCGAGGCAGTATTTCCAATGCCTGCCAACGTGGCATCGCTGGCGGTAGCTTAGGTCAAATTACAACACTGCATAACTCTAGCCGCAGCAAACATAACTGTATTATTGTAGTGGGTTGTGGAGAGCAAGATGAATTCACCATTAGCGCATACCAAAGAGTACTCGCTACGGTAGCCAATGAAATTAAACGCAATAAAACAAGTAATGTAATTAATTGCTTGACTGAGCTACCGGTTAAAAACGTAGACACACTGACTAAAGTGCAACTTAGTGTGACTGCTATTGAATCCGCTATGTATATCTATAGCGAAACCAAGCCCAGCGCAGCAAATTCTAAAACTCGTCTTAAAAAGCAAAAGTTTTTAACGGCAAATAAAGATGATATTGCTGGCATGCGTGATGGTATTGAATTTGGACAAGCGATTGCCAGTGGAATGAATTTAGCCAAAGAACTCGGAAATTTGCCTGGAAATATTTGCACTCCCACTTACCTTGCTGAACAAGCACTGGCACTAAAGAAAGGGGTTAAAAAACTAAATGTAACTGTGCTTGAAGAAGCACAAATGAAAAAACTCGGAATGGGCGCACTACTTTCAGTTTCAACTGGAAGCGTAGAGCCTGCAAAACTGGTCACCATGGAATACAACGGAGGCAATGATGACGAACGCCCAATTGTTTTAGTCGGCAAAGGCATTACCTTCGACACAGGTGGCATTTCATTAAAACCCGGTTCGACCATGGATGAAATGAAATTTGATATGTGTGGCGCGGCAAGCGTGTTAGGCACTATGAAAGCCTGTTGTGAATTAGATTTACCCATTAATGTAGTAGGTGTAATCGCTTGCGCTGAGAATATGCCTGATGGTAAAGCTACCAAACCTGGTGATGTGGTCACTACCATGTCAGGGCAAACTGTAGAAATTTTAAATACTGACGCAGAAGGCCGCTTGGTGTTATGCGATGCACTCACTTATGTAGATAAGTTTGATCCTGAAGTCGTTATCGACATTGCCACCCTTACTGGAGCATGTGTGGTGGCTTTAGGCCAGATTCCATCAGGCGTAATGAGCAACGATGATGACTTTGCCAAAGACCTTATTAACGCTGGCGCGCTAACAGGAGATCGCACTTGGCAATTACCACTCTGGGATGAATATCAATCTCAGTTAGATAGCAATTTTGCAGATATCGCCAATATTGGCGGACGATGGGGCGGCACCATCACAGCAGCGTGCTTCCTATCTAGATTCACCAAAAAATATACTTGGGCACATTTAGACATTGCCGGGGTTGCGTGGCACCAAGGTAAAATGAAGGGCGCCACAGGTAGACCCGTTCCATTACTTACTGAGTACTTATTACATCAATCTTATGAATTTTAAGTATTAACATGGCGAACACAGAAATACCTCGCGTTGATTTCTACGTGACCAAAAACAGTACGCCACAATTTGCTTTGAGCACGGCCTGCCGAATTGCGGAAAAAGCATTTTCAGCAGGCCATCGAATTCATATACACATGAATAATGAAACGGATTGCGAAAAACTAGATGCTCTACTTTGGACATTTCGTGATCGCAGCTTTATTCCTCATGAGATCTCACCCGTGCCAATAGCAGATTGCCCGGTCACGATCAGCTCTGAAAAGAGCCCAGATATGACCTCAGGACATACTGATATGTTAGTGAATGTATCCGATCATCAACCGGAAAATTTCAAGCAATTTCAGAGGATTGCGGAAATCATTGATAGTCATCCTGATTCCATTGTCGCTGGTCGTGAACGCTATCGCTTTTATCGTGAGAGCGGCCTAGACCCCCAGCACCATGACGTATCCTCTGCTTGACTTAATCAATTAATTCTCTTGCTTCTATGGATGGAAACAGCGCTAAAAAGGCACCGGTCTTAGACAATTTAGTGGGTACCTCAAATACTCCCATCGGTAATAAACAGACGCCTACTAGACCACCACAAGCTCAGACGCCTTCTCAGGTCAAACCTGTACTTGCGCCAATGAATGGCAATGGAGCCTCCACTAGCACTGCTCAAGCTGTTCAGAATGCTGCCGTACAAGCTGAAAATACACCTCAAAATCGTCGCACTGATAAATCACTATTTGAAATCGAGCTCACCAAAACCGTGCACGATATTATGCTTAAGCATTTTGAAAATGCGAGCGAGCAAATTGTGCAACAAGTACTAAGCGAAGTTCGCGCTCGCCTCCCCGGTCAAAGAAAGTCTTAACCCTACATATTGGCTAAGCCAATGCTGTATGCTTACCTGAGTACTTCTTAGGCGCATCTATATTGTTATACTAATAGCTTGCACCAACTTCATACCTCGCTGCATCATACGTACTAATAACCATTCGAATTACTTTTCAAATCATCTGATCGCCTCAATATAGTCACAAATCTCGACATGGAAAAGACCTATCAACCCAAAGATATCGAACAGAAGTGGTATCAGTTTTGGAAAAGTAATAATTACTTTTCGCCTTCAGGCGAAGGCGAAAATTCTTACTGCATTATGATTCCACCACCCAATGTAACGGGAACCTTACATATGGGCCACGCTTTCAATAACACCTTGATGGATTGCCTCACTCGTTATCATCGCATGTGCGGCTATAACACTTTGTGGCAGCCCGGAACCGATCATGCCGGAATCGCGACGCAAATGGTGGTTGAACGACAGCTAAACGCTGAAAATAAAACTCGTCATGACTTAGGTCGCGAAAAGTTTGTAGATAAAGTTTGGGAGTGGAAAGAGCAATCTGGCAACACTATTTATGGCCAATTAGAACGTATGGGTTCTTCACTGGATTGGTCGCGCGAACGCTTCACTATGGACGAAGGTCTTTCTGAAGCGGTTAAACAAGTATTCGTACGTTTATATGACGAGGGCTTAATTTATCGCGGCAAACGTTTGGTGAACTGGGATCCAAAACTTCACACTGCGGTTTCAGATTTAGAAGTTATTTCAGAAGAAGAAAATGGCCACATGTGGCATATGCGTTATCCACTGGTGGATGCAAAAAGCTCAGATGGAAATGATTACTTAATTGTAGCGACGACAAGACCAGAGACAATGTTAGGTGATACTGCGGTTGCCGTGCACCCTGAAGACAAACGCTACAAGAGATTAATCGGTAAAACTGTAAAACTGCCTTTAACTGATCGCGAAATTCCCATTATAGCGGATGACTATGTGGATCCTGAATTTGGTTCTGGTTGCGTAAAGATTACCCCTGCGCATGATTTTAATGATTATGAAGTAGGTAAACGTCATGACTTAGAAATAATTAATATATTCACTATAGATGCCAAAATTAACGACAACGCCCCTACACAATATCAAGGACTGGACCGTTTCGAAGCACGCAAAATAATTGTTGCCGACTTAAAAACACAAAATCTGCTAGCAGAAATAAAAGACCACAAACTGATGATACCTAGAGGTGATCGTTCAGGCGTTGTGGTTGAACCCTACTTAACAGATCAATGGTATGTGAAAATTCAACCATTAGCCGACCCTGCAATCAAAGCCGTAAAAGATGGCAACATTCAATTTGTTCCAGAAAATTGGAGCAAAACCTATTTTGAATGGATGAATAATATTCAAGACTGGTGCATCAGCCGACAACTTTGGTGGGGACACCGCATACCCGCATGGTACGACAGCGATGGAAATATTTATGTGGCTGAAAATGAAGAAGACGTACGTAAAAAATATAATTTGGATGTCAATTTTGAACTTAAGCAAGATGAAGATGTACTCGATACTTGGTTTTCATCTGCACTATGGCCGTTTTCAACCTTAGGCTGGCCCGAACAAACTAAAGAACTAAAAACGTTTTACCCAACTTCAGTATTAATTACCGGTTTCGACATCATCTTTTTCTGGGTCGCTCGCATGATCATGATGGGTTTGAAATTCATGGAAGATGTTCCATTTGAAAAAGTATACATCCACGGCCTTGTGCGTGATGCAGATGGGCAAAAAATGTCTAAGTCTAAGGGTAACGTTTTAGATCCAATCGATGTCATTGATGGAATCGATCTAGAGACTTTAATAAAGAAACGCACAGCCGGCCTCATGCAGCCTGAAATGGCCTCTAAAATCGAAAAAGCAACTCGCAAACAATACCCAGACGGCATTAACGCCTATGGTACAGATGCCATGCGTTTTTCATTTGCGGCGCAAGCTTCAACAGGGCGAGATATCAAATTTGATTTAAATCGAATTGAAGGTTATCGAAATTTCTGCAACAAACTTTGGAATGCTACTAATTTCGTATTAATGAATTGCGAAGACAAAGATATCGCCAGTCAAATTGACAAACAAAAACTCACCTTGGCGGATCGTTGGATATTAAGCAAGCAACAAGAAGTTATTGATTTAACGCACAAGCATTTAAAAAATTATCGCTTTGATCTTGCCGCACAAGCATTATATGAATTTTCTTGGCACGAATTCTGCGATTGGTATGTTGAATTATGCAAACCCACTCTTTTTAAAGATGACGTCGATGAAAACGTTAAACAAAACTCTCGCCGCGTTTTGTTGGAAGTATTTGAAAATTTGCTAAAGCTTCTACACCCTATTATTCCTTTTTTAACAGAAGAAACATGGCAACCGATCGCCAAACAATTGAATCTGTCAGGTGACAGCATTTCTACTCAAGACTTCCCTAGAAGCAACAACGACTATGTCGACGTAGAAAGCTTACGAGAACTTGAATGGTCAAAAGAATTTATCAATGGCATTCGTAAAATACGCTCTGAAATGGACATCGCACCTGGCAAACCATTAAACATATTGTTGCAGAATTGGTCACCGCAAGATCAAAGCTATTTCGAAAATAGCCAGCAATTTATTTATTCTCTAGCAAAAGTTTCAGATATTAAATGGTTGGAAGATGACTCTGCACCTGAATCTGCCACAGCCTTAGTCGGTGAAATGAAAATTCTCATCCCTCTAGCAGGCTTAATTGATAAAGAAGCTGAAAGCGCTAGATTAGAAAAAGAAATTGGCAAAAATGAAACCAACTTAGAGAAAACCTTAACCAGATTAGATAACCCTAATTTTGCCGACAAAGCTCCAAAAGAGGTTGTTGATAACCTTCGTAAGAACGCCGAAAAACTTCAAACTAAACTCAATCAACTAAAAGAACAATTAGCAAAAATAAATAAGCTCTAGCACCAACATTTATGGATATTTAGATGAGTGACTCTGTAAAACAAGAAAAAAAATTATTTATGACTCGCCTGATGACGCCAGACATGGCTAATTTCTCTGGCAATGTTCATGGCGGCACAATATTAAAGCTCTTAGACGAAGCTGCATTTTCTTGCGCATCTCGCTACTGCAAATCTTATGTAATGACTGCTGCATTAGACCATGTTGAGTTCAAGTCAGCCATCACCGTTGGTGATCTTGTTACCTTCAAATGCAATGTAAATTATGTTGGTCGCAGCTCAATGGAAATCGGCATACGTGTAGAAGGCGAAAAAATTAGAGAAAAAACAAAGTATCATGCCATCTCATGCTATTTTACCATGATCTCTGTCAATGAAAATGGTGTGCCTCAACAAGCGCCCACATTGCAAATTGAATCAGAAACCGAACAAAAACTTTTTGATGCAGGGAAAATGCGCCGCGAAATGCGCAAAGAAACCAAAGAGAAAAACCTTCAACTTCATGTTGGAATAGACACGATAATTGTTTAGTTCTCCTTAATTTTTCAAAAAATACTCATCTTTTTTGAATGCAAATATTCTCTTGATTAAATTCTATAACATCGCCTGAAACTATTTTCTTTCGCTTTCTAGTTTCAGTTTTTCCGTTAACCAGAACGAGACCTTCAGCAATCACAGCTTTGGCTTCGCCACCACTGGCGGCCATACCTTCGAATTTGAGAATTTTATAGAGCTCAATAGGCTCATGAGAAATTTCAACCACCCTCATTATAAGAGCCGTATTTTGATTGCACAACTAAACAGGCTTCGCACTTGATGTTGAAACCGAGTTGAAGGATGAATCGCTTATAAATTAAGGTTCATCTTGTATTGAAACTTAACGCAACAGCTAGGCAACGATATTAATCGCTGCTTGGCTGTTGTGATAATTTACTGAGGGTAAACTGCGTTAAGCAGTAGAACTAATTAGATAGCTTTTACTTTATTAGCGCATGGTCCTTTCTGACCTTCGCCTACTTCGTATTCTACTTTCTGTCCGTCATTTAGTGTTGCATAGTCGCCGCCACTTTGAATTTCAGAATGGTGTACAAACAAATCTTTTCCGCCGTCTTCTGGAGTGATGAAGCCAAAGCCTTTATCTGCATTGAACCATTTTACTGTACCGTTACTCATATTGTATTTCCTAATTTAATGAATCTTAATTTAATCGAGGCTTACTGCTTTTGAACAGACTTTGCTATTCACTACCGTGACGTCTCAATAACCACACATGCTAATCATTTTCTAGGCATAACGCCAATAAAAAAGAGATTTCTAGCCTTTTTATCAATAAATAGTACGGAATTTATATCATTTAGAGGTAGATTCTTGCCCACAACTCCAACATATATTGAATTGCCCCTCAATTTCTTCTCCACAGCCTATGCATTTCCAGGTCTGCGGATTGGCTTTAATCGACAGCATAAACTCATCTACAACTCTTTTAGCAGGGGCAATATCGTCTTTATCTACCACCCATAATTCAGGCCAGACCTCTGTAGGAGGAAGTTCTCCCACGCCACCGGATAGATGTTCGTTTTTGATAATCGAGGCGATTCCCTTTTCTTCAAGGAGTTCTTTTATCTGATAAATAAAGATTGGATTAGGTTCGCTATAGATGCGCTTCATTCACGCAGTATAACAAAGGCCTAATGGGATATTTTAGTTAATGATTGTTAAAGAATATCTTCGGGAATACTCAATTAACGAAGCTTTAAAGTGTAGCTTTTTTTGCTTTCGCCGGTTTTGGAGCAGACCGCAACAATTTCTACTTCACTATGCTCGCTAGGAATAGTAATTCCTAAAAGGCTCCGGGTAAATGGTTGTTCTTTAACATGTGGATGATGAAGCGTGCGCTCACCAATCAATTCTCCTTCAGCAGAGTATATACGCCAAGCATTTGCATAATGCTCCCAACCTTCATCAGCATGCTCCAAAGTAACAGTGACATTATATTTCTGCGCAGTAGTCTTTTCAGTTTTGACCTGAATTATTTCTACTTCACTTGCAAAGCATACACTCGAAAATATTGTCAATAAAAATATAGTTAAAACTCGCATTATTACTTCCCAATTATTCTTTAACAAAAATCTGACCCATGTCTTTAAAGGATTTAAATTCCAGATAATTATTGCTTGGATCTTGAATAAACATTGTAGCTTGTTCGCCAACCTGCCCTTTAAAGCGGATACATGGCTCGATGTGAAATTTGACTCCTTCGCGCTTAAGACGTTCCGCGAAATGTTCCCATTCACCCCAATTTAATACAATTCCAAAGTGCCTAACCGGCACATCATGTTCATCTACCGGATTAGAAGGCGTAAACATATCTTCATGGTCATACAAATGTGCACTAAGCTGATGACCATGAAAATTAAAGTCTATCCAGCGCGCGTCTTCGCGCCCAACCACACAACCTAGAAGGTCAACATAAAATGCTCTGGTTTCCTCTATATCATAGACTGGGAACGCTAAATGAAAAACAGATGTTGCCATAATTAAAACACCATTTTATTTTTTGGTTTTTCTGCTACATTGTCACGCAAATAAACTGGTAAGGCTTCAATTGCCGAAACATAATTATCTTGTTCATAAGCTACTTTACCCAACTTCGCAACATACTCTGCTTGAGGAAATACTTTTTCCTTAAAAGCTAATTTTTTACCAATTGCATGTTGCAAATCTCCTGCATATGGACCCCACCCAGAGCCAACGCCATAACAGTCATCACCCACATCTAGCTCAATTTGGTTTGCCGGGGCAACTTTTTCTTCGCCTACCAGATTCATCACATGATTATCACCTAACTTATATAAACCATAATATATTTCCTGCATACGTGCATCGATACAGGGCAGCGCTTGAGCAGCCTGTACAGTCTCAAAAGCAGCCTGAGCTAGTGCAGCTAAAGACGAAACGGGAACTACAGGCAGATCCTGTCCTAATGCAATCCCTTGAGTTACGCTAGCCGCTAAACGCACACCGGTAAACGCGCCCGGACCTCTTCCAAAAGCAATCGCATCTAATTGTGAAAGACTGATTTGGCCTTGTGCAAGTACATGTTCACACATAGATAAAATAATTTCGTTATGCCTTCTGGGCGCAATTTCACTTAGGCAAATTACTTCATCATTTACCAGCAAGGCAGCAGAACATGACTCTGTAGCCGTCTCAATAGCTAACAGCTTCATACTCAGACTCACGCAGCTCTAAAAAGTTTATCGCATCATCAAGACTTGAAGTACGCATCATATTAGGCAAACTTTTTATAAATGTTTTCCCGTAAGGTTTAGAAAGAATTCTAGGATCACAAAGAACCACCACTCCATAATCCTCTTCATCACGAATCAGTCTACCAACCCCTTGTTTCAAAGAGATCACCGCTTGAGGCAGTTGATGTTTCATGAATGGATTTTCACCTGTCTGACGTAAAGCCTGTAGGCGCCCACTCAACACAGGATCACCTGGTGAGGCAAATGGAAGCTTGTCGATCACAACACAACTCAGCGCATCCCCGCGGATATCCACTCCTTCCCAAAAACTACTGGTACCTAATAACACCGCATGGTCTGTTTTAGCAAACACTGCCAGTAATTCTCTACGCGGTGAATCACCCTGAACCAACAAGGTAAACTCGTCGTGGTCGGCTAGATAGTTTGCTGCAACGCGCAGAGCTCGATGACTGGTAAACAATAAAAAAGTGCGGCCTTGATTTGCTTCCAATAACGGTAGCACTGCATCAATTACTTTATGAGTGTAGTTCTTATCATTAGGCTCAACGTCAATCACTGGCAAATATAAACGCGTATTGTTTTGATAATCATACGGACTGTCCAACATTAACGTTTCAGCATCCAGCAAACCCAGCTGTTGTTGAAAATGATCAAATTTTGCACTCACGGTTAATGTCGCAGAGGTAAATATCCAACTACATTTGTACTGCCGCATAAATTCTTGAAATGAATCAGCTACGACTAGTGGCGTACTATGTAATTTAAAACCGCGCTCAAAACATTCTAACCAGTTAATTCTCTCGTCATTACCTTCTGAGATTAAATACAGAGCTTGCTCTATGCGCTCACAGCGCTCGATGCACTTAGTCATTAACTTTCCACGGTCACTCAATGGCACAATCACTTCATATAATTCATGTACCACTTTACACAACACATCAAACTGATCTTCAATCTTGGAGGCAGAAATAATTTCATACCATGGGAAGCGACCATTCTTACCAGCCAAGGCAAGCTGAAAATCCGCTATTGCTTTCTGCAACGCGTCTGCCACTGGCTGCACTTCATTAACTTCTGGGGCCTCTTCGATTTGTGCAGCAAGCACATCGCTTGTTAAGTCATTCATTTGCCGACTACTGCTAGAAGTGGCAAGAAAGGTACTGGCCAATTCCGGCAACTGGTGTGCCTCATCAAATATTACAGAGTTTGCACTTGGAAGAAGCTCACCGAAACCTTCCATCTTTAACGCTAGATCAGCAAAAAATAGATGATGGTTAATAATAACCACATCTGCCTGTTGTGCTTTTTGTCTGGCTTTAATTACATGACATTTATCATAACTCGGGCATTCTGCACCTAAGCAATTATCTATTGTTGAAGTAACAATTGGCCAAACCGCATCATTTTCATAGATTGCCGTTACCTCTGCAATTTCACCCGTTTTGGTAAACTGAGACCACTCTTTAATTATATTTACTTTTTTAGCAAGCTGACGGTTATGCATGATTGCACTAGGCGCGTTATGCTCCAGTCTATGCAAACACAGATAATTCGCGCGCCCTTTTAACAAAGACGTCTTAACTGGTAACTTAAGAATTTTTAGAATGGTTGGCAGATCTTTAAAATACAATTGATCTTGCAGATGCTTGGTGCCAGTAGATATCACTACTTTTTGTTTAGAAAGTAAGGCCGGTATGAGATAAGCAAAAGTTTTACCTACCCCTGTGCCTGCTTCAACAATTAACTGGCTATAGTTTTTCAATGCAGTTTCTACTGCATCGCTCATGGATTGTTGTTGTGGACGATAGCGAAATTTTTCTAGATGCTCTGATAACAAACCTTCTTTACTGAAAATACTTCCACTAATATTTTCAACACTGCTTATTACTTCATCGAATGACATTTTAAGGTTTACCAAACAATGTGACCATCACATAGGCAGCAAGACCTTCTCCACGACCAACAAATCCCATACCTTCATTGGTAGTAGCCTTAATATTTACATTGTCCATAGAAGTATTAAGCAAATCACATAGATTCTTTTGCATAGCAGGAATATGGCCAGCTAATTTAGGTTTTTCTAAAATAACTGTGCTATCAATATTCCCAACCATAAAGTTTTTTTTATCTAACTCTAACATTACATTTTTAACCAATACGCTGCTCTCAATATCTCTAAATTTAGGATCATTATCGGGATAGTGCTTGCCAATATCTCCCATTGCAGCTGCTCCTAACAAAGCATCACACAGAGCATGTAACAAAACATCGCCATCTGAGTGCGCATCCAAGCCTTTCTCAAAGGCTATCTTCTCACCGCCTACAACAATAAAGTCGCCATCATTAAATCGGTGTGAGTCATAACCGAAACCTATTCTTACTACCATATGTTGAATGATTATTGATTAATGATTTTAAGTATTGTCGTTGCTAGCGCTAAGTCTTCAGCATGAGTGATTTTAATATTATCACTTTGCCCTTTAATTAATTTAACTTGCAAACCTAAATGCTCGATAGCAGATGCTTCATCAGTAATTTTTATATTATTTTTGACACAATGCGCTAATGCTTTCTTCAAAGTACCTAAGCGGAACATTTGCGGAGTATGAGCACGCCATATAATCTCGCGGTCTAGTGTTTTACTCACAACATTGCCAGACCCTTCTTGCATCTCAGCCATCTTCAGGGTATCGCTCATAGGTGAGGCAAGAATCCCACCTACTTCATCTTGTTCAAGCTCCTGCATTAGCAAGTCCAAATCTGAATGTCGCAAACAAGGCCGAGCTGCATCATGCACTAAAACAAAGTCTTGATCTTCAGCAAGAGTATCATCTAAATATTGCAACGCGTTATAAACCGACTCTGCTCTAGAATTGCCACCAATTACTGTATGGATTTTTTCATTTTTTGAAACGCTCAGAGTATCCCAATTCTGATCATCTGCATTCAGCGCCACAATTACACCTGTAATATTAGGCTGCTGTAAAAAGCTACTTAGCGAGGCCTCAATAACGGTTGTATCGGCTAAAGGAAGATACTGCTTTGGAACCGAAGATTTCATACGCTGACTAATTCCTGCCGCAGGAATAATCGCCCAGAACCGTAATGCCGCCATCATCAATTCATCATTGACTAGAGGATTCTTTAGATTCGCTTTCTACAATATGGATAAAAGTTTCATCCTTTTTAATCATGCCCAACTCATTTCTTGCACGCTCTTCTATGGCCTCTAAACCAGTCTTTAAATCTTCCACCTCTGCTGCCAAGACTGCATTGCGTTGTTTAACTTGCTCATTTTTAGCTTGCTGTTCTTTTACAGTTTGTTTTAGCTCCATCACATCCCGCACACTTGCATCACCAAACCATAGCTTGAACTGCAGCAGCAGAAATAAGACACTCATAATGATGATAATGACTTTCACAATTGAACTTATTGCTAAAAATTATACGCTTTCATACCGGGATACTTGGCGGCTGTACCAAGCTCTTCCTCTATACGAATTAACTGGTTGTATTTTGCCACTCGATCAGAGCGTGACAACGAACCGGTCTTAATCTGCCCTGCACCAGTAGCTACCGCAAGATCTGCAATGGTTACGTCTTCTGTCTCACCTGAACGATGCGACACCACTGCAGTATAGTTTGCTGCATGCGCCATATTAATAGCCGCTAATGTTTCGCTGAGCGTGCCAATTTGATTCACCTTAATTAAAATAGAATTCGCTACTCCACGATCAATGCCTTTTTGCAGTATCTCAGTATTGGTTACAAATAAATCGTCACCAACTAATTGAACTTTTTTACCTACTTTTTCAGTTAACAGTTTCCAACCATCCCAATCATCTTCTGCAACACCATCTTCGATAGTAATAATTGGATATTGGTTTACCCAATCTACAAGATAATCAACAAACTGCTCTGAGTTATAAGACTTACTCTCAGAATGTAATTCATATTTACCATTTTCGTAAAATTCAGTACTTGCAACATCTAGACCAAGATGAATATCTTGACCCACTTTAAAACCAGCAATCTCTATTGCTTGCAATATCGTTTCTACCGCTTCATTGTTTGATTTAAAATCCGGCGCAAAGCCACCCTCATCACCCACAGCAGTGTTAAGACCTCTTTTACTCAATACACCCTTAAGTGCGTGAAACACTTCAGCACCGTAACGAATCGCATCACGGATTGAAGATGCCCCAGTGGGTACAATCATGAATTCTTGCATGTCGACACTATTGTCAGCATGTTCACCACCATTAATGATATTCATCATCGGCACAGGCATGATGAAATCACCACCTTGATGTAAATATTTATATAAAGGGATTTGCCTTGCAACTGCAGCGGCTTGAGCTACTGCCAAAGATACAGATAACAATGCATTCGCGCCTAGGCGACCTTTATTTTTAGTACCATCTAAATCTAACATTGCCTGATCAATTTCATGCTGTTGAAAACAGTCCATACCAGTAAGCGTTTTTTGAATTTCGGTATTTACATTATTTACCGCATTCTTCACGCCTTTACCCAAGTAACGTGCCTTATCACCATCTCTTAATTCCACCGCCTCCAAGGATCCAGTTGAAGCTCCAGAAGGCACTGCAGCTCTACCTGCTTGACCAGATTCTAGGATTACATCTGCTTCTACCGTTGGGTTACCGCGCGAATCGATAATTTCTCGCGCATGGATTGATTTTATTTTTGACATTCTATTTCCCTAATATTTCCTATGTAATTACTATTTTCCCTAAATCATTAAGTCTTGTTCTATAAAACCTGATTTTTTAACTGCCTGATCAATTTCTTTTAATTGTTCTAGTAACGCTTTAATTTTTGCTAATGGCCATGAGTTTGGTCCATCACTTTTTGCAGCTTCTGGGTTTGGATGAGTCTCCATAAATAAACCTGAGATACCGCTGGCTATAGCTGCACGCGCCAACACCGGAACAAACTCTCGTTGCCCGCCTGAACTACCATCATTACCACCAGGCAATTGTACTGAATGTGTAGCATCAAATACTACTGGGCAACCTGTATCCCTCATGATGGCTAGGGAACGCATATCAGACACTAGGTTGTTATAGCCAAATGATGCGCCGCGCTCACAAACCATTATATCTTGATTGCCTTGAGCTTTAGCCTTATTCACAACATGCTTCATTTCAGTAGGCGATAAAAATTGCCCTTTTTTGATATTTACAGGTATGTTGCATGCCGCAACGCGTTGAATAAAATTCGTTTGACGACATAGAAATGCGGGCGTTTGGAATACATCTACCACATCAGCCACTTCTTGCATCGGCGTGTCCTCATGCACATCGGTCAACACAGGAAGTTTAAATTCTTTTTTCACTTGCGCAAGAATTTGTAATCCTTTCTCCATTCCCAATCCTCGGAAACTATTTATCGATGAACGATTGGCTTTATCAAAAGAAGATTTATAAATAAAAGGAATTTTCAGTTGCTGTGTTATTTCTTGCAGCTGGCCGGCTGTTTCACGCGCCAATTCGAGACTCTCGACCACACAAGGCCCCGCAATGAGAAAAAAGGGCTGTTGAAGCCCTACTTCAAAATCACAAAGCTTCATTAACTTATTGGGTTCTTTTGGTCTTCAGCTTGAGAAACTAAATCAGGCGAAGACGTTGGATTTTCATCAGACTTATATATATTCGGTCTTAGCTGCTGATCGTGGTGACCTCGCGCAGCCTGTACGAAACCTGAAAACAAAGGATGTCCCGAACGTGGCGTAGAAGTAAATTCTGGATGAAACTGGCAGCCGATAAACCAAGGATGTTCTTTGATCTCGACAACCTCCATCAAGGTTTCATCACTAGACATTCCGGTAAATGACAAACCAGCATTCTGTAATGTCTCCATAAACGTATTATTAAACTCATAACGATGTCGATGACGCTCTGCAATTAATTCTTTTCCATATAGCTGATGCACTAAAGAGCCAGGCTGCAATTTACATTCTTGTTCGCCAAGACGCATAGTGCCACCCATCTCTGAAGCTTGACTGCGTCGCTCAACACTACCTTCACGATCTTGCCATTCAGTAATCAGAGCAATGACCGGATTTTTTGTGCCTTGTGCAAATTCAGTACTGTGCGCATCACTTAAACCTACGACATATCTAGCGAAGTCAATCACGGCAACCTGCATTCCCAAACAAATACCTAAGTACGGTATTTTCTGTTCACGTGCGTAACGAGAAGCAGCAATTTTCCCCTCAATTCCACGATCACCAAAACCGCCTGGCACGAGAATCGCATCTAAGTCTTCTAATACTCCAACACCACTAGATTCGATACTTTCTGAATCGATATATTGAATATTAACTTTTGTGTGTGTTTGTATTCCCGCATGTGTAAGTGCTTCATTAAGCGACTTATACGATTCGGTAAGGTCTACATACTTACCGACCATACCCACAGTAATCTCCGCCTCAGGAAATTCAATCGCATGCACAACATCTTTCCAATCTTTTAAATTTGCCGCAGGTAACTGCAGTTGAAATTTATCAACCACAATGGTGTCTAATCCCTGCGCGTGCAACCAAAGCGGAAGCTTATAAATTGTACTTACATCCACACAAGAAATTACTGCACGTTCTTCTACATTGGTAAACAATGCAATCTTCTTACGCTCACCATCTGGCAATGGGCGGTCAGAACGACATAATAAAATATCAGGCTGTATACCAATGGAACGTAATTCTTTAACCGAGTGTTGAGTCGGCTTAGTTTTCATTTCACCAGCTGCTTGTATATAAGGCACCAAAGTTAAATGAATAAAAATTGTATTTTCCCGTCCCAACTCTACACCTAGTTGACGTATCGCTTCTAAAAATGGCAGCGACTCTATATCACCTACTGTTCCGCCAATCTCTACTAATGCAACATCTGCACCTTGCGCTCCAAGCTCAACTGATTTTTTAATTTCATCTGTGATGTGTGGAATGACCTGAACCGTGCCACCCAAGTAATCACCACGACGTTCTTTACGAATAACGTTTTCGTAAATTTGTCCAGTGGTAAAGTTATTATTCTTGCTTGAACGGAAACGCACGAAGCGTTCGTAATGGCCTAAATCTAGATCGGTTTCTGCACCATCTGCAGTGACATACACTTCGCCATGTTGAAATGGACTCATGGTGCCAGGATCAACATTGATATAAGGATCGAGCTTCATCAGACTGACTTTTAATCCTCGCGCCTCAAGAATTGCGCCCAAAGAAGCCGAGGAAATACCTTTACCTAAAGATGAAACTACACCGCCGGTGATAAAAACATATCGTGTCATCTAAACCTCGCGTGCACTGATAAGATTAAAGCTACCAAATAGTGCTGTAATTTGTGGTGAGAACGTATTCAAGACGGGAGAAAAGCGTATCAAATGAAGCGCTTAACCACAATCTATAGATTAGCTAATTTAGGTTTCACAATTAGGAAGTGGTTTCACAGTCGCGCCCTATATTCCAATATCCCAACACTGAAATGAGTTGCTCTTGATGAAATAGCAATGGGATACGTGCTCTTTCCCAGGGTGGTATACCTCCCTCTTGCAGAAGGTTTTTCAATGACCTATGTTGCTTACTTCCAAATGGCTTTAGACGCTCACCACCCGCTCGAAATCGAACAATCAATTCGTTAACGCCATCAGGAAAAGGCACGCCAGCATCTTTAAGATCCTTCGGCTGTAATGTTCTATCTAAAGATTCGATATATAACGGCTGATCAATATTCCAACGAATCACTTGATTAGCATCATGCGGCTTTAAGGGTTGCATTAAATACACGCAATTTCGAAAGCGACGAATTTCTCCCTCTTTCCAGGATTGCAACGGCGATGTCTCTATTTCTTTCTTTAGCACTATATCTGAGACGATTTGTTGCAAGACTTTCATACTTGGCACGCGCATGTGATTGGATTGAATCCAGTACCGCAGGACATTATTTAATCTCTCACTACTAAGCACTTGCAAAGCCCTTACATCCAATTTTAGAACTTGAGTCGTTCTAGCTGGTTGAATATCGATTTCTGCAAGATCACTTAAACAACTCAATGCATCTGCTTGCAACGTAGAAGACCTAGATAAAGTTTGATTCGCACCCGGCCAACGCTCAATCAGCTTTGGCATAACTTGATTGCGCAAATAGTTACGATCAAAATCGTTAAACTCATTAGAGGGGTCCTCCACCCACTGCAGATTACTTGATCTTGCATACTCCAATAATTCTGCTCGTGCACTAGCTAACATTGGGCGCAGATGAATTCCAATAGATAATTTTTTATCCGTTGGCATAGCTGCTAGCCCTGCAGGGCCAGCACCACGCAACAGCTGCAACAATACGGTTTCCGCTAAATCGTCTTGATGATGCGCAGTCACCATTGCAGAATTTACATCTAGCATTTCTTCTAGCAATGCATACCTAGCATCTCTTGCACAGTCTTCAAGACTTTTTTGTGGAGACTTGTTTATTTGTGCATGTTTAACAGTAAGAGATACACCCAAACCATTGCATACAGCTGCGCAATGTTGCTGCCAACCATCGCTGTCTTGTTGTAAATGATGATTCACATGTACGGCATGTATCGGTAATTTTGCCGCATGCATAGCATGCAACAAAACAGTTGAATCTAAACCGCCACTGTATGCGATATAAAACTTTTCAATATATTGGTAGGACGAGAAAAATCGTTGCAACAGAGAAATAGAAAAAGACATTAGTGCATCAGCTTTACTATTTAGCCATTAAAAAAATCTAGCTAGATTCTTTGAATTCTCCGTACTGCGTTAAACGCTGAAATCGATTCGTTAATAACTGTTCCGTTGTTTGTGATTTTAGTCGATCTATAGTAGTCGCTAATGATACCCGCACATTTTCACATGTAGTTTCGATATCTCGATGTGAACCGCCCAGCGGTTCCTCAATAATTTCATCAATTAAACCTAACTCCAACAAACGTGGCGCAGTGATTCCGAGTGCTGTTGCGGCATCTTCTGCCCTGGCTGCATCTTTCCATAAAATCGATGCGCAACCTTCAGGCGAAATTACCGAATAAGTACTGTAACTAAGCATCGCTAAATAATCCCCCACACCAATAGCCAAGGCCCCACCTGAGCCACCTTCACCAATTACAGTACAGATGATTGGCACACGCAGTGAGGACATTCTCTGCAGGTTCACTGCTATCGCCTGACTTTGTCCGCGTTCTTCTGCACCAATACCTGGATATGCACCTGGTGTATCAATAAATGTGAACACGGGCATTTTGAAGCGTTCTGCCAATTCCATGATGCGTAGTGCTTTGCGATAACCTTCAGGCCGTGGCATACCAAAATTACGTTTTATGTTTTCATTGGTATTACGACCTTTTTGATGGCCAATAATAGCCACTGAATCACCTTCAAATTTTGCAATGCCTGAAACGATGGCCGCATCATCGGCATACATACGGTCCCCGTGCAGTTCAGAGAAGTTAGTAAACAGTCTTTCGACATAATCTAAGGTATAAGGCCGTTTAGAGTGCCTAGCTAATTGCGCTACTTGCCAAGGCGTTAAACTTGAGAAGATAGATTCAATTAAACTTTTCGACTTAGTTTGCAGTTTGGCAATTTCATCATTGAGATTGAATTCATTATCACTCTCAACTAACCGTAGCTCATCAATTTTTGCTTCAAGCTCAACAATGGGCTGTTCAAATTCAAGATAATCAGGATTCATTCTAGTCTTTATTAATCAAGATACTGGCAATTATGCATTAATACTTGGTTTCTTGTATACGACACTTGTATTTAAAACCTCAGATACTTTACTTAAGCGCTGTAACAGTTTTTCATCTAATGAGATATTCCAGTGCTCAGGAAATTCCACTCCTGTCTCCACAGAATTATTTTCATATACAAGTCTAATTGGGCAGTTACCGTCTTTAAACGGTAAAAGTAACTGATGTAGTTCTTGCACCCAAGACGGTGAACTGCTATTGGCTTTAATTTTAATATTCAACAGAGCACCAAACTGTTTTAAATAGTCATCAAAACTCCAGACATGGTCTGCGCGCACCCGTACCCGACCTGTATATTCGTCCCAGCCTAAGCTGCCTTTTATAATTAAAATAGCGTCTTTAATTAATACATGATCAAACTTAGCATAATCTTTTGCAAACACTGCAATATCCATTCGCCCGGTATTGTCATCTAAACTTAAAAAAGCAATCCGCCCTTTTGGACTGTTTCGTAAGCGTATTTGATCCAATAGACCTGCAACTAATATAGTTTTTGATTCATCGCGAGCTTGCCAAGATTTTTGCGGGCCTAATTCATTCCCTGTTGCAAGCAGTTCTTTTATATTCTTACTGGTGATTTTATCCAGCTCATTTCGATAACGAGTTATCGGATGTCCTGTTAAATACAAACCTAGCGTTTCACGCTCACCAAGCAGCTTTTTCTCTTCTTCCCATTCAGCCACTTCCTGAACCTTACTGCTCTTCATGCTCACCTCAGCATGACCGAACATGTCGTTTTGTCCCGCATCATCATCACGGTGCCGTTGTTCTGCAAAACGTAAAGATTTATCAAGATGCTGAAATAAACTTGCACGCGTATAGCCAAAACAATCCATTGCGCCTGCACGAATTAAAGCTTCGATACAACGGCGATTTACTTTTTGCGAACCAAGACGCAAACAAAAATCATCTAAATCTTGGTACTCACCATTTTCTAATCGCTCATTCACCATTTCTTCTACAGCTGCTTGACCGACGCCTTTTAACGCACCCAATCCATATAAAACAATATTGTCTTCAGGAACCGTAAAGTTATAGTTTGAACTATTAATACTTGGCGAAAGCACTTTAATATTCATGCCACGACATTCATCAATAAGAATAACAACCTTATCGGTGTTATCTAAATCAGATGACATCACCGAAGACATGAACTCAGCTGGAAAATGCGTTTTCAACCAGGCGGTTTGATACGCCAACAATGCATATGCAACAGAGTGCGACTTATTAAAGCCGTAACCTGCAAACTTTTCCATCAAATCAAATATATGCGTGGCAAGCTTTAGGTCAACGCTACGCTTTACTGCACCACTTACAAAAATTTCGCGCTGCTTCTCCATCTCTTCAGGTTTCTTTTTACCCATAGCACGACGCAACAAGTCCGCACCACCCAACGTATACCCCGCCAGGATTTGTGCAATTTGCATCACTTGCTCTTGATACAGAATCACACCGTAGGTTTCTTTAAGAATATGCTCAATATCAGGATGAAAATAATCGACACGTGCACCATGTTTACGCAATATAAAGTCGTCGACCATTCCAGATTGCAATGGACCAGGACGATAAAGTGCAACAAGCGCAACAATTTCACCAAAGGAATCAGGTTGAAGACGTTTAATAATATCTTTAATACCGCTCGACTCTAACTGAAATACTGCAGTAGTTTGTTGACGTTTTAGGGTGTCATACGTTGCTACGTCATCTAGTGGTAAATCTTCAATTTCAACTAGCGGTTGCTTAAGTAGTTTTTGTTTTTCGTTTACCAACTGAACGGTATTGTCGATGATCGTTAACGTTCTTAAACCCAAGAAGTCGAACTTCACAAGACCCATCGCTTCAACGTCATCTTTATCTAATTGTGTAACAACATTGGTTCCACCTGGCTCACAATATAGAGGAGTAAATGCGGTTAACTCCGTAGGTGCAATCACAACACCTCCGGCATGCTTACCCGCATTGCGCGCCAAGCCTTCGAGTATCAGCGCCATATCAAACACACTGCGCACATCTTCCTCATTATCATATTGCTCTTTCAGCGTAGGCTCCGCTTTCAGCGCTTTATCTAAAGTCATACCGACTTCAAAAGGAATCAGCTTGGCAATTCGGTCAACAAACCCATATGGATGGCCGAGCACACGGCCCACATCTCGCACTACCGCACGTGCAGCCATCGTGCCGTAGGTAATAATTTGACTGACTCGAGTTCGCCCGTACCGCTCAGCAACATAATCAATAACGCGATCTCGATTATCCATACAAAAATCGATATCAAAGTCAGGCATTGATACACGTTCTGGATTTAGAAAACGCTCAAATAGCAAATCATATTTAAGTGGGTCTACATCTGTAATACCTAGAACATAAGCAACCAATGAACCAGCACCCGAGCCGCGCCCTGGGCCTACTGGCACGGCATTCGCTTTAGCCCAACTTGTAAAATCTGCAACGATGAGAAAATATCCGGCATAGCCCATTGTATTAATTACATCTAATTCAATGTCCAAACGATCTTGATAGTCTTGCACAACATCAGAATCATCAATCTGCAGTTTTAGCAGCCGCTTCTGCAAGCCTTTCTCAGATTGCTCACGCATAAATTCAGGTGCCGTATGCGTCTCTGGAATTGGGAACTCTGGCAATACATTCTCGCCAAATGACAAAGTAACATTACAACGCTTGGCTATTTCCACCGTATTAGTGATAGCTTCAGGAATGTCCTTGAACAATTCCACCATCTCTTCACTACTGCGAAGATATTGCTGTGATGAATATAATTGTGGGCGACGCGGATCGTTTATAACTCTACTCGAGTTAATGCAAACACGTACTTCATGCGCATCAAACTCGCTTTGCTCTAAAAACCGCACATCATTAGTAGCCACCACAGGTAAAGCATATTTAGCTGCAAGCTTAATAGCTTGTTGATTATAAAGATCATCTTCATCTCTACCTGTACGCTGTATTTCTATATAATAATTATCTTTAAAATGTTTGCCCCAGAATGAAACATATTCAACGGCTAATTTTTTATTCCCAGCCAAAATTGCACGTCCAACATCACCATCACGCGCACCGGAAATTACAATTAAGTTTTTACCTGCTCCGACCAACCAATCTCGCTCAAGTGTCGGACCACTTCCTCTTTGACCCTCTATATACGCTCGAGTTATAAGTTTTGTGAGTTCTTGATAGCCTTCATTGTTTTTGCATAAAAACACAACACGTGAATTGGGTTCTTTTGCAGAAAGCCCAGATAACTGTGCCTCAACGCCAATAATGGGTTTAATGCCATTTTTTAGCGCCTTCTGATAGAACTTTACTAATGCGAATAAATTATTAAAGTCGGTTAACGCAACTGATGACATACCTGAGCTACTAAGCTGCTCCATTAGCTTAGGTACGCGAACAATACTATCTACAAGCGAATACTCGGTGTGTAAATGCAAATGTACAAATTGTGACATGGTAATTACTAAATAGCTTTATATTGCATTCAATGCAGCTATTGCATCTCTTACAGGTTTGTAACTTTTACGATGCAATTTACATGGACCATGCTCTTGCAACGCAGCAATATGCATTGCTGTAGGATAACCCTTATGTTGATCAAAACCGTATTGCGGCAAAGTTCTGTGATGCTCTTCCATTTCTGTATCACGAGTAACTTTTGCTAAAATGGATGCAGCACTTATTTCTGCAATGAGCTGGTCACCTTTGACTATTGCAGTGCACGGAACTTGCAACGCCGGACAATGCAAACCGTCAACATATACATGAACTGCCTCCTCTAGCATTGCGACATATGCGCGTTGCATTGCTAGAAGCGTTGCCTGATGAATATTAATCTCATCAATTTCGTCAGCAGTAGCATAGCCAATACCCCAAGCGTAGGCTGTAGCTATAATTTCATTATATAAATGTTCACGCTTCTTTGCGGAAAGTTTTTTTGAGTCGGCAAGACCTTCAATGTGAAAATCAGGATCTAAAATCACACTTCCCGCAACAACGGGACCAGCAAGCGGTCCACGACCCGCTTCATCTATACCCGCAACAAGACCTGATTCTGCTTTAATAATAGGCATTAAATATTGCTTTCTTTAGTAAAAATATAAATGTGTTAGCGGCTAAATATTGACCGATTCGTTATGACGAACGTTATGCCTAGATACATAAACTTCGTATACTGCGCGCTTACTTAAAAGGATACCTAAAAACCAGTGTCAGAGATACGAACTGCCGTCATAGGTGTTGGATATTTAGGCAAATTTCATGCACAAAAATATTCAGAATTAAAAAACAGCAAGTTACTCGCTGTTGTTGATAAAGAGTTTGAAAGTGCTCAAGAAGTAGCCACTTCCGTGGGCTGTGATGCTTGCACGGATTATCACGATCTACTAGGAAAAGTGGATGCAGTAAGCATTGTTGTTCCCACCGACCTTCATCATCAAATTGCTGCAGACTTTCTCCGACATAAGGCTCATGTTTTAGTCGAAAAACCGATTACTACGAGTATTGAACAAGCCGATCAACTGGTTGAACTAGCGAAATCAAATGACTGTGTATTACAGGTAGGTCATCTGGAGCGATTCAATCCGGCAATTATTGCTATTGAAAAAGAGATTTCACAAATCAGTTTTGTCGAATCTCATCGCCTAGCACCTTACAACCCGCGTGGCACAGAAGTAAGTGTGGTACTCGATTTGATGATTCACGATATTGATATCATTTTAGATATCGTAGACTCTGAAGTTGATAAAATTGATGCTAGTGGCACACCCGTGTTATCAAATGATATTGATATAGCCAATGCACGCATTGTTTTTAAAAATGGTTGCGTTGCAAATGTTACTGCAAGCCGTGTGAGTAATAAAACTGATAGGAAAATGCGTATCTTTCAAAATGATGCATACCTTTCTGTCGATTTCCAAAATCGAGAATTAGCTACTTATCGAAAAGGTGATGGCGAAATGTACCCAGGTATACCGAATATTGACATTCAAAAAAATACTTTTGATAAAGCCGATGCATTAAAATCAGAAATAGAGCACTTTCTATATTGTATTGAAACTAATTCCATTCCTAAAGTGACAGGACAAGACGCAAGACGGGCTTTGCAAACTGCAATTCAAATAAGTGAACTTTTGGCATAACTGCACTTTAATTTACTATACTCACTCTACTTTCAACTAAAATTTACCTAACAAATCCATATGATCCCTATGCTTGACCTAAAGTTGCAATATGCAACGCTGAAGAATGAAATAGATGCCGCCGTGGCGGATGTGCTGCAAAACACACATTTTATTATGGGCCCAAATGTTCAACAGTTTGAGTCAGAAGCAGCACAATACTTAGGCGTTAAACATGCAATTTCATGCAATTCAGGAACCGATGCTCTGCACTTGGCGCTTCGTGCATGCGGGATCGGAGAAAATGATGAAGTCATCACTACACCATTTAGCTTTGCTGCCACCGCTGAAGCAATTTGTTATGTCGGTGCAACTCCCGTGTTTGTTGACATTGAATCAGATACTTACAACATTTCCACAAAAGCGATCGAATCCGCAATAAGTAGCAACACCAAAGCTATTTTGCCCGTACATATATTTGGCCAAGTGGCTAACATGCAAGAAATAACCAAACTTGCAAAAGATAACAATCTAAAAATTATTGAAGATTGCGCCCAGTCATTTGGTGCTCATATCAATAACCAACAAACCGGTAGTTTTGGAGACGCAGGTTGTTTTAGTTTCTTCCCTAGTAAAAATTTAGGCTGCTATGGGGATGGAGGTCTTTTTACTACTAATTCAGATGATATTGCAGAGCAATTTACACTGTTAAAAAGTCATGGCAGCAAAGTTAGGAATCAACATGAGATGGTTGGCTGGAATAGCCGACTTGATGAGTTGCAGGCAGCCATATTACGAATCAAGTTAAAAAACATCGATGAGTTCAATAAAAATCGGATGACTGTAGCCAAGAAATACAACGAGTTACTATCATCAACCTCTATTAGCACCCCATCATTTGAAGAAAACATGTCACATGTATTTCATCAGTACACTCTATTAAGCGAAAAACGTGATGCTATTTCAGAACAACTCAATAAAGAAAGTATTGGTCATGCGATTTATTATCCCATACCGCTCTCAGAACAACCCGCTTTTAGCTCAATCTCACACACAAAAAGTCTTAACATCACACAAGAAATTTGTAACAAATGCATATCGCTCCCCATGTACCCCGAGATGTCCGACGAACAAATAGAAAAAGTAGTAGACACAGTTAAACGTGCCTAAACAAGCTGCACATAACAATACCTCCTCTCTAATGATCGTAACGGGGGAAGCTTCTGGTGACCTGCATGGTGCACATGTCGTTCGCGAAATAAAAAAAATATTTCCTACTATTGAGTGCTATGGAATTGGCGGCACACAAATGCAACAAGTCGGGGTTGATATACACACCAACGTCTCTGAACTTTCTGTAGTGGGTCTAGCTGAAGTGCTTAAACATTATCCACGACTACGCAAAATTCTGAATAAAACTAAATACTCATTAAAGCAAAAAAAACCTGATTTATTAATCTTAATTGATTCCCCAGACTTTAATCTACCTTTAGCGAAAACTGCAAAGCAATGCGGTATCAAAGTGTTGTATTACATCAGCCCGCAGATATGGGCATGGCGTAAAAATAGGATTAAATTGATTCAGAAATATGTAGATATGATGGCGGTGGTATTTCCTTTTGAAGAGAAATTTTATCTTGATGCTAATGTACCGGTTGAATATGTTGGGCATCCGCTCACCAAAGAAGCTAAAGCTACGGTTGAAAAGAATCGACTCATCAATTCCAATGAGTTAGATCCTAATAAGAAATTAATTGGCCTCTTCCCCGGCAGCCGTTTAAGTGAAATAGAAAATAATTACCCTGTTTTATTAGACTCTGCCAAAACATTACTTAAGCAAAGAGAAGATGTTCAATTTATCACCCCTGTCGCCTCAACTTTATCGAATGATCTAATACAGAAGTATATTTCTGAAGCTGGTATAGAGGTAAATACTACATCTAATAATATCTATAATGTAATTAACGCTTGTGACGCAATTGCTGCTGCATCAGGTACTGTCACCTTGCAAATTACTCTCATGCAAGTACCAATGCTGATCATTTACAAAATATCCCCTATCACATATCAAATCTTCAAAAGAATAGTTAAATTCTCTTATGCTGGTATTGCGAATGTGATCGCAGGGAAAGAAATATCTCGCGAATTCATTCAAGCAGATGCTACAGCTAAAAATGTTTCAACCGAATTAAACAAATTATTATCTGATGAAAGATATATTGCGGAAATGATAAACAATATGCAGAAAATTAAAAATGAACTTGGAAACAAAGATGGATCTGCAAATACAGCCCGTCTTGCTGCAGATTTAATTAATACTTAAATTATTGAGTAATTCCACGCTTGCTTGAATTTACAAAATCCATAAAATGCTTCACTTCTGGAAATTGATCAGCAAGTATTTTAACTTCAGCTAGATTCTCACTTTTCGAATGCTTGCTTCGCACTAACAACTTATAAGATTTATGCAATGCCTTTATACACTCTTCTGAAAATCCTCTACGCCTCAAGCCCTCTTTATTTAGGCCATGCGTACTCGCGTAATTTCCAGAAGCCATCACATAGGGTGGCAAATCACGGTTTAATGCTGTGCCCATCGCACAAAATGAATGTGCTCCAATACGGCAAAACTGGTGCACCAATGTAAAACCACCAAGGATGGCAAAATCTTCAACGGCCACATGGCCCGCCAAGGTAGTCCCATTCGCAAATGTTATATCATTTTCGACGTTGCAATCATGAGCAATATGCACATAAGCCATAATCCAGTTTCGATCACCAATTTTTGTAAATCCTTGATCTTCTTCAGTACCGCGATTAATGGTCACATATTCACGAATAGTATTATCATTACCAATGATTAATTCGCTATTTTCACCGTGATATTTTTTATCTTGCGGTATTTCGCCAATGGATGAAAACTGAAAGATGCGATTACCTGTGCCGATTGTTGTTGGCCCCTTGAGCACTACATGCGGACCTAAAGTGGTATTTTTCCCAATTTTTACGCCTGGACCAACAATAGAATAAGCACCGATAGACACATCAGTGTCCAACTCAGCACTGGAATCGATCATTGCAGTAGGATGTATGCCTTCTGATTTTTTAATCTTCACGGAAGACTTCTGCATACTTTAGCTTAATTTTTCTCAACTTCCTTAAACACACACATTAACTCAGCACTTGCTGCTACTTCATCTTCTACTGAAGCGACAGCTTCAAATATCCCAAAGCCTCGTTTTTGCCTTTTTAATCTCACATCCAATGTAAGTTGGTCACCCGGGCTCACTTGACGCTTAAATCGAGCTTTATCTATACCAACAAACAAATACAAACTTTCATCATCTGGACGCCACTCCGGATTACTCAAAGCCAGTAACCCAGAAGCTTGGGCTAGCGCTTCCAGAATTAACACTCCAGGCATAACCGGAGCACCAGGAAAATGGCCTTGAAAAAATGGCTCATTAAAGCTTACATTTTTAATCGCTAATACAGATTTTCCTACCTCACACTTAATCACTCGATCCACCAGTAAAAACGGATAACGGTGAGGCAGATATTTTAAAATATCATGGATACTCATCTCGATTAAATTAGACATGTCACGTACTTAATAAATTATCTTATAGAATTGTAATAGCTTACCAACCAAAAATAGCTAGAATCACATTTTAATATAGCAAGAAAAATCTTTAATAAATAATAGAAGCGCACTCAAATATCAGAATGCAAACCCAATAAATTAATACAATCTGATCAATATCGTAACTTTTATACTCAAAATTACTATTGTTTTTGCATCTCTTGCAACACACGTTCGGTTAAGTCTATCTTCTCACTCGCATAGAGAACTGGCTGAGTAACCACTAAATCATAATTCTCTGCTTTAGCAACCACTACAATGACCTCATGTACTTTCTTTTGCAGTTTGCCTAATTCTTCGTTTCGACGAATATTAAAATCTTCTCTTAACTCATCTTGCTGACGATTATATTCACGCTTTCTATTGAGTATCTTTTTTTCTAAGTCAGCACGATTCTTATCATTCATGATTGGCCCATCATTTTTTAATGTCTCTTCATGCTTCAATACTTCATCACGCACTGCAGTAAGCTTTTTATCGCGACTAGAAAACTCAGACTCCAAACCTTTGCGTGCAATTTCTGCCTGCGGCGACTTTTCCATCAGCTCTACCATATTAACAAACCCAATTTTAATCTCAGCCATTGCAGACATTGGCACAACTAAAAATAGAACTGCAAAAAATCTAATCGCTATCTTAAACATAAAACATGTTTCTCCTAAACTTAAAAGCTCGTCCCTAAATTAAATTGGAATGTCTCGGTGTCATCTCCGGGCTCATCATTAAACGGTGTAGAAAGTGCTGCGCTTATGCCACCTAATGCTGTAACCCAATTCACGCCCAACCCAAATGCCCCGCGCAAATCACTTGAATCGAAATCACTAATTTCTGGAAATACATTTCCACTATCAATAAATAGCGCTAACCGCGCCCGATTCTTGTTTTCCAAAAATGGAGGTGGAAATAAAACCTGGGCTCTAACAACTGAAACAAAATTACCCCCAAATGAATCGTCTTGCGAGTCACGCGGACCTAAGGAATTACTCTCATAACCTCGCACAGAATCAAAACCACCAGCACGAAACTTCTCGAAAAATGGCAAATCTGTTGTATCTCCGTACTGATCACCATAACCGATTTCGCTACCTAACGACAGAGTGAATGTCTCGCCAAGCGGGAAATAAAATACGTTTTCATACGTAAGTTTATAAAATTCTAAACCACTACCAGGAAGAGTTATTTCTGTAGCAAAGCTCTGTCGACTGCCTTTATCAGGGAAAAGACTGCGATTACGAGTATCGTGTGTGAATCTGGTAGTCCACGTTAGATTAGTGTAGCTATCATCATTTTCATCAATGAATTGCTGAATTTCGAGTGGAGTATTTGAATTTGTCTGAATATCTGTATTCCCCAATTGAAATGTAGCTCCAATTCGATCCACCTCGGTGAGTGGAATACCGTAATTCACACTAAGCGAAAATTGGTCTGAATCAAAATCGGATATGTCTGCCTCGTCAGCCTCAGTAGACACAAAATTAAATCCAAACCCCCTGCTCACGCCATCAATATTGTGATATGGATTAACATAATTAAGACCATAGACAGTATTCACACTGCTAGTGTTAACTTGGAACGATACAGTTTTACCTGTACCCAAAAAGTTTTCTTGGCTCACACTAGTGGAGCCCACGATACCCTGACTATCTGAAAATCCCGCACCAATGTTAAAACTTCCCGCCAATCTCTCTTCAACTGCGATATCTAAATCAACAAAATCATCGACCCCAGGGATACGTTGAGTTTCTATTTCTACAGCATCCACATAAGACAATCTTTGAATTCTGCGCCGTGATGCCTCAACATTTGTTTGCGAATACCAACCACTTTCCATTTGTCGCAGTTCTCTTCGATAGACCTCATCACGCGTGGTTTTATGACCAGTGAAATTAATTCTACGTACATAGACGCGTTTTCCAGAATCGATAAAAAAGGTTAAGTCTACTTTTTTAGTTTCCTCATCTACTTCAGGAACAGGATTGATATTTGGAAATGCATAGCCCTCATCACCAAGCCTACGTGAAATAGCCGCAGTAGACCTTACGATTTTTGCACGCGAGAATTTGTCTCCTATAGATACATCGACCAAAGACCTCAACTCTTCTTCCGGAAATATAAATTTCCCAGCAAGTTTAATTTCGTCAATCGTATACTGCTCGCCTTCATCTACATTGATGGTAATAAAAATGTCTTCTTTGTTGGGACTAATAGATACTTGAGTAGAGGGCACATCAAATCTCAGATAACCTTCATTTAAATATTGTGAGCGCAAGATCTCTATATCACCCTGAAGTTTTTGTTTTGCGTAACGATCACGAGACCCCCAAAATTTATACCAAGGCTTTAATCCAGATTCAAAATCGTCAGTGAGATCTTCTTCCTCAAATGCGCTATTACCAACAATTTTTACTTGTTTGATTTTAGCAGCATCGCCCTCAATGATATGAATGCCAATATCAACGCGATTCCTTTCTAGCTCCCTAATTTGCGTATCAATATCTACACTATATTTTCCAAAGGCAAAATATTGTTGCACTAACTCATTTTCAAGTCTTTCAAGAACAGAACGATTGAATACACGCCCATTTGCGATACCAACGTCTGTCAATACTTCAGCGAGCTCTTCATCGTCAAGAGTTTTATTGCCATCAAAATTCAAACTTGCAATTGTTGGTTTTTCTTGGACAGTAACAACTAATATATTACCTTCACGGCGTAATTGAATATCATTAAAGAAACCGGATTTATAGAGTTCACGGGCAATATTAGCAGTGCTATTTTCATCTAACTCGTCGCCAACTTTAATAGGCAAATACGTAAATACTGTACCTGCTTCAATTCGCTCAAGGCCTTCTATTTGAATATCTTGTAACCGAAAGGATTCTGCAAATACAGGCAAAGAATTAACCACAAGTATGCAAACAAGCACAAGTCGCTTGATTAAAAATGACTCCATATTATATTTTTTATTTCTTAATTTATTTATTGCAACAAGCGCTGTATATCATTATAGAAAGCTAGACCCATCAGTCCTGCTAACATAATAATGCCTAATCTTTGTCCAGCAGCCTCAATTTTTTCTGACACAGGACTGCCTTTAACCATCTCGACCAAATAATAGAACAGATGGCCACCATCGAGTACAGGTATAGGTAGCAGGTTAAGTATACCAATACTAATGCTTATAATCGCAAGCGCACCAACGAATGCCGAAAATCCGATAGCTGCAGACACACCGGCATATTCTGCAATAGTAACAGGCCCACTTATATTCTTTAATGAAGCCTCACCTACTACGAGCTTCCACAGTAGCTTTAATGTTAATATAGAGACTTCCCAGGTTTTCACTAAGCCCTTCCCCATTGACTCGATCGGCCCATAGCGAACAACCACTTTTTGCGCCTCTAACTGCTGTTTATCTACATAAGGGTAGGCACCAATTCGCCCTATTACTCTCCCATCAAGCGCATCAGCTCTAGGGGTAAGCTGTACACTTAATTGCTCGGCACCTCTTTGCAAAACAAAACTAATTGGAATATCTGCGCGCTCTTGAA
Organism: Gammaproteobacteria bacterium; assembly: GCA_014075255.1. NCBI lineage: Bacteria > Pseudomonadati > Pseudomonadota > Gammaproteobacteria > Gammaproteobacteria bacterium. Next base: position 1,302,265 of record CP046178.1, read on the forward strand.
TATAGCTAACTAAAGCCACCCAAGTATCAATCTCTTTGCCATCAACACTGACGACTTGGTCACCTTCGAGCACACCCGCATCTTTAGCTACACCGCGTTTAATTTCGCCAAATCTAGCTTGGTACTGGTAACGCCATGGTGAGATACCAATTTTTTCAAGCAAGTTTCCTTCAGCTAATAACTGTTTTGTGTCATTTAAATCAAGCGTTACGGTCTTTTGGGAACCATCACTGCTCAATGTTGCATTTACTGAACCAGTTTTAAGCGCACCATTAAGCATCTGAATAGATGTTTCTTGCCAAGTCTTAACAGGCTCACCTTCTATATGCGTGAACGTATCTTGCACTTCAATTTTCGCGTTAGCAGCGATACTTTCAGCCTGTATTTCTCCAACAGTAGGTTTAACACCGTCTACACCTGCAACAAAAGTGATCCAATAAGCAAACACAGCAAAAATAAAATTAAAAATTGGACCTGCAGAAACAATCGCAAATCGTTTCCATACATGCTGACGATTAAATGCACGATGCGCTTCACTCTCGCTCACCTCACCTTCTCGCTCATCTAACATTTTTACATATCCGCCTAACGGGATGCTCGCAAGTACATATTCAGTTTTATCAGTACCGGCTAACTTTGTAAAAAGTGGTTTTCCAAAACCAACCGAAAAACGTAACACTTTCACACCGAGTTTTTTAGCGACCCAGTAATGCCCAAATTCATGCACAGTCACTATGATCCCAACTGCAGCCACAAAAGCTAATACATATGTTAAAAACTGCATACTCTAGTGCCTCACCAGCGAGTTGCGAATATAATTTCTCGCATAATTTCGCGCTTGTTGATCTTTTTCGAATATAACATTCAGCTCATCTACTACAACATGTTCAATATCTTGCAAAGTGGCATCTATTACTGAAGAAATATCAGTAAAACGAATTTGCTGGTCTAAAAAAGAACTAACCGCCACTTCATTCGCTGCATTTAACACTGTTGTAGCGCTTTGCTCAGCACTCATCGCATCATAAGCCAACTGCAAACATGGGAACCGATTATGATCAGGCTTCGAAAACTCTAGCGCACCAATTTCAGTTAAATTTAAAATATCAACGCCGGAGTTAATTCGTTGTGGCCACGCCAAAGCATGCGCAATGGGAACGCGCATATCAGGATAACCCATATGTGCAAGCACGGAACCATCTGGATAGGCTACTAACGAATGTACGATTGACTGAGGGTGAATCACTATCTCAACATCCTTTACATTAACGTCAAATAATTTACATGCTTCAATCAATTCCAAACCTTTATTCATCATAGTCGCAGAATCCACTGAGATCTTTTTCCCCATCTCCCAATTTGGATGCGCACAAGCTTGCTCAGGCGTTATATTTTCAAATTCTGCTAATGCTTTTGTTAAAAATGGTCCGCCAGAAGCAGTAAGAATTATTTTTTCAATTTCACAACGATCATTACTTAATGGTAGACATTGAAATACCGCATTATGTTCACTATCGATTGGCAGTAATTGAGAATTATTTTGTTTGGCAACTTTCATCATCAAATCACCAGACATCACCAAAGCCTCTTTATTAGCCAGCAATATATTCTTACCTGCCTTGGCCGCAGCCAAGGTAGCTGGCAAGCCAGCAGCGCCAACTATTGCCGCCATCACACAATCTGTTTCGTCAAGACTCGCAGCAAGATTTAATCCATCGTTTCCGTTCGCTAACTCGGGCTTATATTGGCTATTAACAAATTTGGCTGCGAAATTATCGACAAGCGATTCATTCGCCACTACCGCTAGATTAGGGCGGAAATTAATACACTGCTCATACAATAGATCAATATTTTGATTTGTTGTTAACGCTACAACTGAAAATAATTCTGGATGACGCCCAATAACATCTAGCGTATTAACCCCGACTGAACCGGTTGCACCCAATATTGAGACTTTTTTCATACTGGTTTCTTAATTTTTCAGAATTACAAATTTATATTGCTTTAACAGCCGATACATAACCAAGATAAGCCAAACACATAACCTGGGGCTGCCGCAGTTAAGCTATCAATCCGATCAAGCACCCCACCATGTCCAGGGAGAATAGTACCACTATCCTTTGCACCTGCCTTACGCTTTAGCAAGCTTTCATACAGATCACCCACCACTGATATTAAAGCTATAGCCACACACAAAAATACAAAATAAACCCATTCCTGTTTGTCGACTGCGAATAAACGTACCGCAATAAATGCCATAATAACTGACGCCACTAATGCCCCGAGCACTCCTTCTCGAGACTTGCCTGGACTCAATTCAGGCGCTAATTTATTTTTGCCAAACTGTTTGCCAGTAAAATATGCAGCAATATCTGCAACCCAAATTAAAGCCAATAAAAACATTAACATTGCTGGATTTTGAGCATGCAACATTGTAAGTGCTAACCATGCAGGTACTAATACTATTATCGCTGAATATTCCAACAACCATTGTAGTCGAATCGACTGTAACCATTTCGATTTATATAGCGTTAACAAACAGGCCACACCCAGCCACCATAAACTCGCAGCAAGTAAAATTGAATTTTCTTGATTAGCGCCTGCAAAAAACCATATCACCAATATCAACCCACCCACTAAAACCACATATAATAATTTCTTGATTAAAGTTTTTACCCCAATCAGTGTTGACCATTCCCAGGCACCTACCAATGTGATACCAGCAAAAACAGCAGCTACTAATGTGTTGGGAAATTTAAATATTGCAAAAACAATTAGCGAGCCTAAAATTGCCGCAGTTATGACTCTTTGCTTTAACATAAGTTACTCTGTAATTTGCTCTTGCGTGCGACCATACCTTCTTTGCCTTAAACGATACGACTCAAAAGCTTTATTTAACTCGTCAGTAGAAAAGTCTGGCCACAAGACATCGCTGAAATATAGTTCTGTATACGCTAGCTGCCATAACAAGAAATTGCTAATACGTTGCTCCCCACCAGTCCGAATGAATAAGTCAGGTGCAGGCATGCCTTGCGTGGCAAGCTTAACCTCCAATGCTTTATCATTTATATCAGATAACGACAGCTTGTCATCTTGAGCCTCTTCAATCAGTTTTTTTACCGCCTGAAGAATGTCCCACTTACCACCATAATTAACTGCAATATTTAGAAATAATTTTTCATTATTAGCTGTAAGTTGTTCAGATTTTTGAATTTGCTGAAATAACTTTTTTGAAAATGCATCAGTTTCACCAAGGAATTTAAGGCGAACACCATTCTCAGCCAAATTTTGTACTTCATTTTTCAATGAACGCATAAATAGATCCATCAGCGCCGACACTTCAGTTTTAGGTCTATTCCAATTCTCGCTACTGAATGCAAATAAAGTTAAATATTTTACCCCTGCCTCTCCGCTGGCCTTTATGACTTCTTGCGTAGCTTTTACACCTTCTCTATGCCCAGCAGTACGTGGTAACTTGCGTTGCTTTGCCCATCTACCATTGCCATCCATAATAATAGCAACATGGTTTGGAGTAGTTTCATCCGACATTTACAAAACTGTATCAATTAAGAGAAATTAATTTTCAAAAAGTCACGTTATAAATATTAGACTTCCATAAGATCTTTTTCTTTCTGCCCTAAGATCGATTCAATTTCTGCTATAAACTCATCTGTCATTTTCTGAATCTCATCTTGCGCTTGATGATCTTCATCTTGAGAAATTTCTTTTTCTTTCAACAGGTCTTTGAAATCAGCATTTGCATCACGACGTATATTGCGAATGGCGACACGGCCTTTTTCTGCCTCGTTTTTCACAACTTTAACCAGGTCTTTGCGGCGCTCTTCTGTTAAAGGTGGCATTGCAATACGTATAATTGTTCCTGCAACAGTTGGATTCAATCCGAGATCGGAGCTCATGATTGCTTTTTCAATATCACCAACAAGATTACTTTCCCATGGCGTTACCGCTAAAGTACGTGCATCTTCTACCGCTACCGTTGCGGCTTGATTGATGGGCACACGATTACCGTAGTAGTCCACCATTACGTGATCGAGCAATTTTGCATTCGCACGCCCCGTACGCACTTTTGATAATTCATTTAATAATGAATCAATACTCTTACGCATACGTTGCTTAGCATCTGTTTTAATATCTTCAATCACACTTATACTCCTGTCACTTCCGTACCAATACTTTCACCTTGAATTATTTTAGTTAAGCCCCCTTCAGAGAATAAATTAAACACTCGCAAAGGAATTTGATTATCGCGACAAAGCACAAGCGCCGTGGCATCCATTACTCCTAACTTCTGCTGAATTGCATCGTCGTACTTGATTTTATCGTAACGTTTGGCATTAGGGTTCTTATGTGGATCATCGTCGTACACACCATCTACTTTAGTAGCTTTCAACATAATGTCAGCATTAATTTCCGAAGCTCTTAAACTAGCAGCAGAGTCTGTTGTAAAAAAAGGATTTCCAGTGCCTGCCGCAAACACCACTACACGACCTTTCTCAAGATGCCTTACTGCACGTCGGCGAATATAATCTTCACAGACCTGATTAATTTTTACTGCAGACATTACGCGACAGTAAACGCCCAAATTTTCTAGTGCATCTTGCAACGCCAAACTATTCATGACTGTGGCTAACATTCCCATATGGTCTGCTGTGACTCGGTCCATACCTCCTTGCGCAAGCCCTGCCCCTCGAAAGATATTGCCACCGCCGATCACAATGGCTACTTCTACACCTAACTTACTTACATGAGCAATTTCTGCACCTATGCGAGTGATAATTTCTGGATCTATACCATAATCATATTTACCCATCAGCGCTTCGCCGCTCAGCTTGAGTAAAACACGCTTATAAATTGCTTTCTTTTCTGACATATGATCCTTGTCTGTTTATATAGGACATAAAAAAAGGGGCAACGCCCCTTTTTTAGTGATTAAGCATCATCACCTTTATCTTTTAAATCATCGATTTGTTTCTGCACCTCATCGGCGAAATTTTCTGACCTTTTCTCAAGCCCTTCGCCGACCTCATAACGAATAAATTTAGCTACCGATGCACCCGCACCTTTTAAGTATTCTTCAACCGTAAGACCGTCATCTTTTATAAATGGCTGACCAAGTAACGTACTTTCTTTTAAGAATTTATTCACTTTCCCCAGAACCATTTTTTCAACAATTTCTGCAGGTTTGCCGCTGGCTTCTGCTTGAGCTTTAGCGATATCTCTTTCTTTGTCTAATACATCTGCAGGCACTTCGTTTTCACTGATACAAAGTGGTTTAGTTGCCGCAATATGCATCGCCACATCTTTGCCAACCTCATCACTACCATTGTGGTCAACCAATACTGCAATTCGCTTTCCGTGCGCATAGCTTGCAACACTCGCATCAGAAAATAATTTTTCAAAGCGTCTTACTTGAATATTTTCACCAATCTTAGTTACTAGCTCAAGACGAGTTTGTTCAACGGTTTGCCCATTCGGCATTGAAGCCGCATTCAAATCTTCAACTGTTCTTAATTCACTGCTCAATACCAACTCAGCCAACTGATTAGTAAAGTTTTGAAATCCATCATCTTTAGCAACAAAATCTGTCTCACAGTTCACCTCTAGAATAACGGCTTGTTTTCCATTGCTAGCAATTGCAGTTGTTCCTTCTGCTGCAATTCGACTCGCTTTTTTATCCGCTTTAGCTTGACCTGATTTGCGCATTTGCTCGATAGCGGCATCCATATCGCCACTTGCATCCGTAAGTGCTTTTTTACACTCCATCATTCCTGCGCCAGTACGTTCACGCAGCTCTTTCACCATTATTGCTGTTACTTGCATTACTTCTTCCAGATTATTAATTAGTTATATATTTAATACGTTTTATCAAGACAGTTTGGCTGGTAATGATTTTGCCTGGCTAATCCATGAATCAATTACTGCCTCTTCAGGCACACTTGGAGCAAGAGATTTCTCTGTATTGGTAGCTTGTAATTTTGACAAAACATCTGCTGCTGCTGCAGCTGCAAGCTCGGCCATATTGCTATATCCGCTGACTTCAAGCAGTTCTGCTTCATTTCCAGCTACGCCGGTTAAGCGAAAGAAATCACTCATCTTCACCCACCGATCAAGTGACTTCACATTCAACCCTGCTGTTTCAGCGCATTTTTCACGCGCATCTTGAGATGCACACTGATCAAGCAACTTCTCAACAGTTGATATTCCAACTTTTTCTAAAGCCTCACCATATTTAGGACCAATACCTTCGATGTCAGTAATTTTAGTGCCTTCATTTACTACAGCATCACTAGTGGCTATTTCAGCAACAGGCTTAACCACTGTTTTTTTCTTAACTGTAACTTTTTGCTTAGGCTTAGTCTTAGCTTTAGAACTTGTCTCTTTTTCGGTTACTTTTCCAGATTCATCGACTTCGACAAAATCATCTTCGTTACCGCCTGCCATAACACGAACACTTTCTTTGCCTTCAGAAATTGCATCTGCAATATGCGAGGAATATAACTGTATTGCACGAATGGCATCGTCATTACCAGGAATCACATAATCCACACCATCGATTTTGCAATTGGTATCTACTACTGCAACTACCGGAATACCTAACTTATTGGCTTCTTTAATGGCAATCGCTTCATAACCTACGTCAATAACAAATAAAACATCAGGCAGTGATGGCATGTTTTTAATACCACCCAGACTACGCTCTAATTTATCAAGCTCACGCTTAAGCATAAGTATTTGCTTCTTATTTAGACGCGCTATTCCATCGCCGCTTAACATTTGCTCTAAATCATGCAAACGCTGAATAGATTTTTTCACGGTATTAAAGTTAGTCAACATGCCACCTAACCAGCGATGGTTAACGTATGGCATACCACAACGAATCGCTTCTTCACGCACCGAATCTCGTGCTGAGCGTTTGGTACCTACAAATAAAATGGTGCCGCGATTAGCCGCCATGTTGCCAAGGAAAGTGGCAGCATCGAGAAACATTGGTAATGTTTTCTCAAGATTAATAATATGAATCTTGTTACGCTCTCCAAAAATGTAAGGACTCATTTTTGGGTTCCAGTAACGGGTCTGGTGACCGAAGTGCACGCCAGCCTCTAACATTTGGCGCATAGTAACGCTAGTCATTATATAAATACTCCTATAGGGTTTTATACGTCCGCATATCCCATATGGAAACTCTAAAGGAGCACCCGACCATATGTGTCGATAATACGTGTAGATTTAAAGTATGTGCGCCCAGTTGCATTTGCCTTAAGCGCGGGCGATTTATAACATGATTACATATTCAGAACAATTACTTAGATCCACGCTATCATTCCACCACAATCAGCATTAACTAAATTAGCCAAAATTATGAGCGTAACCATAAAAACCCCCGATGAAATCGAAAAAATGCGCATCGCTGGGAGACTTGCCTCAGAAGTTCTGGAAATGATTGGATCCCACGTGGTGCCTGGTATCAGCACCTTGGAATTAGATCAAATCTGCCATGAATACATCGTAAACGAGCAACAGGCGATCCCTGCACCACTCAATTATCGCGGCTTTCCCAAATCTATATGCACATCAGTAAATCATCAAGTTTGTCATGGTATTCCTGGGGATCGAGTTCTCAAGAACGGCGATATCCTGAATATTGATATAACCGTAATCAAAGATGAATTTCACGGCGATACCAGCAAAATGTTCATGCTAGGTAAACCACCTGTGCTTGCCCAACGACTTGTGGATTTAACCTATGAGGCACTATCTCTTGGCATACAAGAAGTAAAACCTGGCGCAAAACTTGGAGACATTGGTCATATAATTCAAACTTTCGCTGAAAAAAATCGCTGCACTGTGGTTCGTGAATACTGCGGACATGGCATTGGTCGCACATTCCATGAAGATCCTCAAGTATTGCATTACGGCAAACCTGACACGGGCATGGAGTTAGAAGCCGGGATGACGTTTACGATCGAACCAATGATCAATGCGGGAAAAAGAAATGTACGTTTACTCCCCGATGGATGGACCGTAGTCACAAAAGACCATAGTTTGTCCGCTCAGTGGGAACATACAATTTTAGTTACCGATCAAGGTTACGAAGTATTAACCAAACGTAGTGACGAAAGTTTTTAAATACAGACCCAAGCAGTCGTTTGGATCTTTGCCCAATCACTAAGTCATGCTCAATATTGATATCTATGAGGTGCTTGAAGCGGATGCGCCTATTTTGCAATTTCTGCAACAAGACCACGCCCTTCCACTAAGCGTAGAAAAATATAAAAACTTCAGAATCGAACTTCTAAAGCTGCTTGATCAACGCTTCAGAGCTCAAGCCAATATTTATGAACTCATATCTCTAAACACTTGCGTTATTGATGCTTTATTGAAAAATATTTGGAACTCATACGAAATCCCAAACGACTCCGCAGCATTATTAGCCATAGGCGGCTATGGTCGTCGAGAAATGTTTCCCGAATCAGATATAGATATTATGATTGTCCTCAAGGACGAAAACAATGAAATTGTAAAACCCAAAATTGAATCTTTCTTAACTTTTCTCTGGGACATAAGCTTACACATCGCACAATCCGTTAGAACCATAAATAGCTGCATAGAAGAATCTAAAAAAGATGTCACAGTTTTAACTAGTTTAATGGAACACTATTACTTAGCGGGAAGTGAAGACTTATACAACCAGGTTAGAGATGTTGTTGAAAATAATAAAATCTGGCCCAGTAAAAAATATTTCAAAGAAAAAAGACAAGAACTAGAAGACCGACACAAAAAATTTGGAGACACCGCCAACCACCTGGAGCCCAATATAAAAGAAAACCCAGGCGGATTGCGCGATATCCATACCTTACGCTGGCTAACCAACCGCCACTTTAAAACAGAGAGCTTTGAAGAATTAGCAGAACTAGAATTTTTATCTAATAGCGAATTATCGTTATTACAAGAAGCCTACTTAGTTTTAGCAAAAATAAGGTTCGCTCTACATTTATTTGTTCAGCGCGGTGATGACCGCTTGTTATTTGATTATCAATACGAGGTTGCATCTCTACTTAGTTATAAGAATGAAAACCGCAATCAGCGGGTTGAAGAATTTATGCAGGTTTTCTATCGCACTAGCAACCAGCTCTCTACATTGTCAGATATAATTATAGAACGTTTGCATTCAACCATATTCCCAAGCTTATTTAAACGTAGAGCTAAACCTATAAATGAAAATTTTCAAGTGCGCGCGCAGCTACTTGAAGCAACTACACCAGAAATATTTAAAAAATCTCCAGAAGCGTTACTAGAATGTTTTCAGTTATTACAAGAACACAAAAATCTAACTGGCCTTAGCGATCAATTGCAAAAACTAATCATCGAGAACTTAAATGTTATAGATGACAGCTACAGAAACAACAAAACAAATAGCGGCACATTCATATCTATAATCAGCCGCATTGGAACCAATTACCGTGAATTAAAGCGCATGGCACAACTTGGAGTGCTCGGGAAATATTGGCCAAGCTTTGATGCGGTAACCGGTAGAATGCAGTTTGACCTTTTTCATATATATACCGTTGAAGAACACACCCTTCGAGTTTTTGAAAATGCATGCCAATTCAGTAAAAATACTTCTGAAGGCGAATATGCCGCCTATCATGATATTTTCATCCAAACTCCAAAAGCATTAACACTCTATTTAGCCGCATTATTTCATGACATTGCAAAAGGCCGTGGTGGGGATCATTCTGAACTAGGTGAAGTAGAAGCTAAATCTTTTTGCTTACAACATGGCTTGACGTCATTTGATGCAAACACAGTAGCTTGGCTGGTAAAAAATCATCTCGTAATGTCGATTACAGCGCAACAACAAGATATAGACGACCCTTACATAATTAAAGAATTTGCAAACAATGTTGGAAATCTAACAAGGCTTAATTATTTATACCTATTAACCATTGCAGATATGCGCGGCACAAATCCAAAACTCTGGAATAGTTGGCGAAGCGCATTGCTTTCAGAATTGTACCAACGTGCATCACAGTATTTGCGCCAAGATGTAGAATCCCCAACCAATCGAGATGAACTGGTTGATCAAGTTAAATCTTCTGCTTTGCAATTATTACAAAATACCAACTTAAACCAAGACAGCTGTTTAGCATTCTGGCAAGAGCTTGGTGATGATTATTTTATTCGCCATTCAGATGATGAGGTAATGCGACATACACAAGCCATATTAAATCACAGAGACAAAAGCAATGTAGTGGTAAATATCCATCAATACAGCGCTAGAGGTGCAACTGAAATATTCATTTACTGTAATGATCGAAACTATTTATTTGCACATATCACCTCAACACTTGCTAAATTAAGACTGTCAATCGTCCACGCAAGAGTCATAACATCAAACAAAGGACATGCACTAGATACATTCTTAGTATTAGACGCAAACGAAAAAGCAATCGACGACGAGAAACAATGCGATTTAGTTAAAAAAGAGCTAACTCAAGCTTTAGAACACCCTGAAGAAATCACCCCCTGCATTAACCAAGGCCTGCCAAGACAGATTCGAGAGCTACGTGTACCTGTTGAAATTTATTTTGATATTAGCACTGTCAATAATTACACGACCATGGAAATAAAAGCACCTGACTTTCCCGGCTTACTCGCCAGCTTAGGAAATGCATTTGTGGACTGCAGTATAGCCATACATAATGCACGTATCTCAACATTAGGGGAACGTGTGCACAATCTATTTCACATTAGTAACCTAGATTACCAGGCATTAGACAAAGAACATCAAGAAAAACTAAGAAAGGTAATCTTAGAATATTTACAACAACCGAAACAAGTGGCACTAAAAGTGTAAGCTACTGGCTTTCTATATGAATACTAATCTTACAAAACTACAGCCTTATCCATTTGAGAAACTTAACAAGTTAATTTCTCAAATAGAAACCAATACACAACTACAAGCTGTGTCACTTGCGATAGGTGAACCTAAGCACCTAACTCCATCAATAATCAAAGATGAATTAAATCGCAATGTTAGCGATCTTGCTAAATATCCCACCACCCGAGGCACCGATGAATTACGTAAAGCATGCGCAAACTGGATAAGAAACCGGTTCCAACTAAGCGAAAAATACCTAGATAACAAAAATAATGTATTACCCGTAAATGGAACTCGTGAAGCATTATTTGCATTCGCACAATGCGTAATCGACCCAACCAGCAAACCAGCAGTGTTAATACCCAACCCGTTCTATCAAATTTACGAAGGCGCGGCATTACTTGCGGGAGCTGAACCAATTTATTATGACTGCACGGTAATCGATGGTGATATACCTGCATTATGGGAGATCAGCGATGAAATCTGGAATCGTTGTCAGCTACTTTATATTTGCACACCTGGCAACCCTACTGGCGAAGTAGCTCCCGCCAACACTCTGCAAAAATTAATCGAACACTCCAACAAATATAACTTCGTAATTGCTTCAGATGAATGTTATTCAGAAATTTACTCGCCAAATGCAACACCACCTAATGGCTTGCTTCACAATGCACAAAAACTAGGTAATGAAACATTTCAAAACTGCATGGCATTTTATAGTTTATCCAAACGATCCAATGCACCAGGTCTACGCTCTGGATTTGTAGCAGGCTCCAGTGAATTAATTGAAAATTTCTTCAGCTATCGCACCTATCATGGCTGCGCCATGTCATTACCCACACAAGCTGCTAGTGTTGCCGCCTGGTCAGATGAGTTGCACGTAGCATCGAACCGCCAAAAATATGCGGAAAAGTTTGATGCTGTTCTGGGCATTCTTCAACCTGTCTTACCTTGCCAAAGACCCGATGCAGGATTTTATCTCTGGCCCAAATTACCTATGGATGAGGTTGAATTCTGTAAGACACTTTTTCGTAAGAAGAACGTACTAACCCTTCCCGGTAGTTATTTGGCCAAATCGGTTAATGGTTATAACCCGGGTGAAAACCGTGTACGCTTAGCGCTGGTTGCCGAACTAGCAGAATGCATTGAGGCAGCACAGCGTATAAAAGAGTTACTCGAAGAACAATAAATACCCAGCTATTCAGGAGAGACCATGCCAGGGCAAGACAATAATTCACAAGTACAAGATATTATCGAAGCAGCATTTGAAAAACGTGTAGACATCAACCCAGCAAACACAGACCCAGAAGTTCGCAATGCCGTTGAGTCCACCTTAAAGAAAGTGGATACAGGTGAAATTCGCGTTGCAGAAAAACAGGGCAATGACTGGATCACTAACGAGTGGATTAAAAAAGCTGTACTACTTTCGTTTCGCATGAATGAAAACGAAATTATTGACGCAGGCGTAACCAAATATTACGACAAGGTTCCAACTAAGTTTTCGCAAATGAGCGATGACCAAATTAAAAAACAAGGTGCTAGAATTGTACCTGGCGCGATGGTAAGACGAGGTGCATACATTGCACCTGATGCTATTTTAATGCCCAGTTATGTAAACATTGGCGCCTATGTAGATACCGGTACTATGGTCGACACTTGGGTTACCGTAGGATCGTGTGCGCAAATTGGTAAAAACGTTCACCTTTCTGGCGGCGTAGGCATTGGCGGTGTTCTTGAACCATTGCAGGCAAGCCCTACTATTATCGAAGACAACTGTTTTATCGGTGCACGGTCTGAAATTGTTGAAGGTGTAATTGTTGAAGAAGGTGCGGTAATTTCAATGGGCGTATACATCGGCCAAAGCACAAAGATCTTCAATCGTGAAACCGGCGAAGTAACGTACGGTCGAATCCCAGCAGGATCGGTAGTCGTATCTGGCAACCTACCCTCTAAAGATGGCACATATAGTCTTTATTGTGCAGTTATCGTTAAGCAGGTAGATGAAAAAACACGTAGTAAAGTAGGTATTAACGAATTGTTAAGAACTATCGACTAAACCTCGATTCATTAGCATGCTTAAAGTTTTTGGTATCCCTAATTGTGACCAAGTAAAAAAGTCGCAAAAATGGCTTAAAGATCGTGGGATTGAATTTGAATTTCACGATTACAAAAAACAAAACATCACCAAAAAACAGTTAGGCGAATGGTGCAAAGAAATTAAGTGGGAAATACTACTGAATAAACGCAGCAGGACTTGGAAAGAAATAAGCGGCAAGGAACTTTCCGAGAAAGACAAGTCTAATTTCACTCAGGCTAAAGCGATAACGCTAATGCAACAGAATCCCACATTAATCAAACGCCCTGTGATTCAAAATGGCAAAACCATTACAGTAGGTTTTGATGACAAAATATTCTGCCAAAATTACAAATAACCAACCATGTCCGCCACTCTAGAATTAGCTAAGCAGTTAATCTCTCAGGCTTCAGTTACACCTGAAGATGCTGGCTGCCAAACGATTTTAAGTGATTACTTAAAAGCTGCAGAATTTAAAGCAGAAGTCATGCAGTTCGAAGATGTAACCAACTTGTGGTTACGACGTGGAGAAGCATCACCTTTAGTAGTTTTTGCTGGACACACTGATGTAGTACCAACCGGGCCAGAACAAGAATGGGATTCACCACCCTTCACACCCACTATTCGTGATGGACAATTATTTGGGCGCGGTGCAGCAGATATGAAATCCAGCATAGCTGCTATGGCTGTGGCATGTGAACGTTTTGCCGCAGCTCATCCTCATCACGGAGGATCCATTGCTTTCCTTATAACAAGCGATGAAGAAGGCCCCGCAACCAATGGTACCGTGAAAGTAATTGAAGCATTGCAAGAACGCAATGAAACAATAGACATGTGCATTGTCGGCGAACCAAGTTGCAGCGAAACATTAGGTGACACTCTCAAAATTGGTCGCCGCGGCTCTCTTTCTGCAAACTTAAATATCAAAGGTGTTCAAGGGCATGTGGCTTATCCGCATTTGGCCAAGAACCCTGTTCACGAATTTGCACCCGTACTAGCAGAACTCACTACGTTGCAGTGGGATGCCGGTAATGAATTCTTTCCCCCGACTACATTCCAAGTTTCAAACATCAATGCGGGAACAGGCGCAAACAACGTTATTCCTGGCAGCATGGAAATTGAACTGAACTTACGTTTCTCTACAGAAATTACAGCTGATAAAATTAAAACTATAATAGTTTCCGTTCTGGATAAAAATAACCTAAATTACGAAATAAGCTGGCATTTATCGGGCAATCCGTTCTACTGCGAGCCGGGTTTGCTAACCAATGCTTGCGAACAAGCCATACAAGAAACCGTAAACATCAAACCAGAATTTTCCACCGGCGGTGGTACGTCAGATGGACGCTTCATTGCGCCTACCGGCGCACAAGTGGTGGAACTCGGCCCAGTGAATGAAAGCATTCACAAAATGAATGAGTGCGTGGACGTAGAGGCGCTGGACCAGTTGACCGATATTTATCAGAAGGTTTTGGAGAAGTTACTCACGTAATTTCTGCCGACAAACGAAAATCATTCAAAAGATTTAAATCGCTCTACACAAAGCTTTACACACTCATTGCAAATTTGTGGACTACCCCCCAAGTCTAATCAATTGGCCAGTCTCTTTTTCGGAGCCCTTACAAAACTCACAGAAGCTGTCTTCTTCTGTGCTTCCCATTCCTCGTTTTAGCTTCTTAGTATGACGAGGACTTGTTACTTTATTTTCTTGTGATGGTGAAACTCTTAATGAATCACCAAAATCAACAATCTCCTCAAGCCAATTGATATATAACAATCCTGGCTCTTCATTAGATATCCCACTTGCTTTTACCAAAGGTCTTCCTTCAGAAACACCAAAAGAAATATGCAATTGTTTAAGTGTGCTGGGACCAACCGTAGCGATAATTTCTTTATTTAAAAATATATCGTAATTATATTCATTACCCATAGTAATTAAACCCAAGCTTTCAAAAACTCTTCTAAATGCTCTTCACCTGAATCAGACAAGTAATCTCTGAGCTGCTCACATCTGCGCTCATATTCTTTTTCATATATCTTTCCGCGCATTAATTCAAATCGCAGAAATACTAAATAGGTATTGAGCACGTCCGTTTCACAGTAGTTACGGATCTCTTCAATTTTTCCATCTAAAAATGCGCCACACACTTTACTACCGTCCATACCCAATTTACCTGGGAAACCTAGCATGGTTGCAATGTGATCTAACTTTGCGTTGGCACGCATTTGAAAACCCGCAAGCACATCCATTAGATCGATATGTCGCCAGTGAAAACGGCTTATATAGTTGTTATAACGGAAACTCGTATCATCATCCCCCATTTGCCAATAGTGCTGAGCATTTACACCATGCAATAAAGAACGGTAGTGCATGGTCGGCAAATCAAAGCCACCTCCATTCCAGGAAACGATAGTTGGATTATATTTTTCCAAACCATCATAAAACCGTTTGATTAATTCTTTTTCGGGTGAATCTGTATCGCCTAACGACCAAACTTTTACTGAATCATGTGTGGCTAGTACCGCAGAAATAGCAACAATACGCTGCATGTAGTGAGGCATAAAATCACTACCAGTTTGCTGATTACGCATGTGCTCGATAGCTTTAATCACGTCTTTATCAGGCAAACCATCTAGATCATAAATTTTCTTACCTGATTCCACATCAGGTACTGTCTCAATATCAAACACAAGGGTATTCATTATTTATTTGCAAGCCTGTTCAATTTCTATATCAAAAACTAAAGTATTCATATTTTAATGCTGGTAAAAATTACTGGGCAAAAACACCCGTTGATAAATACCGATCACCTCGATCACATACAATGCTTACTATTACTGCATTTTCTACTTGTTTGGAAAGTTTTAATGCAGCGGCCATTGCGCCACCCGAAGATACGCCACAAAATATTCCTTCTTCCTTACCCATTCTACGCATCATCACTTCTGCTTCTTCTTGAGTAACCTGAATTACATTATCAATATCTTTATCATCAAAAATGCTCGGAACATATTCTTCTGGCCATTTTCGAATACCTGGAATCTTTGAACCTTCTGACGGCTCAACCCCTACAATCTGGACATCTGGGTTCACTTCTTTAAGAAATTTTGAGGTTCCCATTATCGTACCAGTAGTACCCATGGAACTTACAAAGTGAGTAACTTTTTTATCGGTATCTCGCCAAATTTCAGGTCCGGTTGTTTTGTAATGCGCTAAAGGATTATCAGGGTTTGCAAACTGATCTAACACTTTACCTTTACCTTCACTTTGCATTTGTAACGCTAAATCACGCGCATGCTCCATCCCTTCTTCTACCGTTACAAGAATAAGCTCTGCACCAAACGCTTGCATCGACTGACGACGTTCCATGCTCATATTTTCAGGCATGATTAACTTTAGTATGTAGCCTTTCATTGCCGCTACCATTGCCAGGGCAATACCCGTATTACCGCTAGTGGCCTCAATTAACACATCGCCTGGCTTAATGTCACCACGCTCTTCAGCTTCAACAATCATACTTAATGCAGGCCGGTCTTTAACGGAACCCGCTGGATTATTGCCTTCTAATTTCGCCAATACTAAATTAGAGGTATTACCAGGCAAACGTTGAAGCCGCACTAGCGGTGTATTACCAACAAACTGTTCTATAGTAGGAATTTTCATTTAATTATTATTTACTTCTATACATATATTTCTATGTAGCTTTTTCAATTATTAGCGCTTGCGCAACTACATATTTTTTTTCATCCGAAATACTGATATGAACATCGAGCTTTTCAGCTAGGATCTCTTGCGCAAATTCATCTGTAAACTTTAATATAGGCTTACCCTTTTCATCATGCCGCACATACATTTTACACCAGTGCACATTATCTCTTATTCCTGTACCTAGCGCTTTTGAAAACGCTTCTTTTACTGCAAATCGTTTTGCTAAGAATGAGACCTTATCTATTGAATTCTTTAATTCGATTAATTCATCATCATGGAGTATTTTCGAAGCAAAGTTTTCAGAAAATCGCTCATACGATTTAGCAATACGTGAAATTTCTACTATATCTATTCCTGTTCCTAAAATCTTCATATTGATTACATGCCAATTTAAGGCTTTGCATCCATCTTTTCTCGCATTTCCCGCACTGCAGTTTCTAAGCCCACAAATAATGCATAGGCCACAATTGAATGGCCAATATTTAGTTCATACATACGTTCAATATTTGCAATGGCTGCAACATTTTCATAATGCAACCCATGCCCTGCATTCACCACTAAACCAAGTGATGCAGCATGCGCTACCGCTTTTTTGATTCTTTCTAACTCTTGAGATTGCTTATCACCCTCACTACTTGCGTATGTTCCAGTATGCAATTCAATGACGGGAGCACCTGCTTCAGCCGATGCATCTATTACATTAAAATCCGGTTCAATAAACAATGAAACAGCTATATTTGCTTCTGTTAAAGAAGCAGTAACATCTTTTATTCGAGCACTATGTTTAATAACATCTAAACCACCTTCAGTCGTCAGCTCTTGGCGGTGTTCTGGAACAATACAACAATTTCCGGGCTTGACCTTCAATGCAATATCTCGCATCTCATTCGTAGCCGCCATTTCTAAATTCATACTGCTTTGAATAACTTCTTTTGCCAAGTAAACATCATCATCTTGAATATGACGTCTATCTTCACGCAAATGCATGGTGATTCCATCAGCGCCCGCTTGCTCTGACAACTTTATCGCCTGCTTTAAGTCTGGATAGGGCGTGAATCGTGCTTGACGGATCGTCATCACATGATCAAGATTTACGCCTAAACGCACTTTCGAATTAACCGACATTTAATTATTTTAGAAATTACTTAAGTGATTATGCTTGCATAAATTGCAAAATTTCTCGACTGTGCAATGGTCGACTGTCCAAATGCCAATTTATAACACCTCGCATGAGTCGCTTGGCCTCTGCTAGACATGATGTATCCATACTCAAAGGTGATTGCAAACCTATTAACGTCGCACCCTTAATTACATTCCATGCGGTATTTTCCCTTGCATCATTTTTACAGGGAATTCTAGCGGGGCCTAGTCCTACGTCATATCGATAAAACCCATCTTCATGGATCGGAGTTTCATGATCTACTTCTTTATCTAAGGAAAGGCCGTGACCTACCAGCTCAAGCAATTCTATTTCAAATAACCGCAAAACCTTTTCCTGGCTATCACCTTTCTCCAACAGATGAATAACATTTTTATATAGATCAAAAATTTCTTTGCTTGGACTGGACTTAGGCACTAGCTTTAAAATCAGCTCATTCAAATACATTCCCATAATAGACACTTCAGGTGTTGTTACTTGTTTTGCCGTAACACTCTCCACATGAGTAAGCGTGAACAACTCACCCCTACCACTCCAAGAAATAAGAAGAGGCGTAAACAATAAGTCTACACTTGAATTTTTTTTCTTTGAACTATGCCCAAGACAAGAAACCAAACCATACTCAGGAGTAAGCATCTCTACAATACGGCTAGATTCTCGATAACGTCTGGCATGCATACAGTAAGCTTGCTGTAATTGCACTCTCATAGTTGCATCTTCATAATCGAGTTCAATTATTCCTTAAATTGCGACACGATATCTTGCTGATCTTGCCAATTCTGTTTGACTTTTACCCAAGTTTTTAGCATTACTTTTTTATTAAATACTCTTTCAAGCCTGTTACGAGCCTGCTCGCCAATAGTTTTTAATTTTGAACCTTTTTTACCAATCACGATACCTTTTTGACTATCTTTCTCTACCCAAATAACCACACCAATAGATATTAAATTTTCATCAAAAGTTAGATTTTCAACTTCTGTGTAGATAGCATAAGGAAGTTCTTTATGAAGCTGAGTAATGGCAGTACCACGCACAATTTCAGATATCACAAATGCATCATCTCGATCCCAAGTGACATCTTTGGGGAAAAGGAAAACAGATTCTGGCACCTGGCTACACAAAACATTCGTTAACGTATTCATACTTTTATCATGCAAGGCGGATATAGGGATAATATCCTCAAATTCATAGCGACCTTTTGCATCTTCCAAAATTGGCAATAACGCTGATTTATCTTTCATTCTGTCAATTTTATTTATCACGAGAACAGTAGGTCGATTCGCTTCTTTAACTTGGTTTAACAAATAGTCGTCTTCATCGCTCCAACGGCCCATTTCTGCAACCATTAAAATCACATCCACCTCTTGCAAGCTAGACAATGCATTACTGATAAGAACTTTGTTAATTAATCTTTTATTACCTAACTGAATTCCAGGTGTATCTACCAAAACCAGCTGACGCGTTTCTAAACTTAAGATTCCACGAATATTGTGGCGCGTAGTTTGTGGCTTATGTGTGGCAATAGATAGTTGCTCGCCCAAGAGAGCATTAAATAGAGTGGACTTACCTACGTTTGCACGGCCAACAATAGCTACAAAACCACAACGTGTTTTAGTTGCCATTTCTTATTAATTATTTTTCTTTGAAACAAATTCAAAAGCAATCTCTGCAGCAACTTGTTCTGCTTTTCGACGACTTGTTCCGATCCCAATAAAGGATTCATTACAATTCTCAACTACACATTGAACTGAGAACGTCTCATTTCCAGATTTACCCTGCTTCTCAACAATGTTGTACAACGGCAGGTTTTCACCATTAGATTGTAATAATTCTTGCAACCTGGTTTTTGCATCCTTGAGCTCATCAACTGTTGGAATATTAGAGAATCGGCTTGTATATAACTTTTCAATAAATACACAGGCACTCTCGTAACCTTTAGAAATGAAGACCGCTCCTATCAACGCTTCAAGTGCATCCGCTAAAATTGAAGATCTTCGAAGCCCACCAGACTTTAGCTCTCCTGCACCTAAAACCAAATGACTTGCCAAATTATGTTCACGCGCAATTTCAGCCAAGGTATCTTTTTTAACTAGATGAGCTCGCATACGAGTAAGGTCACCTTCAGGATAGGACGGGAAATGGGTAAACAACCAGTTTGCAACAAAGAATCCTAACAAAGAATCACCCAGGTACTCTAGACGTTCATTATTATTACTGTTTACACTTCGATGCGTTAAAGCGCGAAGGCACTGATCCGAACTTAAAAACTCTTCTCCAAGTAGATCAACAAGACTCAATGTTTATATTCTTAGGTTTTATTTTTTAGTACTGATAGTTTGACGTTGATCAAATGTAGCTATCGCATCCAAATTTGCAATAATAGGAACTCTTACCTCGTAATCCAAACCAAAATCGATTGAAGTTTTATTTCTTTTAAAAACAAAATGATCTTTCTTTACTCCATAGACACCATTGATATTTAGGCGTTTACTTATAGACTGCCATAGTTGCTTCTTATTAGGTTTTTTGCTCTGCATCTCAAAGGCAATATCTTCCACAATTTTTTCTGTGGTGAGGCCTTTGTAATACACGGGAAATAGCTTTATGCCTATCATCATCAAAAACCCTATAAGCGCCAAAAAAAATACCCAAAATATAAATGTTGCACCACGTTGCTTATGCATAGTAATCATTTGAATATCCTCATCTTAAATTATTTTTTTGCCTACTCGATCAAAATTAAACTTCTTTCCAGCAAAATCCCAATTCATCCAAACTAAAAAAGCTCGCCCTACTAAATTTTCTTCTGGCACAAACCCCCAGATTCGACTATCACTACTGTGATCTCGATTATCACCCATAACAAAAAAGTGATTTTGCGGAACGGTAAATTCTCCAGGCACACTATACCCCACCTTCTTTAATAAAATATCGTGCGGTTGATGCTCAAGGTCTTCGCGTAATATGGTCGCACCATTCATTACACTATTTGCACCTTCACCCTGATAAACTCCATTCTTTTGCTGATTAACCAGATCACCATTGATATACAGTTTTTTATCACGATACGTTATGTGGTCTCCTGGCAAACCAATCACGCGTTTAATGTAGTCATCTGCAGGATTTTTCGGAAAACGGAAAACTGCTACATCTCCACGTTGTGGAATGCCAATACCCAGCACTTTTTTATGCAACACCGGTAAACGAATTCCATAGGCAAATTTATTCACCAGAATAAAATCACCATGCAGCAAAGTAGGCATCATTGAGCCTGATGGAATACGAAATGGTTCAGCTATAAAAGAACGCAATATCAAGACAATAAGCAATATAGGAAAAAAGGACTTACAAAGATCTAAAAACCATGGTTCACGGTATTCTCTGTTACTCGGCCCTACAGCCTCTTGACCATGTGTTGAATCATAAGATTTCTCTAGTGCACGTTTTCGCCGCTTATCACCTAGAAAAAGTTTATCTAGCAACCAAACAAGTCCGGTAACTAAAGCACCTATTAATAAGGCCAATTCTAAATCAAAGTGCAAATCTGGAGACATATATATTAATTTATCAGCAATACATTAGAACAGATAGCAAAGTGCTGTCTATTTAGTGCTTTACTTAATTTAAAAGGAAACTAAATTCTACGCTATGAATAGCCATAAAATCATGTAGTTACTAAGTATAGAAGCTATACCTGGTGAGTGCGAGCCTAGACCCGACAATTAGCAAGAATATATAGAAAATTTTGGTCGGGATGAGAGGATTCGAACCTCCGACCCCCACACCCCCAGTGTGGTGCGCTACCAGGCTGCGCTACACCCCGAGAAATGACAAATAGCTATATTGGTTTATAAGTGACTTAACGTTTCAAAACTTGAAGCAGGTCTTCAAGCTCTACACGCATTTGATGAACGACTTGTTGGCTTTGATTCTGGTCTTCTTTAGCATCTGACCCAGCAAGTTTTTGTCTTGCCCCACCTATGGTGTATCCCTGCTCGTATAAGAGACTACGAATTTGACGAATTAAGATGACATCATGCCGTTGGTAGTAACGACGATTACCGCGACGCTTTACAGGCTTAAGAGAAGGAAATTCTTGCTCCCAATATCGAAGCACGTGTGGTTTTACTCCACATAATTCGCTAACTTCTCCAATTGTAAAATATCGTTTGCCCGGAATTACCGGTAATTCATTATTATTATTGATTTCCAGCATATGCCTCGACTCTCGCTTTTAATTTCTGCCCAGGACGGAATGTAACCACACGTCTTGCAGAAATTGGAATCTCCTCACCCGTTTTTGGATTACGCCCAGGACGCTGATTTTTATCACGCAAAATAAAATTACCAAAGCCTGATAACTTTACTTCATGTCCTTGTTCAAGTGCGACACGAACCTCTTCAAAAAAGATTTCGACGAGTTCTTTTGCTTCTCTTTTGTTGAGGCCTAATTCCTCGAACAAATTTTCTGCCATGTCTGCTTTAGTGAGCGCCATTTTTTTATTAGCTTCTTATTTCTGCTCCAACTTTATTTTCAAGTTGAGAAATAATTAATAAGACTGTTTGTTCTATTTCTTTATCTGTAAGGGTGCGTGAAAACTCTTGTAAAATCAAGCTTAAAGAGACGCTTTTCTTTGATTCTGAGATGCCTTCACCTTTGTAAACACTAAACACTTCGACACATTGCAGGCATGCAATATTCATTTGTTCAATGTTTGAACGAATCTCTGCCGCATTGACATTATCATTAACTATCATCGTGATATCCCGACGAATCGAGGGGTATTTGGATAACGCTTGGAAAACACTAGCCGCAGGTTTCTTTATTAATTCATTTAACTGCAATTCAAACAAATAAACAGCCGAATCGATATCGATTGCAGATTGAATACGTGGATGCAACTTACCTAAACGACCAATCACCACATCACCGAATAAAATTTTTGCCGATTGTCCTGGATGTAGCGCAGCATCCTCTGCAGGTAAAAATGAAACTCGATCTATCGGCAAAGAAGAAATCTTTAACACATGCTCTACATCACCCTTAAGATCATAAAAGTCCACCCTTCTACTCATCGAACCCCACTGTTCCGGCTCACAATCACCAACAATGAGGCCTGATAGACTAGGTGATTGTTTTAAACCATCAGTTGTATTTTTAAACTGTAATGCCTGTTCAAAAATGCGTATTCGAGGTTGTTGTCGATGAAGATTGTGTTGTGCAGCTTTTAGCAAACCCGGCCAAGCACTACTTCGCATCACTGATAATTCTTGAGATATAGGATTTGCGAGTTGTTTACTTGGATTCCCATCATTGAACAACTCTTCAATCTCTTGGGCAACAAAGCTAAAGGTAATAACTTCATGGTAGCCACGAGATACCAATACACCCTTCATTGCTCCAAGTTGATTGGCTTCGATGTTTAAAGTGGTATTAATGGCTAATGCCTTCACATCAGCAGGAATATTCTCATACCCCACTAAGCGCGCAACCTCTTCTATTAAGTCAACATCTATCTTCAAATCAAACCGATAACTTGGTGGCTGCACATGTAACACATTTTTCTCAACTTCCACTTTACATTGCAAACGCACAAGTAGTGACTGCACTTTTTGCACGGCAAGCTTTATACCCAGTAATGATTCAACCTTAGAATGCTCTAACAATATTTTTACAGGTTTAGGCAATTCAGATAAGTCTTCTTCGAAAATTACTGGCCCAGCCTCACCTCCAACCAATTCTAAAATTAACTGTGTTGCTCTTTCGATTGCTTGCGTTGCTAAATTAGGGTCAACACCACGCTCAAACCGATGAGAAGAATCAGTATGCAAACCATATCGTCGCGCTTTCCCTGCAACGATTTCCGGCTTGAATGATGCACTTTCTAAAAATACTCTCGCAGTGCCATGCTGAATTGCAGTTTCCTGTCCGCCCATAATTCCAGCAAGTGCCACCGCTTGTTTTTCATCTGCTATTACTAGTTCGTCTTCCGATAGCTCTACCGTTTGACCATCTAACAATTCAAGCTTCTCTGCTTTATTAGCAAAGCGAACTACCACACCACCATTTAATGTGTCCAAATCAAATGCATGCATAGGTTGCCCCATCTCAAGCATAACGAAATTTATGATATCCGTTATCGCATTAATTGCACGCACACCTGCACGTCGTAATTTTTCTTGCATCCATAATGGGCTCTGTACAGACCCCGTCACTCCCTCAATCACCCTGCCCACATAACGCGGGCACTCTTGTTTAGCTTTTATAGAAACAGGAAGTACAGACTTAATAGTTGCTTTAACTTCGGCTATTGTAAAATTTTTTTGCAGAGGCTTATCTAATAACGCTGACACTTCACGTGCCACACCTTGAACACTTAAACAATCAGAACGGTTTGGCGTTAAATCAATATCAATCACTTTATCAGCCAAATCTAAACCAGAATATACATCTACACCTAATTTGGCATCTTCAGGTAATTCCAAAATTCCCTGGGAAGACTCTGTTAAACCTAACTCACTTGGCGAACACAACATGCCAAAAGATTCCACACCGCGCAGCTCTTTGGGTTCAATCTTAAAATCGTTGGGCAACACTGCTCCTACTTTTGCAAAAGCAACAATAAGTCCTTTGCGCACGTTGTTAGCACCACAGATAACGTTGCTAACTTCGCCTTTCCCGTCATCTACCTGACAGATATGAAGTTTTTTTGCATCGGGATGAGGTTCTACTTTAATAACTTTAGCAATTACCACACCAGAAAACATAGGCGCTGCAAACTCAACACCATCAACCTCTAAACCGGCCATTGTTAAAATATCAGCCAGTTGCTGTGTACCCACTCCTGGATCTATCCACTCACGCAACCAGTTTTCGCTTACACGCATGATTTAATTCTTAACCTAGTAGTTAGGCAAACTGTTGCAAAAAACGCAAATCGTTTTCAAAAAATAGACGCAAGTCGTTCACTTGATGACGCAGCATCGCCAAACGCTCAACCCCCATACCAAAGGCGTAACCATTATATTTATTGGTGTCTATACCAACACTTGCAAATACATTCGGATGCACCATGCCACAGCCCATCACCTCTAACCATTTTGTTGAATTAGTTTTTTTATCCAACATGCCAATATCGATTTCTGCAGAAGGCTCAGTAAAAGGAAAATAGGAGGGTCTGAAACGTACTTGCAAATTTTCATCATCAAAAAAGCTTTGCAGAAAATCTATGATGATGCCTTTCAAGTCTACAAAGGAAACCTGCTCGTCCACCAATAAACCTTCAACTTGATGAAACATTGGGCTATGCGTGGGATCAGAGTCGCATCGGTATACACGGCCAGGAGCAATAATTCTTATTGGCGGCTTTTGCTCTTGCATAACATGAATCTGCACCGAAGATGTATGAGTGCGCAATAAAAGCTTATCGTCAAAATAAAACGTGTCGTGCATTGCACGTGCGGGATGATGATCAGGAATATTCAGCGCTTCAAAATTATGAAACTCATCTTCTATTTCTGGCCCCTCTTCTACAACAAAACCAAATTGCTTGAAATAGCTTTGGATTCGATTAAGCGTAAGAGTGATTGGATGCAGACCTCCATAGCTTTGCGCTCTTCCTGGTAAAGTGATATCTAGAGTTTCACTCTTTAGCTGCTGACTTATTTCAGTCTCTTGCAAATACGATTTTCTGCTCTCAATCGCTTCTTGAATACGTACTTTAACTTTATTAATTTCTTGACCCGCCACAGGACGCTCTTCTTTAGGAAGTTTTCCAAGTGCTTTTAGCTGATCAGTCAGCACGCCTTTTTTGCCAAGATACTTTACGCGCAAAGCTTCCAATTTCCCCAAGTCGTCAGTCGACTGGATTTCATTAATTGCAGCGGCTTCTAAAGAACTAAGATCGGACATGTTTTTAAAATCAACTCTCTTAAACAAAAAAGGGAAAGGCGATGCCTTTCCCTTTAATCAACTTATACAAATAGATCTTTTGTGTTGATAACAATCCTCTGAACAGGTACTTGGCTAAGCCGTTGCTAAACTTGCTTTTGCTCTTTCAGCCAGCTTACCAAATGTATCAATATCATGAATCGCTAAGTCCGCTAATACTTTACGGTCGATATCAATTGAAGCTTTATTCAAGCCATCAATCAATCTGCTATAAGATAAATCAAACTGTCTCGCTGCAGCATTGATGCGTACAATCCAAAGTGAACGGAACTGACGCTTCTTTTGTCTGCGGTCACGATATGCATATTGGCCCGCTTTAATTACCGCTTGTTTGGCAACACGGTAAACATTTTTTCGTGCTCCGTAATACCCTTTAGCTTTAGCACGCACTTTTTTATGTTTTGCGTGTGCGACAACGGATCTTTTTGCTCTTGGCATCTCAGTACTCTCTAATCTTTTGGCTAATTTCTTTAGCTAAGTTTGTTTAACTAATTTCTTTTGATATGGGTTATATCTTATGTCTATGACTTAAGCATAAGGAAGCATTTGCTTCACAGCTTTAACATCTGCATCGGCGATCATTGCATCAGCACGCAAGTGCCTTTTCCTCTTAGTGCTCTTCTTGCTAAGAATATGCCTTAAATGAGATTGTGAACGCTTGAAGCCACCTTTAGCAGTTCTCTTAAAGCGCTTTGCAGCACCTCTGTTTGTTTTTAATTTTGGCATCTTAATTTTCGTTTATAAATGTTTATATAATTTCTTTGACTTTTACTTCTTTAATTTCTTTAGCGGAGTGAACACCATCACCAATTGCCTTCCTTCTAACTTTGGTCGTTGCTCTACTTCGCCATATTCTTTTAAATCTTCTTCTACTCTATCCAGTAACTTTACACCTAAATTTTGGTGCATCATTTCCCTGCCTCGAAATCGAATAGTAACTTTCGTTTTATCACCTTCGGTTAAAAACTCAGTAAGTTTTCTTAACTTAGTTTGATAGTCACCTTCTTCAGTTCCCGGTCTAAACTTAATTTCTTTTACATGAATTAGTTTTTGTTTCTTTTTCGCAGCGTGTGATTTCTTGCTTTGCTCAAATTTAAATTTACCGTAATCCATAACCCTGCAAACCGGAGGTTTAGCATTGGGTACGATCTCAACTAAATCTAAATCAGCGTCTTGTGCAATTTGTTGCGCTTCGTCAATCGCAACTACACCAACTTGTTCGCCATCACTTCCAATCAAACGAACTTCTTGATCGGTTATATCACCATTTAAACGATTACCTTTCGCTGCGCTAATATTCTAATCCTCCAAAAAAATTAATGGCCGCGGTTCACGCATTCTTCAGTAAATTTCTTAACGATGTCCTGTACACTCATCGAGCCAAGATCTTCACCACTGCGCGTTCGGACGGCCAGCTGATTTGATTCAACTTCACGATCACCCACTACCAGCATATACGGCACATGGGTCATTGTATGCTCGCGAATCTTAAAGCCAATCTTCTCATTTCTCAAGTCGGAAATGACTCTGAACCCTTGATTTTTAAGCGTTTCTAGCGCTTTACTCACATATTCGCTGTGTTTATCTGCAATATTGATGATCACCGCCTGTGTTGGCGCCAACCAGAAGGGTAAATTACCAGCATAGTTCTCAATTAAAATACCTATGAATCGCTCTAAAGAGCCCAATATGGCACGGTGAATCATCACTGGCACATGCTTATCCCCATCCTCTGCCACATAATTAGCGTCTAAGCGCCCTGGCATAGAGAAATCCACCTGAATGGTGCCACATTGCCATGCTCGGCCAATGCAGTCTCGAAGCGTAAATTCTATCTTCGGGCCATAAAAAGCTCCCTCACCTGGCTGCAGCTTGTATTCCAAGTCTTGATTTTTGAACGCTTGCTCAAGAGCCTGTTCAGCCTCATCCCAAAGTTCATCCGCTCCCACCCTCTGCTCTGGGCGAGTAGATAACGCTAATTCAATTTTTTCAAAACCAAAGTCTTTATATACCTCAAAAGTTAGTTTGATTAATTCAGCCACTTCTTCTTGCAGCTGCTCTCGGGTACAAAAGATATGCGCATCATCTTGCACAAAGCGTCGACAACGCATTAAGCCATGCAAAGTTCCAGAAGGTTCATTGCGATGCACCAAGCCAAACTCTGAAAGTTTTAACGGTAAGTCACGATAACTTTTTAAACCTTGGTTATAAATTTGCACGTGCCCAGGGCAATTCATGGGCTTAATTGCATATTCACGATTTTCAGACTGGGTTGCAAAAATCATATCGCCAAACTTATCCCAGTGACCTGATTTCTCCCAAAGCTTTCGATCTAACACTTGTGGTGTTAACACTTCTTGATAGTCGCGCTTTTTAAGCGTATCGCGAATATAATTTTCGACTACTTTATATAAAGTAAATCCACGGTCGTGCCAAAACACCATACCAGGTGCCTCTTCTTGAAAATGAAACAAATCCATTTGCTTTCCAAGTTTACGATGATCACGCTTCTCAGCTTCTTCCAACTGAGTTAAATATTGTTTGAGCTGTTTTTTATCTGCCCATGCCGTTCCATAAATGCGCTGCAACATCTGGTTATCTGAATTACCACGCCAATACGCTCCCGCAAGTTTGGTTAATTTAAACGCACGTAAATGCTTAGTATTTGGTACATGCGGGCCACGACACATATCGGTGTATTCTTCGTGATGATACAAAGCAATGACTTCACCGTCTGGAATCGCTGATGCAATTTCTACCTTATAATCTTCGTTACGTTCTTTAAAGGTGTTCACCGCTTCGTCACGACTAACCACTTTGCGAATTACGTCGTAATCTTTTTTAATCAATTCGCCCATACGCTTTTCAATCGCAGCTAAATCTTCGGGTGTAAACGGGCGCTCGTATTCGATGTCATAATAAAATCCATTATCAATCACCGGGCCGATTGCCATCTTTGCAGTGGGATAAAGTTGTTTAATGGCATGCCCCATTAAATGCGCAAACGAATGGCGAATGATTTCAACGCCATCGGAATCTTTGCTGGTAACAATTTCTAAACTGGCATCTTCAGTGATCTCCACACAAGCATCCGCAAGTTCACCATCAACTCGCCCAGCAATGGTGGCTTTCGCTAAACCAGGACCAATAGATTCTGCTACTTGATGCGTGGTGACAGGGTTGTCGAATTGTTTTTGAGTTCCATCAGGAAGGGTAATGACTGGCATTCTATTTTCTCTCTTTCAGTGGTGACCTCTACGACTGGCCACATGTTTAAAAATTTTATTTACTACAAGCTTGTGTGACTCCGTCACACTTAATTTGCGAATAGCACCCATTCGCACAGGCGGTAGGCACGAGCAGATTCGAACTGCTGACATCTACCATGTCATGGTAGCGCTCTACCAACTGAGCTACGCGCCTATTGCGATTGACGAAATTAACATAGATCCTATCGCTTAGCACCTCTCCACGGTGCACTACATCGCACTTGGCTTACCAACGATTATATCTTTCAACCTTGTAATCTCATCACGAATTCTAGCGGCTTCTTCAAACTCCAAGTCTTTCGCATGTTTATACATTGTTTGTTCGAGCTGCCTGACTTTTTTCATACCTTGCCCTGGAGTCATACGAGAATATTCATAAACTTCTTCTGCCACTTTTTTACGCGATGCGCCTTTACTCAATGCATACGGCATCTTGTAAGCGCCTTCCATGATGTCAGAGACGTTCTTTTTTATACCCTTAGGTGTAATTCCGTGCTCTTTATTGAAAGTCACTTGTTTTTCGCGACGGCGGTTTGTTTCTTCAATTGCTTTCTGCATAGAGCCAGTAACTTTATCTGCATACATAATGGCTTTACCACTTAAGTGTCTTGCCGCGCGACCTACGGTTTGAATAAGAGAACGTTCAGAACGCAAAAATCCTTCTTTATCGGCATCTAGAATCGCAACCAGTGAAACCTCTGGAATATCTAAACCCTCTCTTAATAAATTAATTCCCACAAGCACATCGAAATCTCCTTTACGTAAACCACGAATTATTTCTACGCGCTCAACCGTGTCAATATCAGAATGCAGATAACGCACTCGCACACCATGTTCATTTAAATATTCAGTAAGGTCTTCTGACATACGTTTAGTTAACGTAGTAATTAAAATTCGCTCATCTTTTTGAACACGTTCATTAATTTCAGACAACACATCATCTACTTGAGAGCCAACAGGGCGCACTTCAATTTCTGGATCCACTAAGCCTGTTGGGCGCACTACCTGCTCTGCTACCGCATCTGACTTTTCGGCTTCATACGGGCCCGGTGTTGCAGACACATAAATCATCTGTGGCGCTAGATCTTCAAACTCTTCAAACTTTAACGGTCGATTATCCATGGCCGAGGGAAGACGAAAGCCATATTCAACCAAAGTGCCTTTACGCGAACGATCGCCTTTATACATCCCCCCAAATTGTGGAACGGATACATGGCTTTCATCCATTACCATAAGTGCGTTATCAGGCAAGTAATCTAATAGACATGGCGGTGGCTCACCAGGAGCACGCCCTGACAAATAACGTGAATAATTTTCGATTCCGTTGCAGTAGCCAATTTCTTGAATCATTTCCAAATCAAAGCGCGTACGTTGTTCTAAGCGCTGCTCCTCAACTAAACGATTTTCTTCTTTCAACACTTTTAAACGATCCTTTAATTCATCTTTAATTTGATCTACAGCGTTTAATAAAATTTCTCGTGGCGTTACATAGTGTGTTTTTGGATAAACAGTTAAGCGTGGAACTTTACGAATCAGCTCACCGGTAAGGGGATCAAAATAGCTGAGGTTTTCAATTTCATCATCAAATAATTCGACGCGAATCGCTTCTCGCTCAGATTCTGCAGGATGCACATCAATAACATCTCCATGTACACGAAAAGTACCGCGGCGCAGCTCAACATCATTCCGCTTATACTGCAGTTCAGCGAGTTTATGCAATAATTTACGCTGATCGATGCGATCACCTCGATCGAGATGCATCACCATGCCTAGATATGCTTTTGGATCCCCCAGACCATAGATAGCCGATACCGTTGCTACAATGATGGTATCAGGACGCTCAAATAGCGCCTTAGTCGCCGATAAACGCATTTGCTCAATGTGGTCGTTTACCGAGGCATCTTTCTCTATAAAGGTATCACTTGAAGGTACGTAGGCTTCTGGTTGATAATAGTCGTAATACGAGACAAAATATTCAACTGCATTTTTAGGGAAAAACTCCATCATTTCCCCATACAATTGGGCTGCCAAAGTTTTATTGGGCGCCAAGATGATGGTAGGCCTTTGAACCTCCTGAATAACATTGGCAATAGTGAAGGTCTTACCGGATCCTGTAACACCTAAAAGGGTTTGATGAGCCAAACCATCACCCAAACCCTCTACCAATGCCGATATGGCATCTGGCTGATCACCGGCTGGATCAAATTTTGTATTTAGCTGAAAATTACTTTGCATGGCTGTGATGGCTATTTGAACACTTACTTGCTTATCTCTTGGCTTATCTCTTTTAGAAAGTTCACGTAGGATGCCTTGCCGCTGTAAAGTGACCCACCAAACCTCAACTTTGACAACTTAAAATACAAGGGAACTCTTGTGACCAGTCCATTAGCCAATCGCGTATCTCGCATTCAGCCATCCGTCACTTTAGCCATAACGGCTAGGGCAAATCAAATCCGTGCCGAAGGTGGAGATATTTTGAACCTTGCAGCAGGCGAGCCAGACTTTGATACACCAGAACATATTAAAGCCGCTGCTATTCAGGCTATGCAAGATGGTAAAACCAAATACACTCCTGTACCTGGAACTATCTCCTTAAAAAATGCAGTCATTGATAAATTTCAACGTGAAAATCAACTTAGCTATGAAGCCAATGAAGTTATGGTTTCAAATGGCGGCAAACAAGTATTTTACAACTTATGCCAAGCAATTCTAAATGATGGTGACGAGGTGCTCATTCCTGCACCGTACTGGGTATCGTATCCTGACATGGCCTTATTAGCAGGCGGCGAACCAGTAATCATCCCTAGTAACGATGAAAACCGCTGCAAGATCACCGCTGCGGATTTAGAAAAGCGCATTACCCCAAAATCAAAGTTATTTGTAATTAATAGCCCATCTAATCCTTCAGGAATTGCTTACACCAAAGAAGAATTAGCCGAACTTGGCAAGGTTTTAGAGAAACATAAAAACATTGTAGTGATTACTGACGATATTTATGAACACATTATGTTTGGCGGACAAAAATTTACCAACATATTAAATACCACGCCTTCACTTAAAGACCGTACCGTAATTTTAAATGGCGTTTCTAAAGTGTACTCAATGACAGGGTGGCGCATTGGTTTTGCTGCGGGACCAGGTGACATCATTAAAGCTATGACTAATATTCAGTCACAAAGCACTTCAAACCCAAGCTCTATCTCTCAAGCTGCTGCCGAAGCTGCACTAACGGGTGATCAAAGCTGTGTGAGCACTATGTGTAAAGCATTTGAAGAACGACACGCGTACATTGTAAGCGCATTAAATGAAATTGATGGCGTTGATTGTATGAGTTGTGACGGTACGTTTTATTGTTTCCCAAACATACAAGGACTCATTGATAGAACAGATGGAATTTCAAATGATGTTGATTTTGCAGAGCATTTACTAGTGAATTCTGGAATCGCCGGCGTACCGGGTACCGCATTTGGCTCACCAGGTCATATACGCTTTTCTTACGCAACGAGCATGCAAGTTTTAGAACAAGCAATGAGTCGCTTAAGAAACTTATAAGAGCTAAGCCTTATCTAGAATCTTTAGAACAAGGCTTTTCCAACGATTGGAGATTGGACAGATCAAATTGATCTTCTAATATCGATTAGACCAAACGTTGGGATTTAGAATTAAGCTAAACTTAATTAACCTTGGCTAGCAAACTTCGTAGCTGAAGCACCATTAAGGTGTTGTGGCAGTACATCGCGCTGAACGTGCTGCTTGAAACGCTGCACATCTAAACTGTCCGAGATGCGTAGCATTTTATACATACCATCTTCAGATAAAATCATCATATCAATCCACGGATTTTTTGGATTCTCCGGAGTATCAATTCGAAATTTACGCTTTTGGTCATCACCTAAATTTCGTGTCGCTACAGTTACATTTGGCTTACCGGTTCGCTTATTAATCGCTAAACCTAAGCACCTACATATATCTGCCGCAACAAACCATGGCTCACCGGTCCCTTCCTTGACGATCCGAATCTGATGGCCACTATACTCAAATAGCGTTACGTTACTCACTTTGTGTCACTCCTTGTATTCACACAATTCTCATACGCGACATATGTCGCTTAACTTGGGAATATTTATAGAACGATCAAAGACCTACAGATGATGGTTGCCGCTTATTGGTACTATCAGCCAGATGACCTGAGCGGCAAATTAGGGCAAAAAAACCAAAGGCTATATGGGCCGACCAGTGAATCCTGTTACTCGCGGGCTAAATGGAATCTATATTGAGGTATTAAAGACTTATTTGTGTAGAGCCAAATAAACATCAAATTCAACAAATTGTGTGAGCCAGGATAACGAGTGTTACTTTTTAAGACAACAATTTAGGAATACTACCGAATCTATGTTGACCCGCATGAAGCGGATCGTTATTCTTTCTCGCTTCCATTATTCCCTGGTAGCTCAGTTGGTAGAGCGGGTGACTGTTAATCACTAGGTCGGCGGTTCGAGCCCGTCCCAGGGAGCCACCCATACGGCGAAGCAAAAACCGAATTTAATAACTCGTATTAATCACTATTCGAATCGTTCCGAAACGACACAGACTTAAACTAACAATGATAACTAACTTATCAAATTCATTATCTTGAATTTAAATATCCTAATTCTATTCCAACAATACCTCATCGAGTATATTTTTTATTGACTCGTATATTGATTCAAAGTATTCGATGCTTTCTCCATATGGATCTGGAATTTCAATGTCTTGCGTATTTGATAATTGCCCAAGAAAAATTAACTTGCCTTTTATATTTCCGTTGCTACCTAATATAGATTGATAATTATGTTTATCGAATACAATAATTAAACTGTATTTATTGAGATCAATTTTATCTGCCTCCTGAGATCGATGATCATTTAGAGATATTCCAAACTTTTGAGACGCGGCCAATGCTGAATCTGGCGAAGAACGGCCAGAAACAGGAAAGTAACCTGCCGAATACCACTGAACCTCATTTGAACTAATCTTTTCAGCATATTCCTTTGCAAATGGGCTACGACAAATGTTGCCCTTGCATACAAACAAAACTTGACCACTTTGCATAAAGACATTATTGATAAGGCGTCTCGCCTTTCTACGTGCGAATCCTGACGCATGCCATCGAACATTTATTGGCCTAATTAAGAACCGATCTAAAACTTTTGAGACCAGTTGTTTTATATCCATTAGAAAAGGTTTAGGATCATCGAGTGCAAATGAATCAAATGATTCTTTACCTTTCAACAGATTTAATAATTCAGCCGCGACTGAACTTGAAGATCTAGTTATCAAAGTGGGATCATCATGATCAGCTCGGTAATTTTTTACCATCCAGCCAATATCTTTTAGAAAATTACGAGCGTAAATATTTTTTTTATATTCGACCGTAAAATTAGTTTCCCCATGCACAATCATTTCAAACAGCCAAAGTGGAAAGTTTGCTCCGGCTGCAACGGCCAAAGGTAATGAACCCCAAAATCGGCCATTAATTTCGATAAAGATAAATGATGCACGGTCAGGAGACATTTTGAACTCCACCATGCCAACTCCACTATAATCAAGTTTCTGAATTATTTGCGAGCTGTATTGTGCCAAGCGAGCATCTACAGCGACACTTTTCCGATACGAACTTCCGCCTCCCTCTAGGGGCTCATGCACCCTTTCATGTTGAAACATATATAGAGGAATTCCGTCCTTTGCAATAAATTCGATGCCAACACCAATGCCTTGAAAATATTGCTCTAATACAAATGAAGGTTTCGTTATATTCTTATTATTAGTATCAAATAAACTTTTCAGATGCTTTTCATTGCGAACAATCTTTACGAACTTCTTGCTAGACAGGTTACTTGCATCAAATGATGATAAAGGCTTAGCAACAATCGGCCAGCCATACGATTTTGCCAACTGGTTTGCAGCATCAAATGAATCTACAACACATCCTTTTGCTAAGGGTACGCCAAGCGCCTCGGCCACCTGCCTACTTTTATTTTTGTTTGAAGCAATATCATAAGCGTGTTTATTTAATGTATATATTTTTGCGTATTTTTCTAGGTGTTTCAGGTGCATCTGAATTGGAATAATGCTCTGGTCATCCGTCGGCACTACTAAATCAAATGTGTAGTCCTGCATCAATTTCAGCATTTCCGATAACCATTTCTTAGAATCTTTATCGAAATCGAAAACAGAATGGGTTTCTTGTATATACTTAGAAGCAGGAAGCGGTTCGGTACTACTCGTATTTATAGCATGCACCGTTAAACCGGCACGACCCAACGACCGAGCTACTGCCAAAAATGCGCGGTCCCCCAGCCCGAGTATCAATACTCGTTTCAAGCTCATTAAATCGTTTCTCAATATGGCTTAGCTTGAATACTGATCAGCGTACTCGGTAAGTGTCAAACCCGTGTACCGATTTGCACAAAAATCAAATAGTTTATCCAGCGTACGGAATAATTCTTCGATCGATTCATTATTAGGAAAATTTGGACTCCCACCAGGCATAAATTCTGACGAATGCAGCATAAACTGAAGATAGTCAGTTTCTAAGTTTGAATATCTAGCCGCCATTGCTAACAAGGCTTTTGATGTAGACGACTTCGGTTTTGGCCTCATCCATTGTTTCTCAGGAGCAAGCCGACGCGCTATACGATTTAATATTGGAACGCTTGATGCGGCTTTTGCCCAGGCAGGTCTCCAAGTATCTATACTGACAGGCGCCTCAAGAAGTGACGAATTTCCAGACTCAGAAATAGAATCTAAATTCAAATAATAAGGATGTTTAGGGAACGAAGTGTAATCTGTACCCTTAATTCCTGCAGAACCCTCGCCTGTTTCTTGCCACGATATACCAGGTGTAACTGAGCAATCTATACGGTAACCCATGTCTGCTAAAATACGTGCATAACTTTCATTAAATGCCCATCGTCCAGCACGGTGACTCGTCATCTTAGTTTGAAAAGTATCTTCTAATAGCTTTGTCATATACTCGATTTTATTCAACATTACATCTTGCGGATACTCGATCAAAAAAGGTTGCCAATAATAGTCATCTTCGGTAATTGGCGTGATCGGCGGAGAATTCCAAGCATGCAGATGCATACCAATTTCAGCTGTATTACGTTTTATAACATCTCTAGCAAATTCAACAAAAAAATTGTCGACCGCCATCTCATAGTTCGTCAAATAAGTTGGTTTGAATGAGTACCGCTCACACAATTCCTGGAATCTAGGAAGATACTTGGCATTTTTGGCACCTATTTCCTTGGGCCTACTCCACAAATTATCACCTTCAGTGTCTATGGTAATAATGAAAGCATTTTTTTTACGTTCATTTGAACTTAAATTCATTATCTTTCAAAAATATGGAGTGAATTGAATTTTATGGAGTTAGCGTGTCTTAGAACACACTCATGCGCACTATTTTTATCAGCCACAAAGGTAGGGAAACCGTAAAACCATTTCCCCAGACCGAAGACTTTAATGGCTTTTGTCATATACGTTTTTTAAACTTTTTTTCTATATTAACACACTGGAATTAGATATCACATCTCCACTCTCTACAGCATAACTAGGCAAAACAACTTCAACATTTAATTACTTACATTGGTCTTATTATAATTCACACTCATTTTAAATTTAAAATCGCGTGCGGACTTTGTAAGATTGAGCTAATTTTCAGCACAAAATGCCTCTAACTAGTTACTTTCAGCCTTACTATTTAGACTCTTGGAAATTTACTGGATTAGTATGTTTTTTAAGAGTAACAGACGTCAGCCTGCCAACGCATACTACAAAGCAGAAATATAAGTAAATAAACTTATATTAAGTGGGCTCATAACTATATAGGCCTGGACGGCGGAAAGAGGCATGCCTGATATTAGTAGACCCCAATAAAGGCATTCTTACTCAGTGACTAGGTAAAGCTCTAGTAAGTAATTTTAGTCAAAAGAATAATTTTAATAAAAAAGGTAGACACATTTATTACAGTGCAATTTGAAGTACTTGACCACTATTTGGGCGTACTCCGTTTCCAGAAGTAATTCTGATCTCTCTAGCTGCACTACTCGCAATACTGGCAGAAAAAGATGTAGCCTTATCCCAACCTACAGCATAAATTGTAATTCCTGATAACGGAATACCATTTCCTAATTTTAAAACTACGTTATCCTTAAGTGGGATTTCAGGATTAGTGTTAAACAATACTACTTTCCATTTGTTGTTATGTAAGAACGCATGTCCAATTGCGTTACCAGCACTAACCGTTACATTTTCATCTCTTGGAGCCGCCACACCTGCATCTCCCCAAGCATGCACACCAAGAAATTGAACATCATTTGCAGAAATGCTTTCCTGCAAATGCGCTATTTTATTGTTGGAATAAAAATCGCTATTCGGAGAACTCGCAAAGGGCGCATCTTTTTGTTCATTAATAATTTTTTCAGATACCCTAACAGGATTTAATGGTTTGTAGTGCCCTGTTTTATTATGCCCAGTTGAAGTATACCAACCATTAACTGGAGCACGGGGAACACTCGTCATTCTAGTTACTTTCATCGACTTTCGCGTATAACTTGAATAAGAAGTGTTATAACGCTTGTTTATATCATCAATATCGGTTGGATCTAATTTCAAATGGTCGTATACAATCGTCAGGCCGTCCCAAAAATTTATAATGGATCTTGTCCATTGACGCAAAAAATTCGTTTGTTGTTGATAAGAAGTATTATCCCAATATCGTTTTTTGCCTTCGGACATCACAACACAATAATTATTATCAGAATAATGGGCTAGATGCTTAGGCCCTTCCACCTTCTGCAAGCGAGGCCCTTGAGAACCAGGGAAAAACCCTGTAACAACATCTGGCCCACGACCAGAACCATAATTCTCAATATAAACTGTATTAATTGAATTCCTCTTATTATGTAATGACGACGCTGCAGACTGATGTGTAATTGGCTTACCGCCATGCCAAATTTCATAGTACATTCCCTGACCGACATGATCTTGCTGCCCCATTTGTTGCTGATTATAGAAAAACTGTGGTGCGCCATAATTCCAATCTTTGCGCGCTGCAAAAACTCCTTTATCACCTGTATTTATAAATGTTGGTAAATTTGGAATTGAAATTAGTGAATTTGGTATGGAATCCACAAAAGAGTTCGTATACATTGCTTGCTGGTATCCATTCCAGTTAGACCCCACATTACTAATGTTTTGTGTCGCCGCATTTTCCATAAAATATAATAAAGCTTTATGCGCGGCTGAACCGGTAGTATCCAATAAAGCATTTTCAGTAAAATAATGCATCCGGTGGCTCGTTATAGGCTGTGTAATAGGGTAATCCGCTGCGTAATTTCCGTTAGCGCTTTGATCTTGATGATCATTCCAGAGCCATACACCTGACTCATCGGATATATGCAGTAAAGCAGTAAGTAGCGCGAATTTATTTGACCAATTAGGATCAGGATTTGGCTGACCTGTCTGATTAGCTACAGCTCTCCATCTAGCATAAAATCGAGCTGTATTAGCAGTATAACTGGTAGCTTCGTTCCAAAATCCTCCAGCCATGGTACCTTTATTGGGTGCAACTAATTTTGCATTCATCCAATTATCACGAAGTTCATTACGCACGTTTGTAATGTTTGCTAATACTGAACCCTTTTCTGTTCGAGTTAGTAATTCAGAAATTTCCAACCATGAGGTGCCCTCATCAGTATCATCCGGTAAGAAATTATTTGCATACTCAGTATTTAAATGATTCGCCCATTTTGTAAATACAGATAGTATTTTTTGTCTGTCAGATGAGCTAAATATTACTGGATAATATGCATCCAACCAAAGATAAGAATACATAAAATCTGCAGCATGTTGTCTAAAACTATTTCGATCATTAAAATTATGTTTAACAATTTCATCGATAAGCATAGGTCTAACAACATCTTTCCAATTTCCAGCAACACCACTTGGCACTGCGATTGCGTTGTTTCCGAACAATACCAGTGGCAATACTATCCCTGGGAATAAACTTGAATTTTCATATGCCTTGCGTCCATCAACTGTATAGGCGCGCGCAAGTTCTACTAGTTTTGAATAACGTGTTGGATCGTTCAATGCCGATTGAATGATTAGATCTCTTCTCTCCGGAGTCAACAAAGGAACATCATTGGTAGTAGGTGTCACAGGAGGATCTAAATCTGAACCGGGCAAATCTAGTGGATCTGTTTTTGGTGCAGATGGCCTAGGTGCAGATGGTGTAGGTGTAGATGGTGTTGGTGTTGGTGTAGATGGCGTAGGTGCAGATGGTGTAGGTGCTGATGGTGTAGGTGCTGATGGTGTAGGTGCTGATGGTGAAGATGCTGATGATGCAGATACTGGAGAATCACTACCGCCACCGCCACCGCAGCTAACTAATAAAACAGATATGAAAAGACAAAGAAATATTCTAGATATAAATAAACTTTTATTGGAACACATAAATCCAACTCGCCTGGTGTTAGTGAAATTAATTTTGCTGATAGGCCTTCATTAGCAGTATCAGTAAGCCCATAAAATCAAACGCGTAAATTAAATTTATGCATATATTATTTTGATTGTTGATTCTTAGATTGTTTGCAATCTATGTAATGAACTGAATCAAGGTGATAATTTTTTGTGAACTAGGTCACAAATATAAATTTAAAGAAATTTATTTTCCTTTGGCATTTGACCAAAGGTTATGAAATTAAGACGAGTGGTAAAACTGTGAGCGCTATTTATACAAACGAAAAAGACGAGAATATTTATTTATGATATAAAATTTTTGCGATAAAAATTCCAATAAATTCATATATATGATTAGCATATCTTGGTAACTATCTGAAAACTTTTAAATTAAATTTTAAATATAGAAGCAATAATCAGATCTTGAGTATAGATTATGAATTAATATTATTTTATTACTCACTAATAATTTAAATACCATCTATATATTTTTTGAAAGACTTGCCGATCTGTTCATGGCGAAGGGCATATTCAACCGTAGCTTCCAGGTACCCCAACTTACTTCCACAGTCGTAGCGCTTACCAGTAAACTTATACGCTATAAGTTTTTCAGTTTTAGCTTGTTTTGCCAATGCATCGGTAAGTTGGATCTCCCCACCTGCACCTTCACGAGTTTTTTCTAGAATATCAAATATCGAGGGCTCTAATAAATAGCGACCCACCACTGCCACATTAGATGGAGCATCTTTTGGATTTGGTTTTTCAACAATTGTTTCTACATCCCACAGATTATCTTTAACTTGTTGGCCACTAATAACACCATAGTTTTTTACATCTTCTTTTGCTACTACCTGCGCACCTACTACACCACAACGCTCTTTCTCATATACATCCAACATTTGTGAAAGGCAACCACTACCACCATCATCAATGAGATCATCCGCAAGCACTACAGCAAATGGCTCATCACCTACAACAGGTTTTGCACATAGCACTGCATGACCCAAACCAAGAGGCTCAGATTGTCTAATGTAAATACAATTTACATTCTTAGGAAGAATATTCTGTACCAGATCCAACATGGTTTCTTTACCATCAGCCATAAGCTCTGTTTCTAACTCATATGCTTTATCAAAGTGATCTTCAATTGAACGTTTATGGCGGCCTGTTATAAATATTAATGTGTCAATTCCTGCTGCTACGGCTTCTTCCGCTGCATATTGAATCAATGGTTTATCAACCACTGGTAGCATTTCTTTTGGATTAGCTTTAGTAGCTGGAAGAAATCTCGTGCCCAGCCCCGCAACTGGGAATACTGCTTTACGTATACTTTTCATGTGTATTAGTCTATTTTTATTCTGAATTAGAAAACTAATATTTTGGTTAATAAAACATCAAAGCAATGCTTTATTCTTAGAGCTTCGCGATTGAGCGACAAAGAGTAACAATTACCGCACTAAGATATCCTCTTTATTTTTCTCTAAGGTTTTTGGACCAATTCCTTTTACATTAGCTAACTCTTCCGCTGCATAGAAAGGCCCATTTGCTTCTCTATATTCGATTATAGCCATAGCTTTTTTAGGTCCAACACCCTTTAAGTTTTCTGCTAGCTCAACCGCACTTGCAACATTAATATTGACAGGCTCTGCATAGACAACAGACATAAATAGAATAACAAAAGAGAGTAACAATAATCGCAACATTCGACCCACCCGACATTGCACAATTTTAGTGGTAGTTAGAATCTATCTAACTATGGTTTATATTTATTTGTCTTATTTAATTTATCTAGGTTAGCTAAAAATTACAATTCTTTCTGAGGATTTATTTTTACATCTAAATACTCGAGGACCAGTCTTCAAGATATTGATTCATAACCATAATAGGATCACTCGCTGCTGTAATAGGCCTACCTACAACAATGTAATTCGCACCAAATATGCGAGCTTGCTGAGGGGATGCAATTCTGCTTTGATCATTTGCCTGATCATTTTGCATGCGTATTCCAGGTGTAACCAGCATCGGTTGCTTTCCCCACTTTGCTCTAATTATGGCCACCTCATGAGCGGAACACACCATGCCATCCAATTTAGCGGCTATCGCTAACTCAGCGAGTGTCATAACGCATTCGCTAGGAGTTTGTTGAATACCTATACTATTTAATTGTTGTTGATCTATTGACGTCAACACCGTGACCGCAACTAACTTAGTTGCTTGAGATGATGGCGTTGCAGACATTGCGTCATAAGCAGCTCTCATCATAGTAGCGCCACCCAAAGCATGCAACGTCATCATCCACACCCCTAAGTTAGAAGCCGACTTACATGCCGAAGCTACGGTATTTGGGATATCGTGGAGCTTTAAGTCCAAAAAAACTTGGTGGCCTTTGGCACTTAACTGTTCAACAAATTTCGGCCCTTCTGCGATAAATAATTCAAGACCTACTTTTAATTTACACGGCTGTCCTTGTATGCGCAGCAAAAAATCATTTGCTAACTTAGCATTAGGATAATCAAGAGCAACGATGATTGGACTATCTTCAGTCATAACAAGTAGATGTATATTTCCTTATATCCAAACTTTGTTAATTTAAACTAGGCATAACGGGTACAACAGTCCCCCAAGAATGGCAACTTGGGCATTGCCAATATAATAATTTCCCATGAAACCCACATTGTTTACATTGGTGTGTACTGCGATTACTAATAAATTGCTCAACACTTTTCTGAATTTTCACCAATCCCATTTCACTTATAGATTCATGTTCATAATTTTTACTTTTTAGAAATCCATTTACCTCAAGCAGAGACAACTCAGACTTTTCTAACAACCAGTCTAAAATAATTTTTTTATCAACATCGTCTTCTCTTAACTCCTCAAGTAAACTGCTTAACGTTAACGCGCTTAAATTAGTATCATTAATACTACGAAGAAACTGCTTAAACCCTTGGCGATCACCCTGATGTAAAAAAGCTTCTCGCAGTTTCATAAAAACTTCTGGCAAATATTCAGGTTTTTGTTTTGCTACAGCAACATAAGACTTTATTGCAGATTTAAAATTTTCCTCATGCATAGCAATATGACCCAACAACACACTAGCGCGCGCGCAATTATTATCATAGGAAAGTGCTTTTTTAGCTAGTTTCTTAGCTTCATTTTCATCATTACCGCTGTTTTCTAAAGCCATCTCACTAAGCTCACAATAATAGTGCGCAGTAATGTGATTCAATTTTTTACCTTGTACCTTTTCTAACTTTTTAGTGGTCTCAATCGCCATACTCCATTCTTTTTCTTGCTCATACAAACCAAGCAATAATGGGTATGCTTCATCAGTTTGCAGCCCAATTTCTATAACATCGTTTAATAAGGACTCAGCTCGATCTAGCAGACCTGCTTTGAGGTAGTCTTTAGCTAACTCCAGTAGTGCAGTAGACTTATCGATTACTTCTAGAGTTGGTCTGGCGATTAAATTTTGATGAATGCGAATGGCTCTATCCACTTCACCTCTACGACGAAACATATTGCCTAACACCAAATGCGTTTCCACCGTTTCCGTATCGACATCAACCAAATCAATAAATACTTCAAGCGCTTTATCTGGCTGTTCATTTAATAGATAGTTTAAACCTTTTAAATATTCACCAGGTATTTTTGGCTTTGAACGATTTTTATAAAATATTTGCGCTAGAAACCAACCCGCAACTCCCGCTAAAAGCAGCAGTAACCAATATATTTCCGGCATTAATGAGAACTCTTGATGGGAAGTTGACGAAGATTAGCAACCTCTTGTTCTGCAACAGTTACTTTTTTAGCTAATGTTCTAGCTTTATTTTTGTTCTTTAGAATTATGCTTATGCTAAATAATATTCCAATTAATGCTCCCAACACAAAACATACCAACATCGTTAAACCGAGAGGTACTTGATAGCTTTGAATGACTAAATTCAAGGAAACCAGATCAAGATTTTCTAGTGTAAATACGAAAAATAAAAGAATTAACGCGAGGAAAAAAATGAAGAGTGAAAAACGTGCCATTTAGAATTGAACCACGTACAAACCTACCACAGGTTTAATGCAATAAAACCTAATCGTCGGTTAAACTTTTGTTGACACGTTCGCGTAGTTCTTTACCAGGTTTAAAATGAGGCACATGCTT
The DNA here is from genome assembly GCA_014075255.1 of Gammaproteobacteria bacterium. Taxonomy (NCBI): domain Bacteria; kingdom Pseudomonadati; phylum Pseudomonadota; class Gammaproteobacteria; species Gammaproteobacteria bacterium. The sequence goes on from CP046178.1 coordinate 1,345,995, forward strand.
CCCAGGTAGTGACACAGCATCACCTGTTTTTGGGTTACGACCGATACGCGGCGGCCGAAAGTGTAACGAAAAACTACCGAAACCACGTATTTCTATACGGTCACCTTGTGACAATGACGTGCTCATTTGCTCAATAATACTTTTAATCGATAGTTCTATATCTTTATGAGCAAGATGATTTTGTTTTAATGATATCTTTTCAATAAGCTCCGACTTAGTAATCATGTTTTTTTCATCATGTATGTTCATGAGTTACTCCTATTTTGGACCGTTACTTAATTCGTTTGTAGTTAATTATTATTAATTATTCAGTAGAATCGCCATTACTATCTTCAATCGATTCCTTCAAAATATCACCAAGACTCATAGAAGCTGATTCATTACTACTGTATTCCTGAACTGCTGCTGATTCTTCTTGATAGTCTTTTGCCTTGATCGATAAATTTATAGTTCTAGATTTCTTATCTACTCCAATAAACTTAGCTTCGACCTCATCACCTTCTTTTAGCACGGTGCGCGCATCTTCAACGCGATCTCGTGCGATTTCAGACGCTTTTAATACACCTTCGACCCCATCACCTAAATCAATAATGGCTGCCTTAGCATCTATCTCCAACACCTTACCAGTAATGATACTTCCCTTTGGATGCTCTGCAAAGAAGCCTGAGAATGGATCTTTCTCCATTTGCTTAACGCCTAACGAGATACGCTCACGTTCAGCATCTACAGAAAGCACCATGGCACGTAGTTCATCACCTTTCTTGTAGCTGCGTACAGCTTCCTCACCAGTATCGCTCCATGACAAATCTGATAGATGAACTAGACCATCAATACCGCCATCAAGGCCAACGAAAATTCCAAAATCAGTGATGGATTTGATAGTACCCGTCACTTCACTACCTTTATCATGACTGGTTGCAAAGTCGTCCCATGGGTTCGATTTACACTGTTTCATGCCTAGTGAAATTCTACGACGCTCTTCATCGATATCTAGAATCATCACTTCAACTTCATCACCCAACGATACCATCTTTGCAGGATTTACATTCTTATTAGTCCAGTCCATCTCAGAAACGTGAACCAAGCCTTCGATACCTTCTTCAATTTCAACAAAGCAACCATAATCTGCAATATTAGTAACCTTTCCAAAGATGCGAGTGTTTTCAGGATAACGACGATCAATGTCTCTCCATGGGTCATCATCAAGCTGCTTGAGCCCAAGTGATACTCGAGTCTTTTCTTTATCAAACTTAAGTACACGCACTTCGATTTCATCACCAATAGCGACAATTTCCGAAGGATGCTTAACACGCTTCCATGCCATATCAGTGATATGCAATAAACCATCTACCCCACCAAGATCTAAGAACGCACCGTAATCCGTTAAGTTCTTAACGATACCTTTAACAACAGCACCTTCTTTCAATGCCTCTATGAGTTCTTCACGTTCTGCGCTGTATTCAGATTCAACTACTGCACGACGTGATACCACCACGTTATTACGCTTAAGATCGATTTTAATTACTTTGAATTCAAGTTCTTTACCTTCTAGGTATGAAGTGTCGCGTACTGGACGCACATCGACTAATGACCCAGGTAAAAAGGCACGAAGATCACCTAGCTCAACTGTGAATCCACCTTTAACCTTACCTGTAATCGTTCCGGTAACCGTTTCACCAGACTCGTGAACGGTTTCTAACTCGGTCCATGCTTTGGCACGTCGAGCTTTTTCACGTGAAAGTTTAGTTTCGCCATAACCATCTTCAAGCATGTCCAATGCAACTTCAACGGTATCGCCTACTTCTACTTCTAGAACACCATCAGTAACCTTGAATTGGTCAATTGGGATGATGCCTTCTGATTTTAGACCGGCATATACAATTACGGCATCTTTATTAATATCTACAACAGTGCCACTAATAATGGCGCCTACAGTTGTATTTAAATTGATTACGCTCTCTTCAAAGAGCTCTGCAAAACTTTCACTCATAGTAATCTTATTTCAATTCCTATTATTTTTAGGGATCGGTTAATGCCCGCCACGAACAATTTCAGCAATTCGATCTACAGCTTGCTGAATTGATAAATTCGTCGAATCCACAAGTAAAGCGTCATCGGCAGGACGTAATGGAGAGACATTGCGATTTTGATCCCTAGAATCTCGCGTCTCTATCTCTTTCAAAAGGGGCCCAAGGCTAGCACTAATGCCTTGTTTCTTCAACTGTTTCTGCCTTCTCAGTGCCCTCTCATGTGGGCTAGCAGTGAGGAATATTTTACGCTCAGCATCCGGGAAAACCACCGTACCCATATCTCGCCCCTCTGCTACCAAACCTGGTAATTGTCTAAAAGAATGCTGCTTTTCTAGCAAAGCAGCCCGCACTTGTTGCAAAGACGCCAACTCAGAGGCTCTGCTTGCACAATCCTCAGTACGTAATTCGCCTGATACCTCATACTCATTCAAGAATACGGGTACATTCTCTTGCTGATCATTTGCTTGTGTCTGAGCGCTCATGTTTTGAGCATCAAAGCCAAACCTAACATTCATTTCCGCGCATAAAGACACCAGGCCCTGTATGTCATCTACTTCTATCTCTTTTTGCTGGCTCAGCAAACTCAATACCCGATACATAGCGCCACTATCCAAATAATGGTATTTCAGAGTAGACGCAACTTGTCTGGCAATCGTACCTTTACCAGAGCCTGCAGGACCATCGATGGTGATTACAGGTATAGAGTTTTCGGTCATGGTGATTTAAGGAGTTTAACGTTGAGAAATATTGAGGCCGAGATCAGAGACCGTGTCAACAAAATTGGGGAAAGAGGTCATAACATTTTCTGTATCTAGAACTGTTATAACAGCATTCGCTTTTATTGAGGCCATAGCAAACGCCATGGCGACACGATGATCACCTCCACTATCAATTTCACCACCTTGAAATTGCCCACCTGTAATCACCAATCCATCCGGATTTTCATTAACACTTATGCCCAGCATTTTCAGACCGTTTGCCATGACAGCAATTCGATCTGACTCTTTTACCCGCAATTCTTCTGCACCAACTAAGGTAGTTACACCTTGGGCGCAAGCGGCTGCAATAAATATAATTGGAAATTCATCAATTGAATTAGCAATTAGCGAATGAGGAATTTTAATTCCATGCAGTGCACTACTTTGAACAATTAGATCTGCAACCGGCTCCTTACCCATATTTCGCTGATTAGTAACCTGAATATTCGCTCCCATTAACTGCAGTATTTTAATCACTCCATCACGAGTAGGATTAACTCCAACATTACGTATAGTCAACATAGCCTTATCAGAAATCAATGCACCAACAATTAAAAAAGCTGCGGAAGAAATATCGCCCGGAATTTCGATTTCACAAGCAGATAACTTTCCACCTCCCATGACACAAGCACTTTGATCATTTAACTCGACAGGGTAGGAAAACGTTTGCAACATTCTTTCAGTATGGTCACGTGTAGGAGTATTTTCTTCGACACATGTTCTCCCTTGTGCATACAATCCTGCCAATAACACGCATGACTTTACCTGCGCACTGGGAACGGGAAGCAAGTACTCAATTCCTGACAACACCCTTGATGGCTGCATCACTAAAGGTGGCGTATAGCCTTCTTCACTAGCAATGTTTGCACCCATTCTCTTTAAAGGTGTTTGAATACGTTGCATGGGCCGTGATGAAAGTGAGTGATCACCTATTAAGGTAGATGTAAAATTTTGCCCACTTAAAATACCTGCCAATAATCGCATCGCAGTACCAGAATTCCCCATGTCGAGCACTTTATTTGGTGCACGCAAACCTTTTAGACCCACACCTTCTATGCGCACATGCGTGTCGCCAATGCGTTCGATCTGCACACCCATGTTTTGGAATGCAGTTAGCGTTGCTTCACAATCTGTGGACGACAAAAATCCAATCACATCGCTAACACCTTCAGCCAGCGAGGCAAACATAACGGCACGGTGCGAAATCGATTTGTCGCCAGGTACCTGCATATCGCCACTGCACATCGCGTTTGGCTCTAAATGAAAATTTGCAGATCCCATAGGATATTATTCTAAAACTGGTTAGATGAACTACCCTATTTATTAGAGTTTTTGTTGTTCATATTTTTATCGCGCAGCTGTTTCGCTTGATCGAAAGACGCATGGATAGCTTTGCCATCCTGCATAGCTATCTTTTGTTTTAATTCTGCCAAACAATTAATAAAACCATCGATGGAATTAATAATTTCATCTTTATTTGCCACACAAATATCTGCCCACATGGTTGGGTCACTAGATGCAATACGCGTAAAATCATAAAATCCACCTGCTGCGTAATTAAATATACTCTCCGCATCCTCTCGTTGACCCAAATAATTCACCAAATTGTAGGCCACCATGTGCGGCAAATGGCTGGTAGCTGATAAAATAGCATCATGCTGGCTTGCAGACATAAAATCCACATTGGCGCCTACTCCCTCCCACATTTTAGTAATTGCATCGCTAGCAGATGCAGCAGTTTCCTCTGTTGGAGTCAGAATCACTTTCCTATTTTTATATAACTGCTCCACAGCGTGCTCAAAACCACTCTGCTCACCCCCAGCAATGGGGTGCCCGGGAACAAAATTAATCGGTAGCTCGCCAAAAACATCTAAAGCCGCTTGGACAATATCTGCTTTACTACTGCCAACATCCGTTAATAGTGTTTTAGCATTTAAGCTGGGTTTTAAAATAGAAAAAGTATCTTTAATTTTCCCTACCGGCACACCCACCACAATAATATCTGCATCGGAAACATCAACATCTTGCAACAACTGATATTCATCAATAATGTTTAACGCTTGTGCTGCAGCCAATCTTTGTGCATCTCTACCCACACCCACAATCGATCGCGCAAGATTGTGTTGCTTCAAATCTTTAGCCAGCGAGGCATTAATCAGGCCCACACCAACAAGGTATACTTTGTTAAACATAATTTATTAAAAAAACGATGTTAAAGAGAAAACTATAACTTTATAGTACCGAGATTTATAATACTGCACGGGGATATGAACCAAGCACCTTAAGTAAGTCTGCCTCTGTTTTTAATTCTGCTACACAATTTTTAATAGTGTCACTTTTAATATGTCCCTCAAGATCTAGAAAGAAAACATATTCCCAATTCACACAATGTGAAGGTCTTGACTCGATTCTCGTCATGCTTACATTATTTTTCGCGAGTGGCTGCAATAAACTATAGAGCGCGCCGGACTTGTTGCGTGCAGAAATCAATAAAGTGGTTTTATCATCATCCGTAGGCCCTACTTCTTGCTTACCAATGATTAAAAATCGAGTGGTGTTATCCGGAGAATCTTCGATTTTTTTATTCTGTATCGTTAAACTGTAAACAGAAGCTGCAGTTTCACTAGCAATAGCAGCTGCATTTTCCTCATTTGCCGCACGCTTTGCCGCATCGGCATTACTACTCACTGGCACGCGTTTAACACCCGGCAAATTCGTCTCTAGCCATTTTTTACATTGCGCCAAAGATTGCTGATGTGAATATAAAACTTCTATGTCAGAAAGTTTTTCCACATTACTTAATAAATGTTGATGCACTCGCATCTCCACCTCACCTACAATACTTAAGGTAGATTCTAAAAACATATCTAAAGTACTGTTCACAATTCCTTGAGTAGAGTTCTCTATTGGCACTACGCCATAATTAGCATTATCTGATTCCACTTCGCGAAACACGTCGTCTATGTTATTGGTTGCGAGTGTTTGAATTGAATGCCCGAAGTGCTTGTATGCTGCTTCTTCGGTAAATGTGCCCGATGGGCCTAAAAACGCTACTTGCAATCTTTGCTCTAGCGCCAAACACGCGGACATCACTTCGCGAATAAGCCTAGCCATCTCCTCATTTGAAAGTGGGCCGTTGTTATACTCAAGCACTCTCTTTAGCACACTCGCTTCACGATCAGGTCGGTAAAACGCATTGCCTTCTCCCGATTCTGCTTTTACTTGTGCAACCTCCTGAGCCAACTTTGCCCGCTCGCTAATAAAATCGAGCAATTTTCGATCTACAGCATCAATTTCTTGCCTCAATTCTGAAAGTGATTTTTTATCCATTTGATACTAAGAAGAATATTTGCAATATGTCTAACATAACCATACTTGTTTAAATTTTATTACGTGTAATCTAGAGTGAATAATATCAAGAAATACAAATCATGTTACAAATGATTGCATTGAATTCTTTTCTATATATATTCTAGTGGGCTAATACTGAGATATTAGCTCTTAGTCTAGTGCTTATTATACTACTTCAATTTCAGACCAGACGAGGGCTCTGCTCATTCCGAGACGCAAGCATCATTCCATGCAAGTATATCGCTGCCTACATAGAATAATCACATATGCAAATACACTTTCATGAAAGCATATTTATCATTTCACTCTGCTTTCTTTTTAAAATATTAATCACCCTATTATTACAAACATCTGACTCTATAAATTACTCACTCTAAAATACTTGACTTTATATGCTAATATTTAATACAAATTTACCAAATAAAAAGAGTTAGGATAATTTAGATGCAGATTGATGGCCGTTTAACTGGGGAAACAAATATTTTTGAAACAGATATTTGTATTATTGGTGCTGGTGCTGCAGGAATTACTATCGCAAAAGAGCTTATTTCTTCCGGAAAAGATATCTGTTTAGTAGAAAGCGGAGGGCTGACAGTTACTCAAGAAAACCAAGGTCTAGCGAGTGGCGAAAATGTTGGTCATGAATATTTTCCACTTGAAACAACAAGGCTAAGAGCATTTGGTGGTACTACAGGCCACTGGACAGGCTGGTGCCGACCAATGGAGCCTATCGATTTTGAAAAACGTGATTGGGTACCAGATAGTGGTTGGCCATACGGATTTGATACATTGAAACCTTACTACGTTCGCGCTCAAAAAATAATGCAAATTGGCCCATATAAATACTTACCGGAAGAATGGGAGTCCCTATCCAACGAACCATGGAACTTTGGGCAAGAAAAATCTAACTCAAATGAAATTCAATCACGAATCATTAATCGATTGGTCCAGCATAGCCCGCCCACAAGATTTGGCGAAGTCTATCGTGAAGAACTATTTGCGGCAAATAATATTCGAGTTTTTCTAAATTCAAATGTAACCACTATAAATGCTAACAAAACCGGCGAAAACATAAATGATATAACGGTTCGCCCAATTGATGGGAAAGCATTCTCAATAAAAGCAAAACAATTCGTATTGGCGGCCAGCGGGCTTGATAACCCAAGAATTCTTCTACTTTCTAATAATATTCATAAAAATGGCTTGGGTAATAATAACGATAATGTAGGTCGCTATTATATGAATCACACCTGGTTTGCTGCTGCAGGGATTGTTTCTACAATACCCAGCTTAAGCTCAGCTTTCTACGAGTATGGCAAAACTATTGCATCCTCTTCCAAGGGCCAAAAAACCAATGTACAAGGCTTTATAGCATTTACACCTGAGACCCAACGAAAGGAGAAGATTATTAACTTAAGTCTGGTTGTAGAACCAGGCGCAAATCTCAAATGGCTGATAACAAAGCCGATGGAAAATGATAGCTGGCACTCTCGCATAGGAAGAGCAATAGCCAATATTGATGAGCTTGCAGCCAAAGTACTACACGATACTTTCTCGGATTCGTCAGATTATCAAGTCTTCTCACTTATAAATGAGATAGAACAGGCCCCGAATCCAGATAGTCGCGTTACTCTAACTGACGACATAGATATTCTTGGACAACGCAAACTTCGTCTTGATTGGCAATTGCAAGATCTCGATATAAGAAGTATTGCACGTGGACACGAATTATTAGGGGCGGAATTAGCACGACTCGGAATAGGTCGAGTTGTAGGCGCAATGGACCCAGAATCCGGCTGGCCGCCAGGTCCGTTAGGTAATTGGCATCACATAGGAACTACGCGCATGAGCGAATCGCAATCTAAAGGCGTTGTCGATGCAGACTGTCGAGTACACGGAGTTAACAATTTATATATAGCAGGAAGTTCTGTTTTCCCGACCTCAGGCTACTGCAATCCAACCTTAACAATAGTAGCATTGTCTATAAAATTAGCTGATCATCTAAAGATTCAATAACCAATTTAAACCCAAATGAATCGTTATAGACGTAATATTATATTCACAATTGCAAGCGGATTATCTTTTCCTTGTGTTGCGAAGTATTCACACTCAATTCCGCAGATTTCGCCTGTTTCACCATCACCAGTACTCAATAAGATATTTCAAGAATGCTGTCCAAATTTAAGCGATGCTGCTTTCATAGGGAAACAATATCTGCGTCTACAGCCCAAAGAATCAAATGAATCCTTACTGAAATCAAAACTATGGGGCGACATTCCATATACAAAAGTAGAACAAGCTGAACCTTGCATTCAAGCAATAATAAAAAATCATATTGCAGACTGCTCAGAAACAAATATGATCACACTAAACGGATTAGTGCTATCACAAACTGAAATACGCCTTTATGCTTTAGTTTTTCTGCAGTTTGGTTAATGCCACCTTAGCAATCAGACAAAAAAAAGCCCACTAACAAGTGGGCTTTTTCAAATAACATATTAGTTTTATATATTTTTTTGCTTCTTACGGCGAACCAAACCTAATCCAAGTAAGCCTAATCCCATTAAGCCCAATGTTGCAGGCTCTGGCACTTTCGTTCCATGACCATATAGATCTGCCCCAAGCCATTTTTTGTATTTACTGTTGTAGACCCAATCACCATAGTAAGGTGTGAATGATTTCCAAAATTTACCACCACCCCATATTTTTAAATAATCTTCAGTCACAACATTGTTGTAGTATCCGCCATACCATCCAGCGTCTGCAAAGTGGAAACCGCCCTTATATGTTGATATACCAGAGTAACCATACTTTGTTACAGTGCCATAAAGCGAACCACTGCCATCGAAGTTTAGATAGCCACCAGAAAAATCAACACGACCATACCGACCTTTTAACCAGCCTTGTACCTGAGAAAATTTACCAACAGTATCATCCCAGTATCCAGTTAGAGTGCCTGATAACTTTTTGATACTAGTATTACCATGTATTTGGCTATAGCCGTAACCTGGGCTGTAAATATCGTATTTAATTTTGGCAAGCGCCCATGCGTTAACTGGAAGAAAAACAAATCCCAGTACGCATATTACAAAAAACTTCTTAATCATAGTTAACTCTCCCTAGTAAAACTGAATAATACTGAACCTCTTCTCTGTGCAGAGTATACCAACTTCTAATATCGTGTAAAACCTTGAATTTAATAGATTTACTATCTCGTGACGTAGTTCACTAAATCTGTCATTAGACGTATGGATAACTCACTATTCATCAGTAGGTTATTGAGCTTTTGTACATAACAACTACACTTAAGCTTGAAGTTGAATGAATGACTAAGTACCTGCTTTCGATACGAAATTCCCTAATTATAAGCTGAGAATCTAAACCTCTATAGACAATCTCCTTAAACTTTAATTAATAGAATTATGTGGTATCAATTCTTTCGTAGCTTGCTGTGTCTCTTTCAATCAAACGAGTTAAAATATAGATTAACCCCAATGCAGCAATCATATATTGACCTATAAAGAATCTCGACCACAGCACTGGAAATAACAGATAATGAATAGCTATATACCCACAAGAAATCATCGTAAGAGCAGTTACTGGATTCTCCATTAATTCAATAATAGTTTTTTTATTAAGTGATTTAAAATTCTTCATACGAAAAAATAGAATAAGTTGCAGCAAAACATTTAGAACAAACACCCAAAACCTATCTTCATTAACAACTTTAATGCTATTTCTTAAAACTACGGTAAAATATTGCTGCAGACTCACGCCTAAATTTGAGAATTCTAATGGATGTGCGGCAAGCATATCGCTGATAAAAACGAAGTAAAATACCGTACTCCAACCATAATTCCCAACCAATTCATTCACACCAAAATATAAAACGGCTGTTGCTGCAACTGACACACAAGCCTGCACTCGCCATTCAGGTTTGATTGCAAAATAATATGTAAGAACAAGCAATACAAATATCACCATATCCGTACGTATCAATACTGAAAGTACTAACAGGGGGAAAACTGCCCAATGCTTTCTAATAAACGCGTAACAAATCAAGCCAAGCCAACAATATGCTAAAGAATCGGCAGAAGTCTTCTGCCCTGCATCAATCACCCCAGTTAGTACGAATAGCAAAGGCAATAGCGCTCTGAAAAATACAGGTTTGATTTCATTACGATACGCGTGAAAAAATACAACTAGCCCCAATGCTGCTGCAGCTGCCGTAATCACGTGGCCAGCGGTAAATATATTAACGCCTAAACTTACTAAAATAAAAATTAATCCTACAAAGACAATTCTAATTTTATAATAAGGAATTTGTTGATTAAAAGCATCCGAATCCTCACTCATTAATTTTCTATAACTATCTTTTTTAGTTAGCTTCTCAAAGTCCTCCTCGGACACATAATTCTGTAGTTCTCTATACAAGTATTCATGCACGATCTCAGGCTCTTGGTTATCCAAGGTCAACGCAGAAGCCGCATATCCCAACATGTCCCAATTTTGATCTTGTGAATTCATACAGACTAAAAAGAAAAATAAACTTGAAAAAATAATGAAAATATAACAAAGCTTATTTAACATATTATTAAATGACGAAATGCTCTGTGATTTACTCTTGATTTCCATCTAAATTATCTTTGCTGCAAAGTATAAGATTTATTTGTAAAGCGCTTATTAATCCATGATCGAACAGGATTTTCATAGAGATGAAATGATATTGCACCTACTATAATCGACAGAATGAAACCAGATAATTCTCCGCCTGGTAATTTATAACTATATTGATAAAAAAGCTGCTGCCATAGGTAAATTGAGTACGACCAAACACCAAGTAAGCGCAAATACTTTAAACTCAATAAGTTGCGAAACAGTCCAGATGTATCCTCTAAGTGATTAACTGTGAATGCGAGCAATATTGGGGCTAGCGAAAAACTTAGCCATCCTGGTACAGGTTTTACTATGTAGCATAAAATCACTGCTCCAAATGTTAAAAAAGGGATGATTGCATGCACCCGCAATGCCAAACTATTTTTAATTAAATTATATCCTGCAGACAAAAATATGAAGCTGATTGCACACTCTGTTCGTATACGAAACACCTCAACTGAATTCTCCAAACCTGAATTCTCCAAATTTAAATATTTGTAAAAACAAATTGCAATAGATAAAAATCCAAGCATAACTAAACATGTAGCGGCTAATTTATTGCGTAGAAATATAACAGTCATAACACTCATTAATACATAAGCGTGTTCTTCCACATTCAACGACCACAAATGCCCGGTCGGAGTATTAACATCCCAAATATGAGGAACGCTTGGATAATACGTTCTAATAAAGGTTAAATTAGCAAATATTTCTCGTGTTAAATATTCATGACCTACGATTGTTTCAAATATATAGACAACAAATACAAACAAAAATAAAACAGGCAAAATACGACTGAAGCGTCGAATATAAAAATCCTTTAAATTTAACCGCTTCTCGAATAAGATTTTGCTCATCAGCATTCCAGAAAGGACGAAGAAGATATCTACACCTAAGCGATCTTCCCAAATCCATTCGATATCAAAAAAATGCCCAATTAGCAGAAAACTAATCGCAATTCCTCGCCAACCATCCCAGATTTCTACACGTTTCAAAACAATTTAGCTGAGCTACTGCTTCAGCCCTCTTAGAGTGATTGATTAGAACCCTTCTTGTAGTCCCTATACGCTGCTAGTAACATATCGATATCACCATCTTTTGGTACCCAATTAAGCTCTCGCTCGCCTTTACTAACATCTAGCACACATGTTTCGTCTGCAATTAAATACTGCTCCGGATCCATTATCGGAAAATTAATGCGATCAAATATTTCAAGAACAAACTTAACAATAGGAGCAGGCGTCGGAATTAAGAACGACTTACTTCCAGCAGTTTTAATTAACGTCCCAAGTAGTTGATTAACAGTTGGTGGATTAAGTGAACCAAGATTATATTCCTCATTAGGAAATCCCGCTTCAACAGCACACAAACAAGCATCTGCACAGTCACTAACAGAAATAAATTGATAATAATTCTTGCCGTTACCAATAGTGGGGACAGGAAGATTCTTATCTATAAGTTTGAATAACTTTTCTAATATGCCTAAGCGACCAGGACCAATTATTAAGCGCGGTCTAAATATAGGAATATTGAAACCTTTTGTGCGATATTTTTCACAAAGCAATTCAGTTTGATATTTAGCTTCCCCATAAGGGCCTAATGGTGCTCTTGGGTGCGACTCAAAACGCGGATCTTCAAGGGTATGTCCATACACCATATCTGTTGTGTAATAAATAAGATTACGCAAGCCATGCTCTTGCATAAAATCAAAAACATTTTGAGTGCCTACATATAGCGCCTGCCAAAAGTATTCTTTTCGTTTTGCTCTTTTTATGATGGGCACTAATAATTCAGCTGCAAAGTGATAAACAACATCACCTTCCTCAACCTTAATCTCTTGAAACGTTTCTTTATTGATAACATTCATCTTTAAGTACGTCACGAACTCGCTTTCGTAAATTCCGGACGACAAAGTTTGTTTTCTGTCACAGATAAGTACATTCTCATTCCGCGCACATAACTTTTTAGTCAACTCAGTCCCTAGAAATCCATCACCGCCAAATATTATATGTTTCATATTACAAACAATTCCTTATTAACTACAATTACTAAGTGCGCGCAACCACAGCAACGCCCGCACAAATCAACAGCACACCGAGTATACGCCAGAAATTAACACCTTCTTGCAATACTAAATATCCCCACATTGTTACTAACACAAACGATAAACCTAAAAAAGGATAGGCATAACTTATCTCAACGCGCGAAAGAACCACCAGATGCGATGCCATACTAATAACCATTACCAACAAACCAGTAATAACATACCAATTAAAAATAATATCAGTAGCTGATGATATAAATCCAGAAATTGATACTTCAAATTTATCGATCATCGTCATGCCTTTTTTTAGCAAGATTTGTGATGCGAAATTTGTCAGTACTGTAAAAAGTATCAGCGGTATAAAGCTGCTCATGCGTAATATAATCCTTAAATATATGACTAAAGACTTAGTTTTTTGAAAATGCCTTCAGGAATACACCTGATAATAAACATTATATAACGCCAAAACCATGGGCTGTATATTACATCTCGACCCTTCATAGAAGCCTTAAAGATATCATTGGCAACCTGCTCAGGCGTCGCCCAAAGAATGTTCTTATCAAATTCTTTTGTCATAGGTGTATCGATAAAACCTGGCTTGATTGTAGTTACCGAACAGTCCGCTTTCTGCAATCGATTTCTCAATCCTTGCACAAACATACTTAATGCACCTTTACTTGCACCATATATATAGTTTGATTGTCGACCACGATCACCTGCTACAGACGAAACAATTATTAAGCTCCGGTTAGTTTCTTTCTCAACCTTGTTTGCAACATAAGTCAATAACGAAGCTTTGCTTAGAAAATTTGTGTTTAGTGCATCGTAGGCTAGATCCCATGAACCTTCACAGGCTTTCTGATCAGGCAGTACTCCATAAAAAAAATAGTACTTACTTATACCGCCAAACTGTTCTGCTATATCCTGCATCAAATTAGGGTGTTGATCCACCAACGCCAAGTCCGTATTGATGCATTTAACAGGTTGAGTGGAGCGGGCGCGAAGATCTGCTGCAATACTTTCTAATCGTTCTTGATTTCTTGCAATAAGCAGCAAAGGATCTCCAGCCTGCGCATGTAGTTTTGCTAATACTTGCGCCACGGCCGATGTTGCACCAAAAATTAGAATTGCATCAGTATTATTTTGCATCGTAAACACGTTTCCAAAAATTAGAAG